>CAZBNE010000075.1:2930-10190 GCA_964493155.1 uncultured Pelolinea sp.
CATGCCGTAGGAGTAATAGGCGGGGCCGTCCGGGCCTTCGGAGCCCTTGGGGCCGTCTTCGAGGTACTCGGCGCGAATGACAAGGTTGCCGTCGCGGAAGCTGACCTGCCCCCGGTTCCAGTACGCGGTGTCGCGCGGCCAGGTGCCGTTGTCGCCCCAGCAGTAGTGACCGGACCAGTAGGTCTTGTTGAAGGTGCCCTCCTCGAACTCGTCGGACCACGCGAGGGTAAACTTGCTCATATCATCGGTCCACCACAGACCTTCGAGAGGCATGACCTTGAAGTCCGTTTCGAGCGGACCTTTTTTGACCGCGAATTTTAGCGTATAGGCAACACTATACAAGGCACCCAAAGCATCTGAATAATCCGGATTGTTGTTAGGGCTGCCTTTGCCATCGATCATCAGGAAGTTCATTTTTGGAACCTGAACCAGTGAGACCGAGTTTTTGGGCTGTACGTAATACTGCCGGTATTCGCTAATCAAGTCGAGAGTCTTCATGATCACTCCTTTATTATATTAATGGTATATTCTAATAATAGAATAATAAATAAATTTTGTCAAGAGGAAATGTGAATTACTAAGAAAAATCTTATTTACTAACAAGAATACTCGTGTGCTTCTATACCAAAGGACAAATTGCTGCACCAATTGCGATAAAGCTCAATGACAAATTAAGAAAATTCAAAAGCTACAAGAACGATGAGGGCTGGTGCTTGGAAGTGAGGAGAGCAGTTTTTTCCGAATCGCTTAGAAAAGCCTGATCGAGCGCATTGCACTGCGCCTGGAATATCTGATCGTCATTCAATCCGGCGGCAACGGCAGCAACTTCGTATTCATGCCCGATCGTAACTGCGCTTATACCGGGATCATCGGTATTTATCGTAGCAGCAATGCCATGCCGTAAAAATGTGGATATAGGGTGGCTGGCATAATCTTTAACAGTGCTGGTATGGACGTTGCTGGTCAGGCTGGATTCCACGCCAATTTTGTGTTCTGCCAAATGATCCATTAATTCGGGATCTTTTAATGCGTGAACCGCATGGCCGATACGTTCTGCATTTAGTTCGTTTATCGCCTGCCAGACACTCTCCGGGCCGGCATCTTCGCCGGCATGCGGGCAGGAATGCCAACCCGCATCACGTGCTAATTTAAAATGTTCTACAAAAAGATCGCCTGGAAAATTCAACTCGTCACCAGCCAGATCGAGTGCTACGATATGACTTTTCTGGCTCAACAATGCCTCAAGTTCACGCATGCAGATCTCCGGACCATAGGTGCGGCTGATGATGCCGATCAGATTCGCCTTGATGCCTGTGGCGTGCACTCCAGCCTGTACCCCATCCACAACTGCTTCAACCACCCCGGCAGGGATGAGATGATTCCTTTCTGCCATGAACCAGGGACTGAAGCGCAGCTCTATGTAGTCGATACCTTCATCCTTGGCGTCGAAGACATTTTCATATGCCACGCGGCGAATTGCGTCATAATCCACCAGCACACCGGTAAGCCATTCAAATTTTTTGAAAAAATCTAAAATGGAAGGTTTGGCTTCCGTCACCTGGATGTGAGGCCGCAGTTCGTCAATTGAATTACCTGGAATAGGTAAATTATATTTTCTTCCGAGATCCAGGATCGTTTCCAGCCGGACATTGCCATCCAAATGGCGATGAAGTTCAACCAGCGGGTAATCCTTATGGATAACGCTCATGCCTGGCCGACTAGTCCGGAGGATGTGTTTCAGCGTCCTGCCCCAGTTCTTTGGAACGCTGATAAGCAGCCCAGATAGCACGTGAGAGTGCTGTGCGGAACCCCGCTTTTTCAAGATAATAGAGCGCTTCAGCTGAAGTACCGCCAGGTGAGGTGACCTGATTGCGCAGCTTGGCCAAATGGCGCGTCTCTTCAGGACCGGAATCGTAATAATCCACTGAACCGCGAATAGTCTCAATCACCAGCCGTTCTGCCGTGCGGCGGGAAAATCCCATGTGCACACCCGCGTCCACCATAGCCTCCATGAACAAATATACATACATGGGGCCGGTGCCGGAAAGCGCAGTGGCTTTATCCAAATAATCCTCTTCTTCCTCAAAGATCTCATGTCCGAAAGCGCCCAGAATTGCGCGGGCGAATTCTTTTTGTGTATCCGAAACCGCAGGTGATGTTGTCCAGACAGTGATGCCTTCTCCGATCTGCGCTGGTGTGTTGGGCATGGAACGAACAATGATGTTATGGCCGAGAAAACGTGTGATCTTGGCGACTGAAGCGCCGGCAACGATTGAAAGCACCAGCGCATCTGGTTTTAGTGCTCCCCGCAGTCCTTCAAGTACTTTCTTGAGGCTCTGGGGTTTTATAGAGAGTATGACGATATCTGCATGCTTTACTGCCAGCGCGTTATCGGTAAAGGGTTTTACCCCATATTTCTTTTTTAAAGCATCATTTTGATCCTCAAAAGGTCCTGAGATGAGGATCTTGCTGGCCGGGATAAGTTTTTTCTTTAATAAACCTGATAGCATTGCTTCAGCCATTACACCTGGACCGATGAAAGCGATGGTCATTTCACTGAGCATGTTCTTCTCCATTGGATACCGAAATCAATAATATGACCTAATTGTATATTATTTGATGCTTTTTTGAACACAGGCAAGCCAGGCCTGCAAGGCTACTGTCAGTGGTTCTCCGGCATAGGCAAGCATCGGAATTGATGGAGTGATCCCCCCGGTTAATTCGAAATCAACTTCATTAACGGTCGAATCAACCCAGGTTCTGGGTAAAATCGCCAAACCCTGGGAGTCTACCCTGAGTGCTTCACGAATGGCAGCCGAATGAGGTGTCAGCCGAGCCACCGAGGAGAGAGGTTTTCCATTCACATAAAAATGACTGGCTGCCTGATAAAGTTGTGTTCCTGGAGAATAAGCGTATAGATTGATATCGCCTTTCATTCCTGTTGTTAAGAAGCACTCCGGACAGAATTCTGCCGCTGCTTCCCAAGTTTTGATTTGGCCGTTTAGAATCGCTCGCGAAAGCTCCGCCGGGAGAAAATTTAGTGGGCTGTCTTTATAAGTAACAGGAACAAGGAGCTCATTTCCAAGTTGAAAGATTTCGCTTCCGAGGCTTTCTATTTCGCCATAAGCCAAGGCGATGGATGCTTTAACCGGTTGACCCGTAACAAAGGCTTCCTGGCTGAGCAGAATATCCAATCCCGGCTGATCGTGCTGGCATTCAACCATTGACGGAAGCAGCCACTCCAGGTCTGACTCAAAAGCGATCTTGAAAATTGAACTGGTATTTTCAGGCATTTTGACTGGTTGGATATAAACTTGATTTTCCGGTTGAGCCGCTGCTTCCGGGACGGTAGGATTTAATAACGTAAACGCCAACGTCCCCGCACCGAGCATTACACAGTAACCCGCAAAAGGCAGCAAAGAATGGCTGGCTATATAATTTAAAAACCAGCGTATGGCAAAAAAGCCAACAACGCCGGCAGTGAGAAAGCCAAGCAGCAATGCAGGCAAGTATGTTGAAAGGTTGGTAATTGCTAACAGATCCTTAATGCCCAGTAAACCCGCAGCCAGAAAGATCGGTATGGCTAAGATAAAAGAGAATTGGCCTGATGATTTGCGGTCCAGGTCTCGCGCCATACCGCCAGCGATAGTACTGCCAGAGCGGGAAATGCCGGGAAAAATCGATACTGCCTGGAAGAATCCCACGCAAAGCGCATCCAGCCAGGTCAATTTTTCAAGCGTTTTATCCCGTTTGCCAATGAATTCTGCCGCGAGCAGCAATCCAGCTGTGACAAGAAGAAACACCGAGGTCGCAAGAGGACTGTTGAAAGCTGCTTCGACCTTATCCTTGATGAGCAAGCCGATGATTCCGGCGGGGATGGTCGCCAGAACAGCCAGCCAGCCGATGCGTGCGGGTATTTCCTGAAAAGGCTTTCGATCGCGTATTCCACGGATGACTGTGGTAAAGATCTCAACCAGGTCTTTCCAAAAATACAAGATTACTGCTGCAAGGGTACCTAGCTGAACCAATACATCAAAGGGAAAAACAAATTCCTCAGCCAGGTTCCAGCCCAGAAGATGCGGAACGAGAACCAGGTGAGCAGAGCTTGAGACGGGCAGGAATTCGGTCAACCCTTGAACGATTCCAAGAATGAAAGCTTGCAAAAGTGTCATTATTCTTTCTCCAAATTGGCGAGCATTTGAGCTGCTGTACTTTCAAACCTTTTTTCAAAAATACTTTTTCTTAGTGCTCGCGCCAGTGAGGTCAGGGTAAAAATATTATGTATTGAAATTAATGTAGAAGCCAGCATCTCTTTTGCGATGATCAGATGGCGTAAATAGGAACGACTGAAATTCAGGCATGTATAGCATCCGCATTCATTGTCGATTGGCGAGTGATCGCGGGCATACTCGGCTTTTGACAGATTTATCCGTCCCTTAAGCGTCTGGGCGGCATGGTGACGCGCCAGGCGCGTGGGAAGCACGCAATCAAACATATCAATTCCACGCCTGATCCCTTCAATCAAGTCATAGGGTGTACCGACGCCCATCAGATACCGCGGTTTGGATTCGGGAAGGATGGCGGTAACCACTTCAATAACAGCCAGCATATCTTCTTTCGATTCACCCACAGAAAGCCCCCCGATTGAATATCCCGGAAAGTCGAGTGATGTCAAATATTCAGCCGATTGGGCGCGCAGATCGGGAAAAATCCCACCTTGTACGATCCCAAAGAGAGCCTGGTCAGGGCGGTTTTTGGCCTGAAGGCAGCGGTTGGCCCACTGATGGGTGCGGGCAAGCGCCAGTTCATTGTATTGGCGGTCATGCGGTTCAGGGCATTCATCAAAAGCCATAATGATGTCTGCGCCCAATTTTTCCTGAATCCTGATTGCCGATTCAGGGGTGAAGTGATGCATTGAACCATCAATATGGCTCTTAAAAACAACCCCATCGTCTGTGACCTGCCTAAGATTGCCCAGCGAAAAAACCTGGAAGCCGCCAGAATCTGTGAGGATAGGTTTGCGCCAGTTCATAAAATTGTGCAGCCCGCCGAAATCCTGAATTACATCCGCACCTGGACGTAAGTAAAGGTGATAGGTGTTTGCAAGAATGATTTGAGTCTTTAATTCATCAAGCTGTGCGGGAGTCAGAGATTTTACAGCAGCCTGGGTGCCAACAGGCATAAAAACCGGTGTTTCAACATCGCCATGCGTTGTTAATAAAAGGCCTGCCCTGGCGCTGCCGTCTTTTGAGAGGAGTTTAAAAGAAAAATTCTTTTTCACTGAGTTTTCCATATCCGCGTGGATTATATTCTACAACCTGAATTTACATCTTGAAATTCACCATTGGCGCGTTTATACTAAAGCGCATGACTAATGAATACTATGGCACCTGGCTGGAGATCGATCCGCGTGTTCTGGAAAATAATTTTAAAATCCTGAGCGAAACAACCCACTGTAAGGTAATGCCGATCGTAAAGGCTAATGCTTACGGGCATGGACTGGAAAAAGTCACGCAGAGGCTGGAAAAAGCCGGTGCCGAATGGTTTGGTGTGGCAAGGATTGAGGAAGGGCTGCTTTTAAGGGAGGCTGGCATTAAAGCGCGTATTCTGGTTCTGGGGTATACCGCTCCGGTGCGCGTGCCGCATGCTATTCGGAATGATGTTACGCTGACCGTTTATGATCATCAGGTAGCAGAACAGTATGCCACGCAGGCCAAGAATGTTAAAGGCGTATTGCGGTTGCATGCCAAGATCGATACAGGTATGGGCCGATTGGGAGTTCCTCCCACTGAAGCGCTGCCATTTCTGAAATTGATCAGCGAATCCCCCCATATGGAACTTGAAGGAGTGTTTACGCATTTTGCACGCGCGGATGAACCTGGTGCAGCAGATACGGATGTTCAGCTGCAAAGATTCCAGGCACTCCTTGAAAAAATGGAAGATGAAAATATCAGGGCATCCATGATCCATGCTTCCAATTCAGCTGGTTCACTGGCATTTCCACAAGCGCGGTTTAATCTGGTGCGCGCCGGCATCGCGCTGTATGGTCTGCCGCCATCGCATGAAATAAACCTTCCGGAAGGCATCAAACCAGCGCTGACATGGAAAACACGCCTGATCTCATTAAAAACCCTCCCTGCAGACCACGGCGTGAGTTATGGCTTCAAATATTATACAAAAAAACGAGAACGAATCGGTGTTATTGCGGTTGGTTATGCTGATGGGCTGCGACGCCGACCTGGAAACAAGGTATTGGTGCGCGGAAAACGCGCGCGCGTGATTGGCAATGTGTGTATGGACCAGTGTATGCTTCAGATGGATCATATTCAGGACGCTATGATTGGTGATGAGGTTGTCCTGATCGGGCGGCAAGGAGAGGAAGAGATCACGGCAACTGAAATTGCCGCTGATTGGGGAACGATCAATTATGAGGTCATTTGCGGGCTTGCTTCCAGAATGCCAAGAGTCTATCTTAAATAGGGGGTGTGGTGAAAAGGCGTGTTGATAAACGGTGGGTTTTACCTGAACCTCTCTCTGATGATGCCAACCATAACCTGGCTGTTTATGAACCGGTCGAACGGCAGTTGCTCTTTAATCGCGGGATTACTGATGCTGAAAGCGCCGAACATTTTCTAAACGCAGATAACCCGGTTTACGATCCGTTTCTGCTGAAAGATATGGACAAGGCAGTTGAACGGATCTATCAGGCAATCACGGAAAAGCAAAAAATTGTTATCTTTGGTGATTATGATGTTGATGGTGTCACGGCAACCGCTTTATTGTACGAGGTGTTCAATCTATTGGATGGCAGGGCTGTCCATTATATCCCGGACAGGTTTGAGGAAGGTTATGGATTCTCCGAGGCGTCTATTCAAGGTGTGTTAGCACTCAATCCAGACCTAATCATCACGGTTGACTGCGGAATACGATCAATAAAGGAAGTGGACTTGATGTCAGCCGCCGGGGTAGATGTGATCATCACTGACCATCATCAGCCCCTGGATGAAGTACCTCAAGCCTGCGCGATCATCAATCCCAAACAAGCAGGAGACAGTTACCCTTTTAAAAACCTGGTTGGTGTTGGTCTGGCTTATAAACTGGCGCAAGCGGTTTCGAGTAGATTTTTAGCCAAGAACTCATCAGATATCGAAAATTGGCTTGACCTGGTCGCCTTGGGAACGGTTGCAGACTTAGCTCCCTTATGCGATGAAAATCGGACCCTGGTTAGACAAGGAATTGACAAAATAAATAAAGGAAAGC
>CAZBNE010000076.1:0-10177 GCA_964493155.1 uncultured Pelolinea sp.
TGGCTGCCGGCATGGGCACGCGCATGAAGTCTGCCAAACCCAAGGTGCTGCATGAACTGCTGGGCAAACCCATGCTGGAATACATCCTGAGTGCGGTAACGGACCTGTGCGCCGAGCCGCCGGTGGTGGTGGTGGGCAGCGGTGCCGAGCAGGTGAAAGCCAAACTGGGAGACAGGGTCCGTTATGTGCTGCAGGAGCCGCAGTTGGGCACGGCGCACGCGGTGGGCTGCGCCAGGGCACTACTGCAGGGCAAATCGAATGTGGTTATTGTGGCCAATTCGGATTTTCCTCTGATCACCAGTGAAACCTACCGAGCTCTGGTCGAAGAACATATCAAAAGCGGCGCGAAACTGACAGTATCAACCGTGGTTGCGGATGACCCGCGCGGTTTCGGACGCGTGCTGCGTGACAATTCCGGCAGGATCATGCGCATCGTGGAAGATAAGGACGCAACCGCAGAGCAAAAAGCCATACGCGAACTGAATTCCAACCCTTACTGCTTTGACGCCGACTGGCTGTGGGCGTCGCTAGACAAGATCCAAAAATCTGCTGTCGGGGAATACTACCTGACCGACCTGATCCAAATCGCTTTTGAGGAAGGGTTGACCGTGGCGTCCATTGAAATCAGGGACCGCGACGAATCTATCGGCATCAACACCCGCGTACATTTGGCTGAAGCATCCAAAGCGCTGCAAAAGCGCATCAACAAGCGCTGGATGCTGGAAGGCGTTACCATAGTTGACCCCGAAAAAACGTATATTGAGGATGGGGTTACGCTTGGCAGGGATACGGTGCTCTACCCGGAAGTATACCTGCGCGGCGATACAGCTATCGGCGAAGGTTGCGAGATCGGGCCGTCGGTTGTAATGAAGAATACCCGGATCGGCGACCGCTGCCGCATCCTGTTCGCTATGCTCGAAAGCGCTCGACTTGAAAATGATGTGGACATGGGCCCCTTCGGGCATCTGCGCAAGGGCGCGCACCTGGATGAGCATGTGCACATGGGAAACTTCGGCGAAGTCAAGAACTCGCATCTGGGCCCTGGCACCAAGATGGGGCACTTCTCCTATATCGGCGATGCCGAGATCGGACCGAATGTTAACATTGGCGCGGGCACGGTGACCTGCAACTTTGACGGAGAGGGCAAGTTCAAGACCGAGATCGGTGAGGGCGCTTTCATCGGTTCTGATACCATGCTGGTGGCGCCGATCAAGATCGGCAGGGGCGCCAAAACGGGTGCGGGTGCGGTGGTGACGCATGACGTGCCGGATGCGTCTGTGGTGGTGGGTGTGCCGGCCAAACCCCTGGCGGATAAAAAGCAACACGGGTAATCCTTTAACTCTAGGACGGAAAAGATGAAACTGGAACAGGAAGCGAAAATCGACCTGGTCAGAATCGCGAACCAGGTGCGCAAATGGGCGTATGTGCCTTATTCCAATTACCAGGTTGGTGCGGCAGTTCTGACCGAATCGGGACGGGTGTATGACGGCGTTAATATCGAGAACGCGGCTTACCCGGTGACGGTTTGCGCCGAGCGCGTGGCGCTGTTCAAGGCTGTATCCAACGGCGAGCAGGCATTTAAGGCTATTGCAATAGTCACCCGGAACGGCGGTATGCCGTGCGGTTCTTGCCGGCAGGTGATGGCGGAGTTCAGCCCGAACATGCTGGTGATCATCGCTGATGAGAATGAGGTCATCAAAACCGAAAAGACTGTTGCTGAACTGCTGCCGGGGGCTTTCAGAGCTGACAGCCTGACCTGAGTAAACATTTTATGCCGACATACGAGCGGATCAGGAAAGTTGAAGCGGTCATCATTTCGCACAGGGATTTTGGAGAGGCCGACCGCCTGATCCGGTTGTTTTCGCTGGAACATGGCAAGCTGGGCGCCATCGCCAAGGGCGCCCGCAAGATCCGTTCGCGCAAAGCTGCACATATCGAACCCTTCACTTATACTGCGCTGGTGCTGGCTAAAGGGCAGTCCTTTTGGATCATCACCCAGGCGGATACGCTCAACGCTTATCCAGCCATCCGTGCGGACCTGAGCAAGACCGCCAGAGCCGCTTATATTTTGGAACTTGCAGACCATCTGACCAGCGATGAACAGATTGAACCGGCAATTTTCCATTTAATCACCGGCACGCTCGCACGCATCGAAGCGGCTGAAAACTCATTTAACGCGGTATTAAATTTTGAACTGAGGATGCTGGAGCATGCCGGTTTTAGGCCGGAATTTTTCCACTGCGTTAGCTGCCACAAGGATATCCAACCGGAAGACCAATATTTTTCAGTCCGGCTGGGGGGAGTGCTGTGTCCGACTTGCGGTAAGCTGGAAACCAGTCCAATCCCTGTGACGCGCAATACGCTCAGGTACCTGCGCCATTTTCAGCGCAGCCCGTATTCAAAACTGGCTGATATCCAGGTAGATGAGCGAACCGCAGCCGAGACTTACCGTTTGATCAGCCCCTATATTACCTATTTGACGGAAAGAAAGCTGAATTCACCCGATTTTCTGAAGCAAATCAATCACAAAGATATGAAACCTGAATAAATCATTAATTGCGGCCAGTAGAGAAATAAGGCTAATATAGATTGGCTCCCCCTACAAATCCGTGTGACTGCATTAAGGATGTTCTTCTTAAAAGCAGGATAATTGACAGCAAGACCAAAAAACACAAGCTCATATTTGTCAAAATTTGAACCTGCATTTTGATTATTTCGGGATCCAATCACGATTTATAAGTAAAAAAGAATTCTTTCAGACCGATTCGTATTTTTCAGAAATCATCTTCTTCTAATACCGGATGAGATGACAAGCAAGACCAGCCCCAGAACAACATACACCCATACCGCGGGATAGTTTGCCAGAAAAGGCAGTGTGTGGATCTGCGTCTTGCTGACCAGATCAAGACCTGCATCTGAAACTTTCGTGAACGATAACATACCGGACACTAAAAATAACAACCCGATCAAAGATAGTAATGCTTTCATTTCTCCTCTTTCCTGATTGAATTTATAAAAGTATAGTATTTTTGTCAAATATACAGTGTAAGATTATTATTGGAAATTATTATGCCATAATCTGGAGTCGCTATAAAATTCGACGCGCTTCTTGACAATAGAATAAATGTTCTATATAATAAGAACATGAATCTCTGGCAGTATCTCAAAGCGGAAAACAGCCTGCTGTCTGAGGAGCCCGACTATAGCAGTTTGCTGCAGCGTGTGGAGTTGTTGGCAGAGCGTGAAAAACGCGCGCCAGATGAAGTGATCCTTTTGCTGCTCAACCAGGCACTGGAAGCACAACACAGTTCAGACAAAACCCATCGGCACTGGCAGGCTCTTTCACCGCGCGAGAAACAGGTAGCTGCGCTGGTGTGCGCCGGACTGACCGGGCGCCAGGCTGCCGCCCGGCTGGTCATCTCACCGGAAACGATCAAGACGCATATGCGCCACATTTTACGTAAATTCAACCTGGGCTCGCGCCGCCAACTGCGCGCTGCTCTGGAAGGCTGGGACCTGAGCGCATGGACGAAAGAAGACTGTTAAAAATAAATAAAAATGCCCCCGGTAAACATAGCCGGAGGCGTACTCTTATTGCACCTGTGTAAAAAAACAGATTTTTCCTGCTTCAATTCTTGCCGGTCAGTTAGCTGCCTGGTTACTCTATTAAATTAGCTTAAACTAAAATAAATTGTGACGGTATCTGTGGATTATATTTGATCTTGATCTTGTCACCCGCACGCGGAATGGCCAGCCGTGAAACCATCAGCTGTCCGGCAGTCTGGAATTCATCACCGGATTCAGGTTTTACCTTTAGCACCAAAACCACCACCGGATTCATGTTCACAGTCGCACCGGTATCCTGGATGGAGATCACTTCGGCTTCAGCATCTGTGCCGGTTTGGGCCAGCTGAGCAGCCAGTGCCTGGCCGTCTAGTGCCTGATTGGCCATATTGAGGCCGGCATTGGCTTTGTCGAGAAAATCCTTGCCCATCAATGCCTTGGTAATCCCGCCCATCAGGCCTTTGTTTAATACCTTGTCAGCTTTTTCAATTGCTTTTTTGGGATCATCATCACCCTTGCCGAATTTAAACATTTTTTATCCTTTCTCTAATTGAATCCAGTATAGCCATTCAACACCGGATCGATAAATTAACGTTTCATAAATTCAGCGGCGCAGACGTTACTCCAAAGCAGGCCGGGAAAATATATTTTCATTATAGGCATTTCCAGGCAAATATCAATGGGGAGAGGTGGTCAGACAGAAAGTGTACCAGTCAGATCGCTATGAGCGGAAGGTTAAGTCAATCGAATGGAAAATTAGTCAATCCTCTTAACTGCCAGCATAGTGATGTCATCAAATTGGTCCGTGCCTTGAATAAATTCGTAGAGCTGCTTTTCAATGGCATGGATCAGCGCTTCCGCGGAGCGACTTTCGGATTTCAGCAATTCTTTTAGAGTCTCGCTCCCATATGAAATATTATCGACATTGAGTGCATCCGGGATGCCATCTGTAAAGGCGAGCAGAAGGTCATTTGCTTCCATATTGATTTCTCCTACCGAATAACATGCGTCCGGGATCACCCCAAGAACAGGACCGGTGGGCATGAGTGCTTTAATATCACCCTCCTTGTCTATATGAAGAGGTGCTTCATTGCCGCAATTGATATAAGCGAGTGAGTGCCTGGTAATATCAAAAATACCTATAAAAGCGGTAGAGAACAGCATAGCGGCATCAGCATGGGTTTCTGTGATGTAGCGGTTGGTAAAGGAAACGACGTGCTGCAGGCGAGCGGATGGAGAGATCGCGGCCATATCCATGCCGCCGATTGCGATTTCGCTGATTGAGGTGGCGCGGATGAGACTGCGGAATAACGTCATAAAAAGGGCTGCGCCAATCCCCTTGCCGCATACATCTCCAATAACGCATGCCAGGTTTCCATCTGGTAGAAGAAAGGCATCATAAAAATCCCCCGCGACCTCGTGTGCCGCTTTAAAGTACGCAGCGATTTCCCAACCTTCCTTTTTTGGCAGCTCTGGTGGCAAAAAGCTTTGCTGGATCTCCCGGGCGATATCCATTTCATTTTCCAGGCTTTTAAGGTAAAGCTGCTCAATATCGCGCAGGTGTTTTTTCTCGAGGCAGGAAGAAATACGGGCATAAAGCAGGGTGGGTTCGACGGGTTTGGGAAGGTAATCCTCGGCGCCCAATTTGATACCCTTGACCACATTCAAAAGGTTATTGTCTGCGGAGATGATGATGACTGGCGTATCCCGTAGAACCGCATCCGTTTTTAGCCGTGCAAGCACCTCAAAGCCATCCATGACTGGCATCATGATGTCTAACAATACCAGGTCGGGTTTTTCGGTGCCGACCTTGTCCAGGGCATCCTGGCCATTAAATGCGCTTATCGTAGCGTAATTTAATTCCTCCAGTTCCTGTTCCAGGTATTCCACATTGAAGGGTTCATCATCAACGATGAGGATCTTGGGAGTGTTCATGCTGCGACTATCTCAGATATTGTTCCAGTTTCTTGAATAGCAAATCTTCATCGATCGGCTTGGTCAGGTAATCGGTGCAGCCGGCAGCCCTGGCTTTTTCAGCATCGCCAGCCATGGCATGAGCTGACAAGCCGATAATAGGCAGATTACGATTGTTTTTACGAATAACGCGTGTTGCTTCAAATCCATCCATTACAGGCAATGAAATATCCATCAGCACCAGGTCTGGATTGTGCTGCTCAACAGCCGTCACCCCTTGTTGGCCATCTTTGGCGATGAGAAGGTTGTAATCATCTTCAAGCAGCTGCGAAAGCAGATCGGCGTTCAGATCAATATCTTCAACGATCAAAATAGTTTTCATAAGGTCACTTTTCATTACGATCAGGTTCTATTGCATCACCAATTCATTATCCAGGGCTTTGTTGATCTCATTCACCAGCTGTTCCCCTTGAAATCCCTGCTTTTTGATAATGAGAACCGCAGCTTCATTCAATCTCTGAGATTCGGAGGCGGTCAGGTCTTTTGCGCTGATGACGATGATGGGCAGGTCGCGTGTTTTGAGATCGGCGCGCAGGCTTTCAATAACACCGAATCCATCCAGGCGCGGCATGATGATATCCAGCAGCACAAGATCGGGCTGAAATGCTGCAGCTGCACGTAAGCCGGCTTCACCGTCCGATGCAAATTCCAGAATGAAATCTGGTCCGGACAGGATCTGACGCAGCATATCAGCGACATTGGGATCATCATCCACCACAAGAATCCTTTTCTGCTGATTGTCCGTATTACCAAGGATCCGGATGAGAGTTTCTCTGACCTCTTCAGGTTCCAGAGGTTTAAGTAGATAAGCCGAGGCACCCAGCCGGTATCCGAGCGCCTTCTTGTCGATGATCGTCAATAGAATGACCGGAATGTTTTCAGTCGCTAGATCTTCCTTTATTTCATGCAGAACCTGCCACCCATCGGCACCGGGCATGACGATATCCAGCAGGATCGCATCTGGTTTCTGTTCATGGGCAAGCCGCAGGCCATCCAGCCCGTTAAGCGCGCCGGAGATTTCGAATTCCTGCATGTTAAGGCTTTCCTGAAGCAAATATACTGCGTCCGGATCATCATCAATAACCAGAATACGCTTTTTGTCGTTCCCTGATACATATCTGGAGGCGGGTGTTAGAGTGGGGGCTGACGGGGACGTAGCTTGATCTGCTCCAGCAGCGTCTGCAGGGGCTAACGATCTGTTGACGAATTGGATCGGGAGTATTGCGGTAAAAGTCGAACCCTTGCCCAATTCACTTTTCACCGTGATGTCTCCGCCAAGCAGGCGGGCCAGGTTGCGGCTGATAGAGAGGCCAAGACCGGTACCTCCATACTGGCGGGTGGTGCTGGTATCTGCTTGCTGGAACTCCTTAAAAATCCGCGAGAGTGCTTCTTCGCTGATACCGATGCCTGTGTCGCTGACCGCAATGCGCACGTTTTCACCTGCCCGGCTTGTAGAAAGCACGATCTTACCTGCATGCGTGAACTTGGCAGCGTTGCTCAATAAATTCAGGATGATCTGCCTGATCTTGTCCTGGTCGGAAAAGATGGTTGAAAGGTCTTCATCCACCTGTTTTTCAAGAACCACACCGGCACGGAGCAGCGGCTGGGCTGTATTGACGCATAAGTCTAACAAAGCACCAACCCTGAAGGTTGCTGCCAACACATCCATACGACCAGCCTCTATCTTGGCAATATCCAGCACTGTATTAATGAGGTTTAGCAGGTGTTCAGCACTGGTATTGACTTTGTCCAGGTTTTCAATCTGTTTATCAGGCAGCAGCCCTTCGGATTTGCGGCGCACGATGCGCGTGAAGCCGATGATGGCATTGAGCGGAGTGCGCAACTCATGGCTCATGTTCGCCAGGAAGGCACTCTTGGCCTGGTTGGCTTGTTCAGCTGCAACGCGGGCTTTACGGGCTTCGGTAAAAAGCTGGGCATTGTTCAGCGCGCTGCCTACGGCTGATGCGATGGTGCTGAGCAAGCGTGCGTCGGCATCATCAAAAATATCCTCCATAGAAGTGCTCTGAACGCTGAGCACGCCGACTGCTTTTCCGCCCACGATGATCGGCACACCCAGGTAAGAAAGCGATTCGTTTCCGACTCTGGTTGCGCCAATCTCAATCAGGCGCTTATCCAGTTCCTGGTTGATCAGCAGCGGTTTGCAGGTTTGGATGACCTTGCTGGTAAGGCCTTCCCCGAATTTTATAGGCGTCAGTTCTTCGCCAAAAGTATAGGGGAAATTGATCTCGTTATTAAGGGAATCCAGCAGTGCGATATAAGCGATGTCCGCATTGAATATCTTGCGGGTTTGTTCCCCGGCCAGGGTGATAAGCGCGTTGAGGTCCAGTTCGGTCACTAGGGCAGAGCTGACGGTATTAATGGCTGCAAGTTCAGCTGCGCGCTGCTTTTCTGCCTGGAAAAGGCGCGCATTTTCGATTGCGGCGCCGATGTTGGATGAGAGGGTTTGGAGCATATTGAGATGATTATCATTGTAAGCATGCGGTTGATAATCTCCCAGAAAAACAATTCCAAGGACTTTCTCATTCACGATAATTGGCACGCCGAGCCAGGATTGAGTGAGCGTTCCAGAACTATTCTCCATCAGTTCAGGCGGGAAGTACGCGCCATTGGCAATTTCTTCTTCAAGCGTGCCCAGCATTAAGGGCTGACAGGAGAGTATGACCTTGGAAGTCAATCCTGTTCCCAGCGGGAAAGGTTCGACATCATCTATATATCCGCCCTCATTTTTGTCATATTCGTAATAGGAATGGATCAGATTCTGCTTGTCATCCAGCAGCGCGATCGATACTGCGTCGGCATTGAAAATACTGCACAGGCTGTCACCGGCGATGCGCGCGATGGTTTTTACATCCAGCGATTTTGAGATGGCATCACCCACGCTGTTGAGTATGGCGAGTTCGGAAATGCGCTGGCGTTCAGATTCCAGCGCGCGGATGCGTGTGAGAGCGGTCGCGACATGCTGGGCAACGAAAGCCAGCACTTCATCATCCTGGTCAGTGAAATGAATTCCTTCGCTATAACTTTGCACGAAGATCGCACCCAGGATTTTGCTATCTGCGATCAGGGGTACACAGATCCCGTCGATATTGTCGGTGCCCATCAGCTCAATTTCGTGATCCTTCATTAACTGATCCATCTGATGATGGCCATGCTTGATGAACTTCCCGGTTCTGATAACATAACCTGTTAACCCCTGAGAATCCTTCAATGGCTGGGGAGAAACGGGCAGGTCTTTTTCATCCACGAAGTATGGAAAACTTACGATACCGCTTTTTTCATCATACAGAGCGATAAAGAAATTACCCGCGTACATCAGCTCGCCGATGACCTGATGGATCTGTTTATAAAACTCAGACAGTTCCTGTAACGTGCTTGCGGCTGTGGCAATTTTATATAACGCTGTCTGAACTTTACTGCTTCGTACCAATTCCTCGGTTCGGGCTTGAACTTTCTTCTCCAGGGAGTCATTCTGCTCCTCCAGCAGAGCCTGCGCTTTAGCCAGGTCAGCCCGGGTTTGGCGCTCTTTTTCGATCAAGCGTTCCTGGAAACGGTAGAACATGATCAGCAGTGTCATAATGACCGTGATCAGGATGAGGGTATCGGCGTCCTCAGCCAGCCAATCAGCTGCCAGCAATGAATTGCGTTCACTGACCAGCCATTGCACCAGGTTGCCCGTGCTTGCCAGATAGGTAAACAGGAGCATAGTCAGGGCGCTGAGCACGGACATGATAATAGCCGATCGTACCCCTATCAGGACTAATGCGCCGATGGGCACAGCCAGTAGATAAATCCGTCCGGCGCTGCCCAACCCGGACGAAGCCAATGCGGTTACACCCACCGCATATGGCACCAGCAGTACTCCCCAGGCACGAATGCGCAAGTCGATCTTGCGGAAGAAGGCAAGTGCAGCCAGGATCAATTCCAGAATGGTATAGAGAATGACTGGAAGCCACTGCCCGGGGCGAGAAAAGGCATCGACAATGCTCACCACGGTCATGACGCCAGCCGCAATCGCGACGATCACCAGAAAACTATTCAGGACTTTTGTGCGCCACTCTTGGAGAACTAAATTGGTTTGTGCTTTCGTATTCTCTCCTTGATATGACGAAGATCACTGCTTACTTAAGGCGCAAAACGGGATAAACTTTCCGTCATACCTAAATAATAATTATATATTAGCGCGTTACTTGTTACTGCCGATGATCGAATAATCTGTTACTATACCTCCTGTTCAAAAAATTGGACAAAAAATATCCCGGCAGATTCAACCAGGCATTTAACAATATTTAAATGTTTTTGTGTCTAATGAATAATTCCTGGTAGCTGAGAATGGTAAAATTCTGCAGTTTGAAATGCGTGCCCCCTAGTTTTACGAAGGATCTGTTGAAAAGACCTGAAATATGACCGACTTCTGGATGCTGCTTGTGATCGCTTTTGGGCTGGCGATGGACTGCTTTGCAGTCTCGCTGGGAATTGGTGCATCTCCCAGCCCGTGCACACCGCGCTCCATTTTCCGTCTATCCTTTCATTTTGGGCTGTTCCAGGGCGGCATGACCCTGCTGGGCTGGCTGCTGGGCAGCACGGTGGTGAACCTGATTGCAGACTTTGACCACTGGAT
>CAZBNE010000077.1:0-9840 GCA_964493155.1 uncultured Pelolinea sp.
TAAATACAATACCCCAATCGCCGATCGTACTTACCGTCCGATCAGGATCAGGGTAGATATTATTCAGCTATTAACTTGACTTTGTTACTTCGTCAGGTCGTCCACCGCTGCGTCGGGCGCGTTCTTCTTCACGGATTCGATCCCGTTCGCCAGTGCATTGTCGGAGGAGTACATCTCGCTCCTGCCCACCACCTGGTAGTTGCCGGCGCGCAGTACAAAATAGGGCTCGCCCATTTTGCTCATCATGGTCTTGAAATGATCAGCGACCTTGGAATTGGTCCGGACGGATTTGATGCCGTTCTTCAGGCCTTTCATGGTCTTGTACATCTCACTCGTCAGGATGATCTCACCATTGGATGCCTTGAGGTTGAACATGAACTGCCCGTTCTTGGTTGCCTTGATTTCAAATTTTCCAGCCATCTTTTTCTCCTGTTGTGAATAATTTCCTTACTTTACTTTATTGTATACCAAAACTTTTTGGCAAGGGTATTTCATAAAGAGATAACCTTTTTTTATTATTCTCTTCTCCAGGTTCTGTCATCCTGAACAAAGTGAAGGAACTCGGCCAAAATCCGTCAGCGCGAATACCTTCGATACCTTCTTTTGGATTTATAAAAAACGTAAATCCCCAGCCCCCCAACCAGCACCACGAAGGCCGCGCAGAATTCCATGAACCAGGGCGAAGCCTGCATCAGCTCCCAGGAATAAAAGCCCAGGTGTTCGAACAGCACGATCAGCCCCTTGGTGCACAGCGCACCGATAAAGACCATCACGATCCAGGCGAACCTGCCCGAGACGCGCCGCATGCCGGCCGCGGCGATCAGCAGGCCCAGCAGAAAACCGACCACGCGCACCGCCGCCAGGAAGTCCGCGCTGATGAGATCACTGTTGATCAGGCCGTCCAGCCAATACCACATAACCCTATTTTACAGCAAGCTGCCTGCAGCAGAAATTACAGGAAATTGAAATACTTGATCGTGCCACACAAATGAGCGACCAACATTTTCCCCCAAATATCACCCCTGAGGATGGATGACAAAAGGGAGCAAATCCTGGTTGAAGATATGATTTATAAATCATTTCGGTCTTTCAAAATAAGATCTCCCTGAGAAGAAAAAACGATGAAAATTCAAATGTATGAGTGTAAAATACACATATTACCTTTATCAATTTTTTTGAAAAATAAGATAAAAAATTTTTACAATAAAAATCGCTTCTGTTTAAAAGGTGGGATAAACCTGGATTTTAAAAATGACAGTAGAACCAGTAAACTTTCTTAGATATCCTGGCAGTAAACGCCGAATGTTGGCTTTTCTTTCTCAATACTTGCCAAAAAGAGATGATATTTGCGGAAGGTATGTCGAACCATTTCTTGGAAGTGGCGCTGTCTTTTTATCATTTCTTCCTCGCAATGCATTTCTTTCTGACATCAATCAAGAATTAATCGATATCTTTCTTGGAATTCAACAGGATTACACAGCAGTATGGCAAAAATATCGAAATTTCGGTACCACTAGAGAGGATTATTATCAAGTAAGAGATGAATATAAACCACGTTCTTTGACAGGTAGAGCAGCCAGATCTTTATTCTTAAATCGAACTTGCTTCAAAGGAATGTGGAGGCACAATAATAATGGAAATTTCAATGTTGGTTATGGAGGGCAAAATCGTAGGTGGGTAATTGATCTTAATATCTTACATTCAATTTCAAAATTTTTGAAAGGTGTAAATTATAAGTGTTGCGATTTCGAAGAAACGCTTAACACAATTAATAAAGGGGACTTTATTTTTTGCGATCCACCTTATAAACCTGGATGGGCAGAATTAACAAATTCACACTATTCAAGCAGACAATTCTCATTAAAGGATCAGGAAAGATTAGCTAATCGGCTTAATAATTTTGACTCTATAGAAATAAAATGGGCATTGACTATCTCCTCCCACCCAAATATTCTTGCTTTTTATAAAAATAATTATGCAATTTTTTTTAAACGTGGAACAGGATCATCTCCGGGAAAAATTGTTGATAATCCTGGTGAAGTCCTAATTACGAATTACAAGACCATAGGAGGGATTATTTTATGAAAGACTTCTTCGAATCAGCTGCTCAACAGCATCATCCGCTTAGAGTATTAAAAGATTTTGTTGATAAAGAAAATGCCAATGATACTGCTAAGAAATATGAAGAACTTAGGTTCATTGGATATGTGCTTGATATTACATATGATTCTGTTGTCATAATTACTTCAGACCCATTCAAAATTGCCGTGGGTGGAATTCCACGTAATTCGCTTCTTATAATGTTGCCGTCACTAACTGAAAAAATTGAAACACCCCACTTTACTCTATTACGTGTTCTGGATGCTGCACCAACACCTTTAACAAAAGAGACACAGCAGACATTTTTTGAATTACAAAAAAAATCAATGCCGGAACTGGATGTTTTCACTCAGGCAGAATTGCAGTGGGGTGCCCTTAATACACAAGTTCTTGGGATGTTTTATCCGCACCCTGAGATTGATGACAATGTGGAATTTTCAGGTGATATGAACAATTTTGTCAGTGCTCATAAATACAGGGTTTATGCACCTGATGATAATTTATTAAATTTAGTGATTAATTCGTTAGTTCCTTCAGAAGACCAATTCACGATAGGAAAATTGCGACTTACTGAATGTCGGTTACCACTGCCGAATAAGCCACAGCCTGATGTTGATGTGATGGTTTCATCGGGTGTATTTAAAGGCACTAGAACAGCAATGTTTGGTAAAACCCGATTGGGAAAAAGTAATGTTGTTAAGCTTATTGCTCAAAGTCTTATTGAGACTACAGCAATAGAAAGGACAGTTGGCCAATTGATTTTTGATATCAATGGTGAGTATGCCAATGACAATCCCCAAGATGATAATTATTCACTGCGAGGTGCGTTCGAAGATCGTTGTGAAGTTTATGCCCTAACGAAAAAATCTGGGACAGATTCAAAACCTTTGATGCTTGATTTTTATGAACACCCAGATCGATCTCATAAGGTCTTATCCAATCTGCTGGTAAATGAAGGCCGCACAACTATTTATGTAAATTCATTTAGAAGTGTGACGCTTCCTTCATTAGTTGATATTGAGGTTACACCATTTAAAGAAAAATTGAGAGCCCAACGGAAAATATTATTTTATTGGGCAATTCTTTATAAAGCGGGTTTCACTGCTGATGAAGGTAAATTAAGAAATCAATTAAATTTTGATCCCAAATTTAGTAAAGAAATACGCGAAAAGATTTATGGAGCAGGAAATCATTTACCAACAATTGATTCACTTGAAAGTCTCGTGACAGAACTCGAAAAAATTACTTACCTAAGTCGTCAGGAAACATTAATTTCCACAAGTGGTAACAATAAACCTTTATTTGATGCTGATGACGAAGCTTTGCTAGGATTTTTTAAACCTGTTTCGGGGGCAGGTCCAAGGATGATCCAAAGATATAGAATTTACCATGACACAAAAGCTGGTGATTTTATTGATGAGATAATTAAACTATTAGACAAAGGGGCTACGGTTATTCTTGATCTGGGTAATGCTGATGAAGAGGTAATGCAATATTTTTCAGAGGAACTTTCTGCAGCTGTTCTTTATCATCAAGTAGAAAAATTTACTGAAAACAAATTGGGTAATCACTTCATTCAACTCTATTTTGAAGAAGCTCACAATCTTTTTCCCGCAAATGATCAGAACATCGTTGATATCTACAGAAAGATGGCCAAAGAGGGCGCGAAATATCATATTGGAATGGTATATTCTACCCAGTCTGTAACAACCATTAATAGAGATTTGTTAGCACAGACTGAGAATTTCTTCATCGCCCATATGTCTTCTCAGGATGAAGTTAATGCATTAGGAAAGATGAATGTAGCATACGAGAGTTTGAAAGATGATATTCTGCGGGCAAAAACGCCCGGATATATCCGTATGTTGACACGTTCACATCGCTTCGTAGTTCCTGTTCAGGTATTACGTTTTGATCCTCATAAACGCTTAACACCGGAGAAGAACTAAAATGCCATACCCTTCCGGGGACCACCTCGCAGGTGAACGGGCAAGCAAACTGGGACACTTAGATGTCATCAAATCTCCTCTTGTCCAAAAATTGATTCATGACTATGAAAAACCTGACATTGAGGATATTGCTGATATTGCCTGGCAGGACTTGCCAAATTCAGGCAAGCCGCTGGATATTGTCTTCGCTGTTGATGGCTCGATGCAGCTTATCCGTGATGACTATCCTCCGCATTCGGAGATGGCTTTTATCAAGACCGCCTTGCTCAGAATGGATGATTATGAGCTGGCAAAAATTGATAAGAATACTCCCCATCCTTTTCAGATCAGGGATCTCATGGCAGATTCTGCGATTTACCATGCGACTGTTTTCCCACTTCGTCACTTGAAATCCAAAACCTCATCCTTATATGACGCTGTTCGTTATTCAATTTTTGAGTCTATGCAGGATTCACTTCTAAATGCTGAACCTTATAAAACGCTCAAATGGATTGCCTATCGCAAATGGTCTGGGGATACTGATAGAAAGCTTCCTGGTTTTCAGTGCCCTCACTGTGGATTTGATCAGGCGACCCTGGAATATGACGCCGATAAAGGAAATTGTCAGAATTGTGGAAAAGAATTGCTGTTAACCGACATGCTTGGTTTTCATTTGGAGATGGTTGAAGAAGCAGTTAGAGACAGTGTAGCCATAGCATATATGAACATTCATGAAACTCTACTTCTATTTACCGGTATTCGTCTCTTCTGGGAAAACAAGAAAGATGTGCTAAAACGTTGTCTATTTATTAAAGATGGTCCTTTACAGATTAGGGCACAGTATTCCAAATTGATAGCCCCCATCCGTTTTTTTCTTCAACATGCTGTTTCAGAAGGCTATCCAATTTGCATACTTGGCCAGGAAAAAACCGGCTATTTTAAAGATCATTTGGATTTTATTACCAGGAATGGTGTATCAAATTGTTATTTCATCCCCAATCATAAATACATTTGCGAGAGGATTCAATTTCGGCCAACAACAGGAGCTGCATATGGCAAGGATACCAATTACGGAGCAAAGGTTTTCTTGCTAATTAGCAATCGTTATAAACTAGTTCTGAATATTCCCATTTCAGACCAAATGGAATTTTTCATTCACAATCCATCATTTGAATCTCTAATCGGCTTTGATCGGATTTTGGGAACTTTACCTGGTATTTTAAGTAGCAGGTATGAAAATGCTCTTCTGCCTGTTGAACTTGCAAATTCTGTTGCCTCACTTTCCACATACCCATCTGCCGAGATTCTTAAAATATTTGCTGAAAGAAATATGAACTAATACATCATGGCGAAGATCACCAATCCAAACACTGGTCATAGGTCTCGGATCAGAGAAAAATATGGTGAATGTATGGCAAGTATGGTTGTCAATGATTATGAACCTGCATTATTAGGTAATAAATATTAGACCAATGGTTTTTAGTTATGTAAATAATCTATTCATCAACTATCTGATAATAAATCCAGTTGCTTGATTTGTTACGAAAGCGTAATTATTGTTACATGATTTCCAAAATAAAGATCAACAAAAATCACAAGAATTTAATAAGATTTATTAAATAATTAGCTATTGGTTAGGTTTTTTTATAAATATTTTTTATGTGCGATTTTTCAATTTTTAAATATCAATTTACGAAAGTTGAATTCCGGCAATATTGATAATAGTAAATTGATTAAAACCTTTTAATTTATTAAACTATCCTTTTCTCGATCTTTTTTCTTCACCTATTAGTTGGATCTCTAAATCCCAGTTCCTTGGCCGCCACCCCAAACGCCGCGGCCAGTTCGTTCAACAACGCCTCCCGCCCGTCTGGCTCCTGTTTCTCTTTCATGCCTTCCTTTAGATCCGCCATGCTTAGCACCAGTTTGGCCGCCTGCAGCCGCACCCTTGGGTCCGCATCGTCCAGTGCCGCCCGCATCACCTCTATTGCCTTGTCCACCAGCCCGATAATGCTGTCCTGGTGCCGCTCGCGCAGCGTTCTGCGCCTTTCTGCCAGCGCATCAATAAACACTGTGTTGTGATTCCGCCATGTGTTCACCCACTGCCGGCTCACCTTCACCCGCTTGGCAATTTCTCCGTCGCTCATCCCCGTCAGCGCCAACTCGATCGCCAGTTCCTGTTTTTCATTCAGCTTTTCTTCATCCACCGTAACTCTTTTCTTGAGAAAAGTGCGTAGGCCATGGCACAGAGCGAAGCGTGGTGTACCTCCCAGCTGCATCGGCTCTCGTAAGCCTCTTCAGGGGAAGAGGCTGGAGATACCATAGCCCTAATGGCATCCAGCCATTAAAGCTATGGTAATCCCACCGAAAGTTGGGGTATTTGTCAAGCCGGAGCTCGATCGCCATTTCCTGCTTTTCATTAAATTTTTCTTCTTTTTGCATTGATCTTAATTATAGAACATATTATCTATTATTTCAAGTTTATTATACTATAGTATTATTTACAACCTTGGGCAGTTGACAGTTGACATGCTCTAAACTGTCAAGTTAAGTCAATAATCGCAATTCCAGCCTTGTTCGCACGCGCTAAAGAGAGGGTATAATTGCTCACATTTCGCCTGCTTCCATAACCGGGCCTGGCGCTGGGCAGGGTGTAACAATTATCAGGTCCAAGGAGTAATCATATGTCCATTTGGCATGCACTCAGTAAAGAAGATGTGTTTGAAGAGCTGGGTTCTTCGCCCAGGGGGTTAAGCCAGGCTGAAGTCGACCAGCGCGCAGCAAAATACGGCAAGAACGAGATCGAAGAGCGCGGACTGCGCAGCCCATGGAAAGTACTGTTAGCCCAGTTTACCGAGGTGATGGTGCTCATGCTGCTCGGAGCAGCGGTCATTTCCTTCTTCCTTGGGGAAACTACCGACGGGCTGATGATCCTGCTGATTGTCATCCTGAATGCCATCCTGGGCTTCACGCAGGAATACCGCGCCGAAAAGGCCATGGCAGCGCTTAAAAAGCTGGCGGTGCACACCGTACGCGTGCGCCGCGACGGGCAGGTGAAAGTGATCGACGCGATCCACCTGGTGCCCGGCGATGTGGTGCAGTTCGAAGCCGGCGACCGCGTGCCGGCCGACTGCCGTATCATCGAATCGGCCAACCTGCGCGCTGAAGAAGCCGCGCTGACGGGCGAATCGAACCCCACCGGCAAGATCGTCACCCCGATCGAGAATGAGACCCTCCCGCTGGGCGACCGCAAGAACATGGTGTTCATGGGCACGTCCATATCCTACGGGCGCGGCGCCGGCGTGGTGGTGGAGACCGGCATGCAGACCCAGCTAGGCAATATCGCCACCATGCTGCAGGATGTGGTGGAAGGCAAAACGCCCCTGCAGCGCCGTATGGCGGAACTGGGCAAGTGGTTATCGATATTAGCTTTCATTTTGATCGTGATCTATTTTGGAGTCGGCATCTGGCAGGGCGGGGAGATCGGCGATATCTTCATTACATCCGTCAGCCTGGCAGTAGCCGCCATCCCTGAAAGCCTTCCGGCAGTGACAACTATCGGGTTGGCTTTAGGCGCACAGCGCATGGTCAAACGCCAGGCGCTGATCCGCAAGCTGCCCGCGGTGGAGACCCTGGGATCCGTTACCGTGATCTGTTCGGATAAAACCGGCACGCTGACCGAAAACCGCATGACCGTAACCATCCTGGATGTGGCCGGGCGCAAGATGGACCTTTCAACCCAGCTGGAGCGCTCCGGCGCGGTGCTGCTGCGCGAAGCAAGCCCGCTGGTCAAGCCCTCCAAAAGCATCGCGCTGCTGCTGGCCGGCGGCGCGCTGGTGAATGACGCATCACTGCAGCCTAATGAAGGCGGCGAAGAAGGCTTCCATACTGTGGGCGACCCGACCGAGGGCGCGCTGGTGGTAGCCGCCGCCAAGATGGGCTTATGGAAAGGCCAGCTCGACAAGATGCTGGCGCGCGTGGCCGAGGTGCCGTTCACATCCGAACGCAAACGCATGTCGACCGTGCATGAAGTTAAGCAGGGCAATGACGATCCGACCGACGCGCAATACGCCACGCTGAGCGCTTCATTGCCCAAAGGCAAATACCTGGTCTTCAGCAAAGGCGCGGTAGACAGCCTGTTCGAGATCTGCGACCGGGTCTATTCGGATGGCAAGATCGAGCCATTCAATCAAGAATGGCGGGAGCGCATTGAAAAAGCGAACAATGACCTGGCGCAGCAAGGCATGCGCGTTCTGGGCGTAGCCATGAAACCGATCGACGCCCTGCCAGCGCAGGTGGATGACAGCACGCTGGAGAAGGGCGAGATCTTCATCGGTATGACCGGCATGATCGACCCGCCCCGCAAAGAAGTACGGGCGGCTGTGGCTGAATGCCGCAGCGCGGGCATCCGCCCGGTGATGATCACCGGCGACCATCCCCTGACAGCGTTAAACATCGCGCGCGACCTGGGCATCGTTAATGACGCACCCGGGAAAGGCAGCGAACATGCCGTGATCACCGGCGCGCAGCTGGCCGAGATGTCGCTTGAAGACCTTGAAAATGTGGTGGAAGACATATCTGTTTACGCACGGGTCAGCCCCGAGCATAAGGTTAAGATCGTGGAAGCACTGAGAAGCCGGGGGCATATCATCGCCATGACCGGCGACGGCGTCAACGACGCTCCCGCACTGAAACAGGCCGACATCGGCGTGGCCATGGGCATCATCGGTACGGACGTCAGCAAGGAAGCGTCGGATATGATCCTTCTGGATGATAACTTTGCCACGATCGTGCATGCCATTGAAGAAGGCCGCACAATCTACGAGAACATCCGCAAGTTCGTCAAATACACCATGTCGAGCAACATCGGCGAGATCGTGCTGATGCTGGTAGCACCTCTGCTAGGTCTGCCCATTCCCCTGCGGCCAGTTCAGATTTTGTGGGTCAACTTCGTAACCGACGCACTGCCCGGACTGGCATTGGGGATCGAGCCCTCTGCCAAAGATACCATGTCCCGCCCGCCGAATAAACCTGACGAGAGCATTCTGGCACGCGGCCTGGGCACTTACATGTTGTGGGTCGGCCCTCTGGTTGGTCTGGTAGCCCTTCTGCCTGAAGTACTCACCCGCGTTACAGCGCTTGATATCGAAGGCGAAACTTGGCGCACCATGGTGTTTACCGTTCTGACGATATCTGAATTAGGCAATGCATTGTCGCTGCGCTCTGATAAATATACTATTGCCCAGCTCGGTTTGTTCACGAACATACCGCTTATTGCCGCCCTGGGAGGAACCTTTGTACTGCAAATGCTGATCACGTATGTACCCTTCCTCCAAAAGATCTTCGGCCTGACTGCACTCAGTTTCCAAGAATTAATGGTTTGTTTAGGTTTGAGTACCATCGTTTTTATTATGGCTGAAGCGAGCAAGCTCATTCGTCAGTATAAAGAGCGTAAGGCATTAAAGACTGCTTAATAAAATTATCCGGAAAAGATATTCAATCTTTATTAATCAATAAAGGCCATCGCAACCCGATGGCCTTTGTTAATCCTGGTGAAAATAAAACTCAACGCTCTAGTCAGGCGCGATGCGGGTTTCAGTAGGCAGGATGGTACCCTTGGGAACCACCACAATGCCGTCACGCACGGTGTAGAGGTGATTGTCGATATTGGTGCCGCGCGGGAAGGGGCGGATGAGCGTTCCATGCCCGATGCTGGAGTTCTTGTCGATGATGGCGCCTTCGATGTCGCAGTTCTTGCCGATGCCCAGGATCAGGTCCTCTTCGCCTTCATGCCCGCGCCGGAAAAAGCCGT
>CAZBNE010000078.1:0-9642 GCA_964493155.1 uncultured Pelolinea sp.
AACGCATCGCGGATATCTCCAAAGCCGATTTTGTTTTGGTTGAGGTTGGCGGGACGGTGGGCGATATTGAAAGCCAGCCGTTTCTTGAATCGCTGCGGCAACTGCGCCAGGAAGTAGGGCGGGAAAATACTTTTTTTGTGCATACCACCTGGCTTCCATTTATTGGAGCAACCGGGGAATTAAAATCCAAGCCAACCCAACATTCGGTCAGAGAGTTGCGTTCGATTGGTATTTCTCCAAACATGATCGTGGCGCGCGCGGATCAATCCATCTCCAAATCATTGTTAGAAAAGATATCTCAATTTTGCGACGTTGACGTACAGGCAGTAATTCCTCTGATCACTCTTCCGGTTTTATACTCGGTACCCCTGGAATTAGAACGGTATCACGTTGCTGAATATATTTTAAAGTACTTTGGGCTGAAACCAAAAATGGAGCCTGACCTGTCATCGTGGAAAAAACTTACCCGGGTAACTGCAAATCCAAAACACAAATTAAAGATAGCCCTGGTTGGCAAATATGTGGAACTGCACGACGCTTACATCAGCGTTACAGAATCATTAAAGCATGCCTGCCTGAACAATTCTGCGATCATGGAAATCGAATGGATCCAATCGAGCGATCTGGAAAAAGTGAATCCTTCAAGCAGGTTAAAAGGTATTGATGGCATTCTTGTGCCAGGAGGTTTTGGCGTACGCGGTACTGAAGGGATGATACTGGCTGCCAAATATGCACGCGAAAATAAAGTACCTTATTTGGGCCTGTGCCTGGGCTTTCAGATCATGGTAATCGAATTCGCAAGGTTTTTATTCATGGATGACAGCGCCAATTCAACCGAGTTTAATGAAAAAACAACTCACCCGGTTATTGACCTGATGCCAAATCAAAAGGGAATTACCGAAAAGGGCGGCACGATGCGATTGGGCTTGTATCCGTGCAGAATTTCCAAAAAAACCATCGCACATCGCGCCTACCAAACTGACCTGATCGATGAGCGCCATCGCCACCGTTATGAGCTTAACAATACATATCGGGGAGATTTGGAAAAAGGTGGGATGGTATTCTCAGGTCAATCTCCGGATGGCTATTTGGTAGAAATTGGCGAATTAAAAGACCATCCCTTCATGCTCGGTTCACAATTTCATCCTGAATTCCTTTCAAGACCGAATAAGCCACATCCTCTTTTTAATGAATTTATCAAAGCAGTAATCAGAAAAGTTGAAGCGAAGTAAGTTCAAATACAATAAAGTTAAAGGATATACTTAATTAGTTAGGTAAGAAAAATAAATTTTTATCAGAGGTTGACTATGTATACATTTATCGAATCAGTTGAGGGTCAGGAGATTTTAGATTCCCGCGGCAATCCAACAGTGGAAGTCGAAGTTGTGCTTGAAGATGGCAGTTTTGGACGTGCGGCTGTACCGTCAGGCGCATCCACAGGTGTGCACGAAGCACTTGAGCTTCGCGATGGAGAGAAAAACAGGTATCTTGGCAAAGGTGTTACCAAAGCTGTAAACAATGTCAACTCCGCCATCGCGGATGAGTTGATCGGATGGGATGCAACTGAACAAATAGCAATTGACAGAACTCTTTTAGAACTGGATGGAACACCCAACAAGTCTACTTTAGGTGCCAATGCGATCCTCGGCACAAGCCTTGCGGTGGCAAAAGCGGCAGCGAATTCACTGGGAATGCCGCTTTATCGCTATATCGGCGGTGTTTTCGCCCACGTTCTTCCAGTGCCTATGATGAATATTCTGAATGGCGGAGCCCACACAGCCTGGCAATCCACAGATGCCCAGGAATTCATGGTCATGCCTTTAGGCGCACCATCTTTTGCTGAAGGCCTCAGATGGGGCGCCGAGATTTACCATTCCCTGAAGTCTGTGCTTAAAGCTCACGGCTATGCAACGCTGGTGGGTGATGAGGGTGGGTATGCCCCCAACCTGAAAGCCAATTCAGAAGCGGTTGAGGTTATTTTGGAAGCAATCGAAAAAGCAGGGTTTAAAGCTGGCAAGGATGTCGCAATCGCCCTGGATCCGGCAGCATCTGAATTGTATGACGAGGAAAAGCGCCAATACAACCTGCGCAAGGAAGGCAAAATGCTGGACAGCGCACAGATGGTTGCCTTCTGGAAAAACTGGGTTGAGCAGTACCCAATCGTGTCCATTGAAGACGGCCTTGCTCAGGATGATTGGGAAGGCTGGAAGCTGATGACCAGAGAGATCGGCGACAAGGTGCAGATTGTGGGTGATGACCTGCTGGTGACCAATCCTATCCGGGTAAAGCAAGCGATTGAAGAAAAAGCCTGCAATGCAGTTCTGATCAAGCTCAATCAAATTGGTTCACTGACGGAAACTATTGAAGCTGTCGAACTTGCTCACAGAAATGGCTGGAAAGCAGTAACCTCTCACCGCTCTGGTGAAACAGAAGACTCAACGATTGCCGATCTCGCTGTCGCCTTAAATACAGGCCAGATCAAAACTGGAGCTCCTGCACGCTCAGACCGTGTTGCTAAATACAATCAGCTGCTGCGCATCGAAACAGAACTGGGGGATACTGCCGTCTATGCCGGGTGGAATGCGTTAAAGTAAGTTTTATATTTTCAACTAAAGGTTGGGTTGCTTCGACCCAACCTATATTTTTTAAGTGGGCAATTAATAACTGTCAATCAATCCTCTGACCTGATCCCAAATCTCCTGGAACATTTCTTTTGTTAAACGCCCGGTTTGAGTATTTTGCCGGCTGGGGTGATACGAAGCTAAAAGCCATGGCGTTGAAATCTTGTGATTTGAACGAAAAAATCTGCCGTGCTCAAATTGTGGCTTATTTTCATACTCATTTCCAAATTCTTGTTTGAGCAAAGCCAGTGATGACTCAAAAGCAATTTTTCCTAAAGCAACGATTCCCTTTATATTTCTTATCAGATTCAATTCGCTGAGCAAATACTCACGGCAATTAAGTATTTCATCATTGCCTGGCTTGTTATCAGGTGGGACACAGCGGCAGACCGCGCTGATAAAAATATCTTTTAACTCAAGTCCGTCATCAATTGATATTGCATTTGGTTGGTTTGCGAATCCAGCGGAGTATAAAACCGGATAAAGAAAATTGCCTGAAGCATCCCCCGTAAACATGCGCCCTGTCCGGTTGGAACCATGGGCACCCGGCGCCAATCCCAGTATCAGGACACTGCCGTTTATATCGCCAAATCCGGTCACAGGCTTCCCCCAATACTCCCATTCCTGATAAGATTTTTTCCTGGTTCTGGCAATAAATTCCCGGTATTCGACCAATCGCGGGCACCGCCGGCAGGCGGTGATCTTTTTGTTTAATTCATCAAGAGTTTGAACTAAATCATCCATTTTTTAAAGAATCAGCATTGCATCGCCAAAAGAAAAGAAACGGTACTTTTGCATTATTGCTTCCTGATAACATTTGAAAATATTATCCTTACCCGCAAAAGCGCTCACAAGCATGATCAAAGTCGATTTTGGCAGGTGAAAGTTAGTGATCATCCCATCAACCACCTTAAAGTGATATCCCGGATAAATAAAGATGCCTGTTGGTCCGCTAAATGTTTTTACTCCATTACCGATATCAGCAGATTCCAATGTTCTCACTGTGGTTGTTCCAACAGCGATTATCCTACTACCCTGATTTTTTGTCCGGTTTATAACATCCGCGGTCGATTGACCTAATTCACACCATTCTGTGTGAATCTTGTGTGTTTCGATGTCCTCTTCGTTAACCGGGGCAAAAGTATCCAGACCGACATGCAGGGTGATATCAGCAAATTGGACTCCAAAGTCGCTCAATTCATTAATAATCTCTTTCGTAAAATGCAGACCTGCAGTTGGGGCCGCGGCAGAACCGGAATACTGGGCATACACTGTCTGGTAACGATCTGGATCGTCCAATCGTTCATGGATATAGGGCGGCAGCGGCATTTGGCCGTATTTATTAAAATGAGCTTCGATAGGAACGTTGAAATGGATGATCCTTTTTGATCCTTCCAGGTCTCTGGTTATTTCACCAGAAATTTCATTTGAAAAGGTAAGTTCAACACCTTGAATCACCTTTTTGCCACCGACCAGTACCTCCCACTCCTTGTCGCTGAGCTTTTTCAGCAGCAGGACTTCCACCTTGCCTCCGCTTTTTTTATAGGCGAACAACCTGGCCGGGATTACTTTTGTTTTATTAATAACCAGCAGATCACCCGGGTGCAAAAAGGTTTTTAGATCCTTAAAATTCGAATGAGTTATCTGATCTGCCGGCCGGTCATATACCAATAACCTTGAATCTTGACGGTTCTTAAGGGGAATCTGCGCGATTAATTCTTGCGGCAGGTGATAATTAAACTCTTCAGTCTTCACGCTAATTCAGTAAGGAGGGCTGAAAATTGTTTTTGGGATATTCAAGGTCTAAATGTTCATAGGCTATTTGAGTGGCGATGCGGCCTTTTGCGGTGCGACCCAAAAAGCCCAATTGGAGCAAATAGGGTTCCACCACATCCATGATGGTATCAGGCTCTTCGCTGATAGATGCCGCAATGGTACTTAATCCAACTGGGCCGCCATTATATTTTTGAATGATGGTTAACAAGACCATACGGTCGATCTCGTCCAAACCCAGTTTGTCGATGCTTAACAAGCTTAATGCCTCACAAGCTGCCGACTTCGTCAAGGTTCCACCAGCGCGGACTTCAGCAAAGTCACGAACACGCCTCAACAGCCGCAGAGCAACACGCGGTGTACCTCTCGCGCGGCAGGCAATTTCTTCAATGCCCTCCTCGTCAGCCTTGATTGCCATCATTGTGGCAGCTCGTCCTATGATCTGCTTAATCGAATCACGGTCATAATAATCCACCCGGTAAGTTGCCCCAAAGCGTGCACGCAAAGGAGCACTGAGAAGTGCGAGCCGGGTGGTTGCACCGATAATTGTGAACTTCGGCAGTTTGAGCCTTACTGATCTGGCAGAAGGGCCTTTCCCGATGACAATATCCAGTGCGAAATCTTCCATCGCCGGATAAAGTACTTCCTCAACCACCTTGCCCAAGCGATGGATCTCATCAATGAACAGAATATCACATCCGCGCAGGTTGGTGAGGATCGCTGCCAGATCACCTGGTCGTTCGATTGCGGGACCGGAAGTCACCTTAATATTGACACCCATTTCATTTGCCAAAACATGGGCAAAGGTTGTTTTTCCCAATCCGGGAGGGCCATAAAAGAGCACGTGATCAAGCGCTTCGGATCGTTGTCCGGCAGCTTTTATGAGTATCGCCAAATTTTCACGAAGCTGGTTCTGCCCGATGACTTCGTCAAGAGATTGGGGTCTTAATGCATACCCAAAACTATCTTCGATTTTTCTTTCAGGACTGTTAATTCTTTCAGTTTCCAAATTGCGTTCTGCCTTGGTAATAGCGTAATGATTATTATAACTGTACACTGAACTTGCATTATTCGGGGTTTGTTTGTTATGATACTCAAAACAAATTCTGCCAAAATTATTGGAGAGGTCATGGACAATCTTTTTATCTCAAATCACCCGCTTATCAAACATAAACTGACCAGGCTCAGGGATAAAAATACCGATCCCAAAAAATTCAGGGAGTTGATCAGGGAAATTGCAGGTCTACTCGCATACGAAGCTACCAGTGACCTGCAAATATCCCCCAAAGATGTGGCAACACCCATGGCAATTGCCAAAGGATTCGAATTGCAGGAAAAGATTGGCTTGATTCCCATTTTGCGTTCTGGTTTGGGAATGGTGGAAGGTGTTTGGGAACTCATGCCTACCGCTGAAGTCTGGCACATTGGTATTTACAGGGATGAAAAGACCTTAAAACCTGTAGAATACTACAACAAGCTCCCTGTATCTCCTTCCGTTGGATTATGCCTCATTTTGGACCCAATGCTGGCCACTGGTGGTTCTGCCGCAGCAACTATTGACGTTCTTAAACGCTGGGGAGTTAAGCGCATCAAGTTCATGGGCATCATCGGCGCACCCGAAGGCATCGAACTGGTACATCGTGAGCATCCGGATGTTCCCCTTCACCTTGCGGCAGTTGACGACCACCTCAATGAAATTGGATATATTGTGCCTGGTCTGGGTGATGCTGGCGACCGCCAGTTTGGTACCGATTATTAAAATAGATCGGGTGGCTCTTTGAAAACCACCCGATTCTTTACGATTAAGCCGCTGCTTCCACGATTTTTAAGAAGTCTTCAGCTTTAAGGCTGGCACCGCCGATCAATCCGCCATCAATATCCGACTTGGCGAAAAATTCGGCTGCATTCTCACCTTTAACGGATCCGCCATAAAGAATACGAATTTTCTCTGCCTGGTCACTGCCGAAAAGTTCGGCAAGGTTTTTTCGAACAGCTCCGCCAATAATGTCGTTTGCCATTTCTGCACTGGCAGCTTTTCCTGTGCCGATTGCCCAAACGGGTTCATAAGCAACTACAATTTTGGCTGCAGCTTCCTTTGATATTCCCTCAAAACCCTTCTTAACCTGTCTGGAGACTACTTCCTCAGTTTTTCCATTTTCATTTTCATTAAGCGTTTCTCCAACACATACAATGGGAATTAACCCATTTGCCAGGCTGGCTTTGACTTTAGAATTAACGGATTCATCTGTTTCTCCAAAAAAAGCGCGCCTTTCTGAATGGCCGATTATGACATATTGGCAAAATTCTTTAACCATTTCAGGCGATACTTCTCCGGTAAACGCCCCGGATGCCTCCCAGTGAAGATTCTGGGCGCCCAAACCAATCTCGGTGCCTGAAAGCATACCTGCCAGGGTCATCAGCGATGTAAATGGTGGGCAGATCACACGGTCCACAGTCCTGATGGCTTGCAAGCCTGGTAGCATCCCGGCCACCAAAAGAGTGGCTTGTTCAACAGTCTTGTTCATTTTCCAATTTCCAGCAACAAAAGGTCTTCGCATTTTATTCTCCAAAGTCAAATTTATTCTTCCAATTATATCTTCTAATCTTTTCAAGAATCGTTTTGATTTGACGAGAGCAGCAAATATGGGTAATATCAGATTAACCGGGTTGGCTGGATGGCTGCAGATCGCTTTGCGATTTGAGGAAAGTCCGTACTCCACAGAGCACAGAACCGGGGAAATCCCGGGACGGGGTAACCTGTCAGACAGGGCCACAGAAACAATCCGCCCGCAAGGGTAAGGGTGAAATGGTGGTGTAAGAGACCACCGGAAACTGCAGCAATGCGTTTGCCCGGCAACCCTTTTTGGGAGCAAGGTCAAGAAGAGGTGGATCAAACCAGGCTGCTCGCCTGATCGGCACTGCCGGTCACCTCAGGTAGACCGCCCAGATAGATAGCCATCCAGACATGCTCGCATGTCGGACAGAATACGGCTTACAGGCTGACCCGGTTTATTTTACAGGAGGAGATATGTCGCAAATTCATAAATTTTCAGGCAATACTGACCATTTCGATTGGAAAACTGTTGAAGGTATCAAGCTGTCAGAAGAAGGTCTTAAATCAGTTACCCGATATATATTAATTGGCGAAAAAGAAAATGCCCCAAACAGCATAATGCGCTATTTCAGAGTTGAACCAGGTGGTCACAGCAGGCTCGAAAGGCACCCTCAGGGACATCAGGTGATCGTTTTACATGGCAGAGGAAAAGTTCAAATTGCAGACGAAATCACTGAGATCGGACCTTTTGATGTTGTTTTTATTGAAGGGAATGAACTTCACCAATTCTCAAGTTCGGAAAAAGAAGCATTGGGTTTCATTTGCGTTATTCCAAAATAATTTCAAAAAGTACTTTTTTTCTTTTCCTCAAACGCAATCGCTAGATTCAGAAATCCCATCTTTATTTTAAGCAACTAAATATTTAATTCTCCGTAAATAGTATGATTCTCAGGCAGAAAAAGGACTTTCAATGCAAATTCAAGGCGCTGATACAAATGATTGGAAAAAAACATTTTTCCCTTTCTGGTTCGGACAGGCTTTTTCATTATTTGGATCAATGCTGGTCCAGTTTGCCCTGGTTTGGTGGTTGACAAAGGAAACAGGTTCCGCCACTATTCTGACAATTGCGACTTCCTTTGCCATTTTACCCGAGATCTTTATCAGCCCTTTTGCCGGAGCAATTGTTGACCGCTTTAATCGTAAGAAGTTGATCATTATTGCGGACGGCGCAATCGCTTGTGCGACGGTTATTTTGGCAATTCTTTTTTATTTCAATCTGGTTGAAGTCTGGCATGTTTATTTGATGATGTTCCTGCGTGCTGCAGGAGGCGCTTTTCATTATCCGGCTGAACAGTCATCAATTTCTTTGATGGTACCAGAAAAGCATTTGGCAAGAATTGCCGGATTAAATCAATCACTAAAAGGAGTCTTCAACATTATTGCCCCGCCATTGGGCGCCCTGCTTTTGGAGTCTGTTAACGTCCAGGGTGCCCTATCTGTTGATTTTATTACCGCATTAATTGCAGTAATTATCCTTCTTTTTATTAAGATCCCGCAACCAGAAAAAATTGGAGGTATTGAAGCAGTAACTTTCAAAACCCTTTTAAAGGATATTAAAGCCGGTTTTATTTACATGATGCGTTGGAAAGGATTGGTTGCGCTGATCGGCTTGGCAATGGTATTTAAAATAGCACTTTCCCCTGCTTTTTCGCTTTTTCCTTTATTGGTAAATAAACACTTTCAAGGTGATGCTACCCAGTATGCCTTTATCGAATCTGTAATTGGTATTGGCGTGGTTTTTGGAGGAATTTTGTTAGGCCTGTGGGGAGGATTTAAGAAAAAAATTTGGACAACTTGGTTGGGGCTAGCAATTCTTGGATTAAGTCTTGTTTGGATCAGTATATTGAAAGGTGATCAATTCCTTATCCTGATACCCGCATCTTTTATACTGGGATTTGTAATTCCATTGATAGATGGACCAATAATGGCAATTCTTCAATCGGGGGTTGCTCCTGAATTTCAGGGCAGGGTATTCACCTTGATTAGCAGCCTTATTTTGCTAACTACGCCAGTTGGATTGGGAATTGCTGGCCCAGTGGCGGATAAGTTTGGAATTTTGATCTGGTTTTCTTTGGCAGGTTTATTATGCTTGCTGTCTTCATTTGCGATTTTCTTTTTGCCCTTCCTTAAAAATATTGAGGACAATAACCGATAACATATTTCAAATTGATATTTCTACTGCCTTTTCTCCTTTTACTGATCTCAAAATATTAAATTAAGGTAAAAGGATCTTAAATAATGAAGCCCCTGTATACGCGAAGAGAAGCATTTTAATAATTTTTCCTATTGAACACCAGAATAAAAAACGCAAATAGGGAAGCTTAAGCATTCCAGCTGCCACACCTGCCAGATCAAAAAGTGGATTTGGAACAAACGCCATTACCAAAATGGTAATATTCCCAAATTTTCGCATCCAACGTGTCAGCGTCTCATACCAATCTTTTCGGTCAACAACAACCTGTCCACTGTAACCTGCCAGGTATCCAGTTGTCTCGCCAATTGCGGCTCCAATCCCTGCCGCAACGGCCACCCATAACGGGTTGAAAACAGCACCCATTGCGGAAGTAAAGATGACACCGGGTAAAGGTAATATTAGTGTGGCATTGGAAAGAATCGATAAAATAAATACACCCC
>CAZBNE010000079.1:0-7698 GCA_964493155.1 uncultured Pelolinea sp.
TGAAGATCGGCGCGGCAATCTCTGAACCCTGGCCGGCATTTTCGACGATGACCGCCACGGCAATATTGGGCTGGTCGGTGCGGGGGGTCTCGGTAAACCCGGCGAACCAGGCATGCGCATCGCCCATCGGATTTTCAGCCGTGCCGGTCTTGCCATAGATCGGGATGCCCATATCACCCAGCACCAGGTTGGCTGTGCCGGCTTTTGAGCGCACCACCGCGCGCATGCCGTCGCGTATGGCATCCAATGTCGCCTGCGAAACCGGCAGCGTGCCGTTCGCTTCCGGCGTGAAACTGAACACACTTTGGCTGGCTGTGTTGGTAATGGATTCAACGATCTGCGGGCGGTAAAGTGTTCCGCCGTTAGCCACCGCGGCGATAAAGCGCGCCACCTGCAGCGGCGTGACCAGCATATCGCCCTGGCCGATGCCCTGCTGTACTGCGTCGCCGTCAGATTTGGGATCAACGATCTGGCCGGTATCTTCAGCCACCTGTTCAATACCGGTTGCTGTACCCAGCCCGAAGCCGCGCGCCATATCCGAAAGATAGGTCGCGCCTTTCTGTCTGAAGAGGTCCAGCCCGATATGATAGAACCAGGGGTTGCAGGAGCGCATCAATCCCTGCACCAATGTCAGAGTCCCGCTGGGTGGAAAATCCTTGTCCACGGTCCAGTCTTTGAACTTTTCGCCGGGCAGCTCTTCAAAATAAGAGCCGCAGTAGTAGGTGGTTTCCGGCGTGTACAGGTCGGATTCCAAAGCGGCAGCCATACCGATGATCTTGAAGATCGAACCGGCCGGGTAGGAGCCCTGAGTGGCCCTGTTCAAAAGGCGCTGCTGCCCGTCATTCAGGATTTCTCCCAGCTGCTCAGCCGAATTACGGTTGTCCGCTTCAAAAAGGTTGGGGTCAAAACCGGGAGATGAAGCCATGGCAAGTACCCTGCCGGTATCCACTTCCAGCACGACAACGGCGCCTTTATATCCCAACAGGGCTTTCTGCGCCTCAATTTGCAGGTTCTTGTCGATGGTGGTGGTAATGTCCTGCGGCGGGCGCGGATCGGACTGACTCAGGCGGGTGATGACCTGGTCATTGGCATCCACCACATACAGCGAAGCCTCAGGCTTTCCAGCCAGAACATCCTCGGCATATTTTTCCAGCCCGGCCTGCCCCACATCTTCGCTGCCCAGATAGCCCAGCTTGCGAAATTCATCAATCTTTTCAGCAGGGATCGGCTGGATATAACCAATCGCCTGGGGTGCGATCCCGCCGCTGTAATAATAGCGCGAGGTAAATTCACTGAGCTGCAATCCGCCAAGAGAGGAAAGGATGCCCCAGTTCGCCTGGATTTCCGCTTCCGAAGCTTCTCCTACAGGCACATACCAGTTGGTCTGGCGAATATCTTCATAGGATGCCTGAATGGATTCCGTGGTGCGACCGGTCAGAAGGGAAAGCTGGTAAAGCAGCGAACCTTCCTTGCCGTCTTCGATCTGGTTCGGAATGATCGCCAGTGCGTAAGCGGTGGTCTGGTCGGCGATCAATTCGCCATTGCGGTCATAGATCGCCCCGCGCGATGCGCTGGAGGAATCCGACTGCAGACGGTTGCCGCCGGCAAGCTCGGGCATGATCAGGGCGCGATCCCAGCTGACCTTCCATTCGTTGTTCTCCAGCACCAGGGGCATTTCGATCTCACGCTCGAAAGATCCGAAGAAACCGGTGGTAAAAGCGGCTTTATACCTGGCAGCAGCTGAAGAGGGGTTGGTCGTGTCCGACAGGAACTCGGTTTTCAGTGCCTGCAGGTTCATGGTGATGGCAGTCTCATTATAGAAAAGTGAAAAATCCTCAGCCGTTATCGCCTGTTTGGCAGTGGATGAAAGCTGCTGATACATCGCGTCATAGTTCTCGCTCTCCCAGGCGCTCAAAAAAGCACGCACGGCATCTTCCACCTTGGGCGCGGCTGAGACAACCATCTGCGGTGTGGGCAGCTCGTTGGACGGCAGACTGGGTAGTTTTCCACCGCAGGCTGCTGCGGCGAAAGAAATGATGGCCAGCCCCAGGATCAGTTTTTTTAATTTCATCGGTTGTTTCTCCAGCATTGATTCATCCCAGGTCCTCACCAGCCATAACCCGGCAGGTGATGGGACAGGTATATTCTAATTTCTTTTGGCAAATTGATGGCCAATCCGTCCACGCGTAATCCAGCTCACGGCGTAATAACCTTTCCAGATGGCAAAAGGGCATGCCCATCACGCTGGCCATGCAGCCTTTGAATTCCTCCACCGGGTGAAAAGCGCGATCCTGGATGGCGTAAGCACCCGCCTTGTCCAGCGGGTCGCTGCTGGCTACATAAGTTTGGATCTCCAGATCAGTATAAGCGCGCATGCGGACCTTTGAGCGGCATAATTCAAGCCGGGCGCCTGGCTGGCACACCCGCCGCACAGCAACAGCAGTCATCACCCAGTGTTCTTTGGCACGCATGGCTGCCAGCATTGCGGCTGCGTCCGGCGCGTCTTTCGGCTTGCCCAGGATTTGATCATCGAATACCACAATCGTATCCGCTGAAATGACAAAGCCGTTGCCGGCAGCATTCGGCAGCTCCACCCTGGATTTTATTTCCGCCACCCGGCGCACATACTGCTCGGGGCTTTCATTTTTTAGCATGCTCTCGTCGCCGTTCGAGGAGACTGGCTCAAGCTGCCAGCCGGCCCAGGTGAGCATGGCGCGCCTGCGTGGGGAAGTGGAAGCCAGCCAAAATTGGTTTGGATTCATTTCTTCAGGATTTTAACATAGCCCGGACGGGATATTTTCAGGCCAATCCAACAGAAAGAGGGGGAACGCGTTTTTGTAGCACAAAACAGAATAGGTTTTATTTACTATCGTATTGTTTTCATGACTGATCATGTGAACAGAGTGAAGAATACTTCGGCTGAAAGAAAAAAGCAGATTCTCCGGTCACTTCGACAAGCGCAGTGCAGGCGCTTCGGCAAGCTCAGTGCAGGCGCTTCGCTCTCTCAGTAAAACTGTGATGAAAAGGCGGCGACATAAACCTTTGATAGTCACAGTTGTGCCAAGCCCGCAGGGTTAATAACCCGCCGGTTGCGACAAGCCAAGGTTTTTCTTTGTCAGGCTGATCTCTTAGAAAGCAAGCCTAACCTATAAGGGTGCGCGGGCATTTCAAATCTCTTCCGCAGAGATGCGCTGTTTACAAATAAGCAGATTCTTACCCTATGGGTACTGTTCCCAGTCAGCCGCTGCGCTCTTTAGGATGACAGAAAAGCGTGCACTTCGGCAGGCTCAGCGCACGCTCAAGGATGACTTGATTATCCAGGTGCTCCTGAAAAAATGATTTTTTAACTGTATTCCGCTAAGCCGGGAACAGGATATCAAATACCTCCGGCGCATAGCGCCTGACAGCAGCGGAGCTGATGCCATTCTCTTTACAAATGGCAGCGTAAAGGTCAGCGCTGCGGCGGCGGGTGCGCTTTTGGGTCACCGGGTCCAACCCCCATAATCCAAAGCGCTGCGACCAGCCGCGCTCCCACTCGAAATTATCCACCTGAGACCAGTAAAAATAGCCCTTCACATGGTAATCGCTATTGGCTGCACGCCAGACCCTGTGAAGGTGCTGCGCGAGATAAGCAGGACGCAGGGTATCGGTTGAATCCTCCACCCCATTCTCGGTGATGTAGATAGGCAGCCTGAACTGATGCGCCCATTTAAGCGCCTGCGACATGCCGTCTGGAAAATTGGCGATGAATCCGGTTTCGCTTTGCTTTACCCCGGTCGGCAAGCAGCGTGAAGTGAACAGTTCACCGGGCTTGAAAGGATTGAATGAAACCAGGTCGGATGTATAGTACTGGATGCCTACATAATCCTGGGTGCCGACCGCTTCGCGGATGAAGTCCTTATACAGGGCGAACCTCACGCGCCCATCCTCGATCGCATTCGAGAACACTTCATTGACACTGCCCTTCAGCGATCTGGCAGCCAGGGCATCCAGCGGCGACCAGCTGTTTTTGGGGAAGAAGCCGCGGTAATAGAGGGCGTAGGAGGCCAAGGCGTCCGGCTGAAGATCATGGATCGCGTGCCAGGCTGCCGCGTGCCCGCGAATGAGATTCTTTACCGCTTTAAAAGCAGCCTTAAAATCCTTTTTTCCAGGAGGGAAATGACCATCGATATATGAATTGACCACCAGCCCGTTAGGCTCGTTCAGCGTGACCCATAATTTAACCTCATCGCGAAATGCAGGAATGACTTTACGGACAAATTTTTCAAAATACCCGGGGGTTTCGTCATTTTCCCAACCGCCTCTTTCGTAGATCCAGAGAGGATCGGTGAAGTGGTGTAGCGTCACCACCGGCATCAGCCCCAGGCGGCGCATTCCTTTAATTATCATGCGGTATTTATCCAGCGCGCTTTCATCCCATTGGTCCGGCGCGGGCTGGATGCGGCTCCACTCGATGGAAATGCGATGCGCGTTCTGCCCATCACGGGCGGCATTCTGCAGGTCCTCCTCCCAGCGGCCGTTCCACCAGTCGCAGGCCAGCCCTGATCTGTCGCCATTGATAATCCGGCCTGGCTGCGCCTCCCAGGCAGACCAGTTGTTATTGGTATTCCGGCCTTCCACCTGGTGGGCCGAGGTGGCAGTACCCCACAAAAAACCTTCGGGAAATTGATAAATCGCGTCTGGCAAAAGTACACCTCCACAATAAATTAATGATGCCTGAATCCCAAAATTATACGGTGAACCTCAATCGATTATCTCAAAATTCAGACTTCTGTCAAATGACCATTATCATTATCCTTTTATATTATTAATAAAGAAATTATGCCCCTTGGGGTAAAATACTGCCGTGATGGGTTAATACATCGACCTGATATGGAGAGGTTTTATTATGAATTTAAATTTCCGCAAGGAATTTCCCAATCATTTTCAATTGCCCAAGCGCATCAACCGCCTGGGTGAACTGGCTTACAACCTGTGGTGGACCTGGAATCCTGCCGCCATGCGCCTGTATCTGCAGCTTGACCGGCGCCTGTGGGAAAAGGTCAACCACAATCCCATTGCCTTCCTTCATCAGGTAGAGATCGAAAAGCTTGAAAGCGCCGCGGCGGATGTCTCATACCAGGAAGAGTATGACCGAATTCTGGCGGCATTTGACACATATATGGGCAATTCAGCCACCTGGTTCGCGCACGAATACCCCCAATATAAAGAACGCCAGATGGCGTACTTCTCATTTGAATTCGGGTTGCATGAATCCATGCCGTTTTACGCAGGCGGGCTTGGCATTCTTTCAGGCGATCATTTAAAGGAAGCCAGCGATCTGGGAATGCCCATCGTTGGTATGGGTTTCATCTACAAACATGGCTATTTCATGCAGAAGATCACCGAGGACGGCTGGCAGGAAACCGGCACCTTCCACTTTGAATTTGAGGAAATGCCCATTATTTCAATCGTTGATGACAAGGGCGACGCGATCACCATCACGATTGATCTGCCCGGACGGAAGGTCAATGCGCGCGTGTGGATGCTTCAGGTCGGACGCGTGCCGCTTTTCCTTCTGGATACCAGCAACAGCGGCAATGAGAAGAATGACAAGGCGCTCACCTCTCAGCTGTACAGCGGCGACCCCGAAATCCGCCTTTCCCAGGAGATCCTGCTGGGCATCGGCGGTGTGCGCGCGCTGCGCATTCTGGGATATGAACCTTCACTCTGGCATATGAACGAAGGACACTCGGCGTTTCTAACGCTTGAACGCATGCGCGAATTCGCAGTTTCCGGCCTTTCATTTGAAAAAGCAGTGGAAGAAGTCCGCAAGAACAACATCTTCACCACCCACACACCAGTTCCAGCCGGGAATGACCAGTTCCCCATGTGGATGATCGATAAATATTTCCCTGCTTACTGGGGGCAGCTAAACCTTACGCGCGAACAATTCATCGAGCTGGGTAAACAGACACAAACGTGGGGCGAGACCTTCAGCATGCCGGTTCTGGCGCTTCATCTTTCGGAGCATGCCAACGCGGTATCAGAACTGCACGGCGCGGTAGCGCGGAAGATGTGGAATTTCCTTTGGCCTGAGCGCAAGGAAAAAGATGTGCCCATTCAGGGCATCACCAACGGCGTGCATGTCGGTTTTTGGCTGGCGCGCCGCATGCGGCTGCTCTTCGACCGATACCTGGGGCAGGACTGGTTTGAGCATCTGGATGAACCCGAAGTCTGGTCGCGCGTAGACCAGATCCCGGACCTTGAACTCTGGGATGTGCGCCGTCACTTAAAGCGCAAATTAATTAATTACTCCATTGAAAAAGCGCGCGATCACTGGCAAAGCGGCAAACGCGCTCCCTCGCAGGTAATCGCGGACGGCGTGATGCTCGACCAGTATTCGCTGACGATCGGATTTGCCAGACGCTTTGCCACCTACAAGCGCGCCTACCTGCTGTTCTCGGATTACGAACGGCTGCTGCGCCTGCTGACCAACAAGGATATGCCGCTGCAGATCATCCTGGCCGGAAAAGCGCATCCAGCGGATGAACCCGGCAAGCTGATGATCCAAAAAGTATACCGGGCTGCCAAAGATTACCAGACAAGCGGACGGATCGTCTTCATTGAAGATTACGATATGAATACTGCTCGGCTGCTGGTGCAGGGTGTGGACGTGTGGATGAATACTCCACGCCGCCCCAATGAGGCATCAGGCACCTCGGGCATGAAAGCCGCTCTCAACGGCACGCTCAATTTCTCGGTGCTGGATGGCTGGTGGGCGGAAGGATTCAATGGCAATAACGGCTGGGCGATCGGCGATGAAACCGATTATGATGATCCCAATGTTCAGGATGAAAAGGACGCGGAAAGCCTGTACAAAACGCTGGAAAACGAAATCATCCCAATGTATTATCAGACGCGTTCGATGGGTGACGCTTCTTTCCCATGGCTGGCCAAGATAAAGGAAGATATGCGCTCCCTGCCGTGGCAGTTCAGCACCCGCAGGATGCTGAAGGATTATTTGCATAAATTGTACCTGCCCGCGCTGGAAGAATAAAAGAAGAAAAAGTGTAAAGGAAGAATAAAATGGCTGAATTTTTTGCGACAGCAAACCCCTGGCTGGTAGCCGGAGTGATATTTATCGTTCGGGTATTGAATATGGCTGTAGATACCGTCCGCATGCTGACAGTGGTACGCGGTATGCGCACCATCACCTGGATCCTGGGGGTAATTCAAACGGTGCTATTCGTATTGGCTTTGGGCTCGGTGATCAATGACCTGGATAACCCTGTGAATATCATATCCTATGCGGTCGGTTTTGCAACCGGCAACGTGATCGGCATGATGATCGAACAGCGCCTGGCTTTCGGATTCATCAACATGACCATCATCAGCTCAGTACGCGGCCAGGAACTGGCTGAACGGCTGCGCTCAGACGGCCACGCGGTCACCGAGATCCCTGCACGCGGTAAGGATGGCACCGTGGAGATCCTTGAAACCAGTGTTCAGCGCAAATTTGCGCCCGGTGTGAAAGACCTGGTGATGGAGATCGACCCTTCGGCCTTCATCACCTCACGCGATATTCAGCCAATGCACCGCGGGTACTGGCGGGAATAAACCAAAATCTCATCAATCTTCCTTAATGGCATGGTTTTTAAAAACCATGCCTTTTCATTTAATAATTATGGATTTGACTTTATTGGTCACCAATCGCTA
>CAZBNE010000079.1:7708-9641 GCA_964493155.1 uncultured Pelolinea sp.
TCATCACCTCACGCGATATTCAGCCAATGCACCGCGGGTACTGGCGGGAATAGCAAATTGATAGTTATTTAAGAATAAGAAGAGGCTGGAAAATTTTCCAGCCTCCTCTTTCCTACTGCACCTTATCTTTTCTTCGGTTCTTTTGTTTCTTTTACTTCCTTTTTTTTATCTCCCTTTCTTGCGGTTTCTTTCGGTTCACGGTTGACCAGCAGAATGACTGCGCCAATCACCAGCAGGATCGGCCCCAGCGCCAGGAAGAACAGCGGCAGGAGCATGCCTCCTGACAGATGCCGCGCAGCAAAACCGCCGGACATGCCCAAGCGCGTTCCGCCCTTTTGAAGCTGCCCGCGGATCCCAGGCTGACCAGCGCCGGGCTGTCCCATCTGACCGGGCGCCTGCATTGGCAGGCAGTCGCTATCCGGTTTTCCATCCTGGTTGGCATCTTCAGCAATGCAGGTGTTTTTTGCGTCCGGTTTGTTGCCAACCTGATCGGTATCTGGAATAGCCTGAAAAGCTGCCTTCCTCGCAGCCGTCAACCTGTAACCATAGGCCAGCATTCCGGCATCTGCCAATGTGCCCAGCAGCCCTAGTACGAGGCAGATCCAGGCGATTGTTTTAAGTGCCTTGTTCATTTCCTTTTTCCTTTCTTATCACTTTCTTATGGTCTTGATTTTGATTTACCGGTTCCCAATCATCCGGCCAAATCCCATTCGAAAATTGTCTGTGGTTTGCTCAATCCGGGCAACCGCCAGCCTATCCCCTTCTGTTAAGTTGCCTGAAACCAGTTCTGTAAACGCATCCGACCTGGCGCCGGTTTCTATCGGCACCGCTGTAAATGCATTCAAGCCTGATGAGCGCATCACATAGGCACTGCCGTCCTTGTCATACTGAATGGCGCTGTTAGGCAGCAGCAGGGCGTCCTCCACCTGATCTGTGATGATGCTGACGGTGGATGAAAACCCGGGCTTGACGCTCTTATCCGGATCTGTAAGCGCGACGCGCACATTAAAGACCGCGTCCTCATTGCTGGCAGTGCCGGCTTCCGAAATCTCCATCACAGTCCCGGAGTAGACTGCATTGGGAATGGCATCAAAAGTAAGCTGGGCTGGCTGTCCAATGCTGATCCTGTTGATATCCATCTGCGAGATCTCAAGCTCAACGGTCAAATTGGCGAGGTCGTCGACTTGAACGGCAACGTCGCCACTGCTGACCAGGCTGCCGGGAGCGGAATTAATGGCTGTAATGGTCCCAGCAAAAGGCGCAATGATTTTGGCCTGATCCACTGTATTCTGCAGCGCCTGCACATTGGCTTGAGCTGCGGAGATCTCATCGCTCTTATCTACCAGGCGCTGATAGGCGGCATAGGCTTCTGCTACAGCTGCCACCTGCTGGTCATAGGCAATGAAAAAATCTTCAGGCCGCTTCCCAAAAGGAGTGCCCAAAACCTGGTTGAACAACCTCAGATAGCTGTCGCGTTTCAGGATGCCTGCCTGGAGTGCATCATAGGCGGCTATCCTCCGCGCGTCTTTCTTATCCAGGCTTTTAACCTTTTGATATGCCAATTCGAGCTCCCAGACTTGCGCACGGGTGCGATTGTAGATGGCATACACCGAATTGACACGTTCATCCGGCACATCTGTCCCATAGAATTCATGTCTCTGGCTGTATCTATGGGCAAGATAGGTTTCCTGCAGAAGGACTTCTTCCAGCGCCGCCTGGAAATCGGTATCCGCGGAAGTCAACTTTTCAAACTCGGCCTGAGCTTCCAGCAAAGATGAGCGCGCCTCCAGAATCTCGGATGTGATAGAACTATCATCCAGGGTCAGCAGAACCTCTCCTTTCCCGACCTGATCACCTACTTTGAGCGAATTTTCACTGACGATGCCGCCAGACTCCCAGGTGATGGATGCGCTCGGCAAAGCTGTAATAACAC
>CAZBNE010000080.1:0-9478 GCA_964493155.1 uncultured Pelolinea sp.
TGGTACTTGGGGGGCAGCCCCCTGGGAGAGTAGGTCGTTGCCAAGAGACTTTTTTCATTGCTGATCCAGACTGCAAAGGTCTGGATTTTTTTTGTCAGATGCTCAGCATCCTTTTCATGAAAGCATGCATTCATTCACATTAATATGCAAAATCCTTTATACTTGCCAGCCAGTGCATATCAGACAAATCAGGAGAGGACCAGGACCCGGGAATTGAAGAAAGCATCCCTCGGCAAGCTGTTCAGCATCAACACCTATTGGCTGGGGCATTCCTTTATGTGGAACAGCCTGCATCCTATCATCCTGCCATCGATCCTGCTGCATCTTGTGCCAGCAGCACAGAAAAACACCTCACTCGGCCTGCTGACCTTCGCAGGTTTGATGCTGGCTATGCTCATTCAACCGCTTTCAGGGAGTGCCAGCGATTCATGGAAGTCAAGCTGGGGACGCAGGCGGCCATTAGGATTGGCAGGCACGCTTTTTGATTTTGTATTTCTGGCAATCCTGGCATGGTCAGGCAGCCTTCAGGCGGTCATTATCGGTTATGTTGGGCTGCAGATTGCATCCAATACTGCGCACGGGCCTTTGCAGGGTTTGCTGCCGGATGAGGTACCGTCTACCCAGATGGGCAGAGCCAGCGGGATTAAGAACCTGATGGAAATGTGCGGCTTGATCGCTGCCTCGTTGGCAGCTGGGCACTTGCTTTCACCGGATGATCGTTACCCGACAACAATCGTACTCGCGGTTATGGGTGTTCTGGCAATTACCGCTCTGGTGACTTTTATCACCGCGCGTGAAAAACCCACGACCAGGGCGAGCGGAGAAAAGAATTCTGTTGATCTCAAGCGCGTGTTCAACCTCGATCTGGACGCGAACAGAAAATTTTTCCGGCTGGTGGAGGCGCGTTTTGTCTTTTTGCTCGGCATCTACGGTGTACAGACCTTCGCGCAATATTACATCCGCGATGTTATGAAGGCGAACAATCCGGTCAAGGCGACCGGCGACCTGATGGCCGCGCTGGCTGTGGCGCTGATCATTTGCTCAGTCCTGGGCGGCTGGCTGAGTGACCGCATTGGCTCGCGCCGTGTGCTGGTGCTTGCCAGCCTGCTTGCAGCAGCGGGATGTTTTTCACTGATTTCCGCACGCGACCTGCAAACGATGACGCTCTACAGCAGCCTGCTGGGCGCAGGTATCGGCTTCTTCCTTACCTCCAATTGGGCGCTTGCCAACAAACTGGCGCCAAAAGAAGAGGCAGGCAAATTCCTTGGCCTCACCAACCTGGCGACCGCAGGCGCCAGCGCTTTGAGTAAATTGGGCGGGATTGGCATTGACGTTGCCAACGCTGCTGCACCAGGGCAATTTCTCGGTTACTTGGGATTGTTCCTGCTGGCAGGGATCTTTGCTCTGTTAAGCCTGATCCTGCTGGCGCGGGTGAAAGAATAAAGATCTACCGGGCTGTTTAAGGGAGTTGGTGAGAATAAAGATATTACTCAATTGAAAACATCATTTCATTTTCATTTAATTACTACTGTGACGCCCTGACAGAATTCATATCCTGTAATAAAGAGGATAAAAAAGACATTATCAAATAGTCTAAGATCCACCAGTTTGAGGGCATTCTTTATACATTTTGGCAGCCATTAATTGCCGCTACTTATTAAGTAAGGCGCGATGAATTGATGATACTCATCGACAATCCCGGATCTAATTGCTTCGGCTGCCAATAGCGAACCGCCATTTCCAAGATGTTTTCCGATCCCGCTGACAAATCATTAAAGATACTTGGGTCAAAAGACTGTTCGATGGCCGCATTTGTAATGGTCACATTGGGGAGAGAAGAGGAATAGATGATCTTCTTTGCTGCCCGCCAAAATATTTGCGAAGTCGTTCATTGCTTAACAACGACCGTCCATAAGCCTGCTTGTCCCTTCGGTTGAAATAGCATCCCATTCCTTCATCGTCTCATACATTTTGCGTCCAAATAGCAGCATACCCACGTTATGAAAAAGATCGTTTACGAAAGCATGCACCTCTTCACTGGGTATAGTCCATTCAATATCACCATTTCCATTTACAACAAAACTATCCGGCGATGTCGTTCGAGAGTAAATCAATTTGCCCATTACTAAAATAGATCCAAGGTGAACTTCGCAATTATGATTACTTTATGACCGATCTGTAGATCGATTTCCTCACTTTTATAGATATTCTTGTCATGAGTTTTCTTTCAAAATAAGTGGCAGATGTTATCCATTGAGTATTAGAGGTTTGTTAAACCGCTGCATAGGCCATTCCAATATCTCAGCTTGTGTTGTACTCTTATTTTAGAGAAAGAGGTAAGTATGAAAAAATTACTGGTGTTCAATATGATCTCCCTGGATGGCTTTTTTGAAGGGACCAGACAGGAGATCGACTGGCACGTAGCGGATGAGGAATTCAACCAATTTGCTGAAGAGCAATTAAAGACCGTTGATACGCTCCTTTTTGGGCGGACTACTTATTTGTTGATGGCTGGTTATTGGCCGACTCAAAATGCACATGAGGAAGACCCTGAGATTGCCAGACTAATGAATGATACAGCCAAGATCGTATTTTCAAAGACGCTGGAGAGTGCAGCCTGGCAGAATACCAGGCTGGTCAGAGGAGATGCAGCGGAAGAAATTGGAAAGCTCCGGCAGCTTACCGGTGGAGAAATGATGATCTTTGGGAGCGGACAGCTGGTCTCATCACTTGCGCGGGCTGGTTTGATCGATGAATACCGGTTGATGGTTAACCCGGTGATCCTGGGCAGCGGAAATTCGCTGTTCAGTGGATTGAAAGAAAGGCTGCATCTGAAACTGGAGCAGGCAAGAACCTTCAAGTCCGGTAATGTATTACTGTCTTATCGACATGAAAAAGGAAAAATGAAATGACTGGAAAAGAGATCGTGATCAAACGTGTTTTCAATACTTCGCGCGGCCGCGTCTGGCAGGCATGGACTGAGCCAAAAGAGATGATTCACTGGTGGGGACCCAAGGGATTTTCCATTCCCTCGTGCCGGATGAATGTTGTAGCCGGGGGAGATTATTTCTTCTGCATGCGCTCGCCTGAAGGCCAGGATGTGTGTGGAACAGGCATTTACCGCGAAGTCGTTGAATTGGAAAAGATCGTGATGACCGATGTCTTTGCGGATGCGAAAGGCAATGAGGTGCCCCCGACTTATTACGATATAGACGAGGATTGGCCAGATGAGGTGTTGATATCGGTTTCATTTGAAAGCCCTGAAGAGTGCAATACACTGGTTACCCTGCGCCATGCAGGTTTACCTGCAGGTGAGATGTGCGAGCAAACCAAGACCGGTTGGAATGAATCGTTCGACAAGTTGGCGGAATTGCTGGCGGGAAATGAAAGTGAAAAATGAAATCGGGCTTGTCATCCGGGGCTTAGAGTGAGGGATCTGGAATGCAATTAAACGCAGATCCTTCAATTTGTTCAGCGTGAAAATAATATGTTTGACAAATCCAGGTTGAAACCCAACAATGCGGGTTGTGGAAGATTGCAGTATGAGAATATACAGCTGTTTGACAGCAGCCTTAGCCGATGATAAAATCCCCACGCGACCAGTATATGCTGCTAGGTCTCACTGGTGAGGGCAACATACAAATCCTGTTTGGCTATGTGGAGAGCTAAACTTGGCTATATTGACAACCCAAACCAACTGAATAAAAATCCTTACAAAAAAAATTAAGGAGGAAAGCTTAAATGAAGCAAAAAAGTTTACTGACAAAAGGCATATTAATGGCACTGAGCATGTTTTTAGTTCTCTCATTGCCAGCATGCCGCACGGCCACTCCGCCTGCTGAAACAGCACCTCAAGCCGAAGCAGAAACAGAAGCAGAAGCACCAGCCCAGGCAGAAGTTGAAACAGAAGAAGAAGTCGCGCCTTACAAAATTGGCATCATGACAGGTACTGTTTCTCAAGGTGAAGAAGAATACCAGGAAGCCATGAACCAGATTGCCAAGTACGGTGACAAGATCGTCCATGCCACTTATCCTGACAACTTCTCAACCGAAACTGAGACTACCATTTCCCAGGTCGTTCAGATGGCATCAGATCCTGAGGTCAAGGCGATTGTGTTTGTTCAAGCAATCCCCGGGGCAGCGGCTGCGATCGAGAAAGTCCGCGAAACCCGCCCGGATATGCTCTTCGTAGCAGGTGTCCCTGCGGAAGATCCCCCAGTGATCGCCGGTAAAGCTGATATCGTTATGCAAGTCGACGAAATCAGCATGGGCCGCACCATCCCCGAGTTGGCTGCCAAGATGGGCGCTAAAACCTTCATCCACTACTCTTTCCCTCGCCATCTGTCCTATGCGACCATTGCACGGCGTTTGGAAATCATGAAGGAAACCTGTGATGAACTTGGCATTGAACTTGTTGAAGTGAACGCACCCGATCCAACCGGTGATGCCGGTGTCTCTGGCACACAGCAATTCGTCACCGAAGATGTTCCGCGGCAAATTGCGACCTATGGCAAAGATACCGCTTTCTTCTCCACCAACTGTGCAATGCAGGAACCGCTCATCCGCTCTATCTGGGAAAACGGCGCGATTTATCCACAGCAATGCTGCCCAAGCCCATATCATGGCTACCCAGCTGGCTTGAATATCGATGTCTCCGGTCACGAAGGTGATGTCCAATTCATGCTTGATCAGATCTCTGTCAAGTTAAAGGAAAAAGGACAAGAAGGGCGCATGTCAACCTGGGGCGTACCCATCAACATGCTCATGATTGATGCCGGCGTCCGCTATGCCATCAAGTATGCAGAAGGCCAGGTGACTGACCGCGGCGACGTAGAAGCTTTCAAGGCAACCCTCAATGAGGCTGCTGCAGGTCGAAACGTCGGGGATATCACTGTAACTAATTACAACGAAGACGGTGTGAACCTCCCGAACTTCCTCATGCTGCTCGCTCCTTTTTACGATTTTGCACAATAAGACTCAGCATGAGTAATTAAACTCCACATAGCGCCGGCTTGTGTAAGCAAGCCGGCGTAATTTTGATAAGTTATAGGAGACAATACATTGGAAAGCCAGTTTTTACTATCAATGAATAGCATTTCCAAACAATACTCCGGTAATCGTGTTCTTAAAAAGGTCAATTTACAGGTAAAACCAGGTGAGATCCATGCTCTCGTAGGCGAAAATGGGGCTGGAAAATCAACCCTGATGAATATCTTGTTTGGTATGCCAATTATTTATTCCACCGGGGGATTTGATGGCAGTATTCTGATCGAAGGTCAAGAAATCAATATTGACAGTCCCACCAAAGCCATGTCAGCTGGTATAGGAATGGTCCACCAGGAATTTATGTTAATACCTGAATTCAACGTCACTGAAAACATAAAAATCGGGCGGGAAATTGGTGAAACGACGGCTCTCAGCAAAGTTTTTGGCGATCGACTTGAAATGATGAACTGGAAGAAAATGTCCGCTGATGCCCGTGCTGCACTGGATAATATTGGCATGGATATTGAAGAGTATACCAAGGTAGCCGGTATGCCTATTGGATACAAGCAGTTTGTTGAAATTGCCCGGGAGATCGACAAAACCGGCATCAAATTACTGGTGTTTGATGAGCCAACTGCAGTATTGACTGAAGGTGAAGCGGAACGTTTGTTAGAAATCATGCGCCTCATCACTCAAAAAGGAATTTCTATTATTTTTATTACTCACCGGTTGGCAGAGATTATGACCGTTGCCGATAGCATGACAATCCTGAGAGATGGTGAATTTGTTGCCAGGAAAGAAGTAAAGGAAACTAACCTGATCGAAATCGCACAATTGATGATTGGCAGAAAAGTTGAAAAACTGATCGATGATCATCATATGGCAGCTCGAGAACTCTCAGATGAAAAAATTGCACTTGAATTGAGAAATTATTGTGTTGAAATGCCTGGCGAGCGTGTGCGAGGGATGAACATAAAAATTCGCGAGGGTGAAATTTTTGGATTCGGCGGATTGGCGGGTCAGGGGAAAATTGGCATCGCTAATGGAATTATGGGGATTTACGAGACAAGCGGAGAAGTAATCGCCTTCGGTAAAAAACTAGATCTGACTAAACTGGGTGAAGCGCTTCGAAATGATATCGCTTTTGTCTCTGAAGACAGACGCGGAGTTGGATTATTGCTTGGTGAATCTGTTGAACGAAATATTATCTTTTCTGCGATGCAGGTTCATGAAGAGTTCTTAAACAACATAATGGGTTTGAAAATCCTGAACAAAACCAAAGCTGAGAAGCACACGCTTGAAATGATCAAATTATTGGATATTCGCTGTATGGGTCCTAACCAAACCAGCGGCAGCCTTTCTGGCGGAAATCAACAAAAAGTCTGCCTGGCAAGAGCCCTGACGATGAATCCAAAGATCTTGATCGTATCCGAACCTACCAGAGGTATTGATATTGGCGCGAAAAAGCTGGTCCTGGAATACCTTACAAAAATAAATCGTGAAAATGGCACGACGATTATCATGATCAGTTCAGAACTGGTTGAGTTACGGTCACTTTGCAATCGCATTGCTATTGTTTCCGAAGGACAAATCTTTTCGATCATGTCGCCAGATGATTCAGATGCTGACTACGGTTTGGCAATGGCTGGTGTTAAAAAAGAGGTGGTGGCATGAGCAGAATCAAAAGTATCTTTGAAAACATTGGTTTGCCCAGGTTGATCATAGGAATATTTTTTATTAGCCTGGTAATCACCTCGCTTGTTTTAGGATTTGATGCCGGACCTTTGTTCAGCGATGTTCTACGCCGCTGGTTGATGTATGGAATCCTGGTCTTGGCCATGATTCCGGGCATTCAGAGTGGCATTGGACTCAACTTTGGCGTTCCATTAGGCATTTCCGCAGGATTGCTTGGGGCAGTATTATCCATGGAGATTAGCTTTATCGGCAACTGGGCAGAAAAATTTGGAGTGGGTAGCCCATGGTTAACCCTCTTGCTGGCGCTCACGATTGGTATTGCCCTGGCAGGTTTGTTAGGTACCTTATATGGTATGTTGCTTAACAGGGTCAAAGGTTCAGAAATGACCGTTTCCACTTATGTCGGTTTTTCTGTCATTGCTTTTATGAACATTGTCTGGCTTTCTTTTACTTTCAAGAATGGTGAACTGAGCTGGCCGTTGCAAGGAAAAGGCCTGCGTAATACAGCCAGCCTTGCAGGAAGTTTTGGCGGGATTTTAAGCAATCCTGATGTGGTAAAAAGCACTCAACCAGAGTGGTTGCACTGGCTTGCTTTTAAAGTTGGCGGTGTGACAATTCCTTTGGGATTGATCCTTGTGTTTGCCTTGAGCTGCTTTATTGTTTGGTTGTTCTTCCAATCAAAGCTTGGTATCGCGATGAGCGCTGCTGGAGAGAATCAGCTTTTCACGCTTTCAAGCGGGATCAATGTTGATCGCAAGCGCATCCAGGGCACAACATTTTCAACCATACTGGGGGCAGTTGGTATTATCATGTATGCACAAACTTATGGCTTCTTGCAGCTTTATAATGCGCCTTTGATGATGGGTTTTGCGGCGGTGGCATCAATTTTGATTGGTGGCGCCTCAGTTTTACGTGCCAAGATTTCTCATGTTTTGATTGGTACGCTTCTATTTCAAGGAATCCTTGTCACAGCCTTGCCAGTTGTCAATGAAGTCATAGAAATTGGAACACTACCGGAGGTGCTGAGGATTATCATTTCCAACGGTATCATCCTTTATGCTCTTTCAAAGACGAAAGGCGGTAACCAACAATGAAAAATAACAGCATACTTAAAAAACTCGGCTCCTATCTCTTTGAAAATAAGGTCATGATTGCCTTTGCAATTGTCTGTATTGCGGCGATTATCTTCTCAAAAAGCTCAATGGCATTCATTGTCGATGGAGTCATTACCCGCATTGGACGAAACACATTTACTGTGTTGGCATTAATCATCCCGGTGGTGGCTGGCCTGGGGCTGAACTTTGGTATTGTTATTGGCGCTATAGCTGCCCAAATAGCTGTCTTCTGGTCTGTATATTGGGGATTTCAAGGCATACAAGGTATGTTGATCTGCTTACTGATTGCTACACCTTTGGCTGTTCTCTTCGGTTTCCTGGTGGGTAAGCTTTTTAACAATATGAAAGGCGCCGAAATGATTGCAGGCCTTATCCTGGGATACTTTGCAGATGGCTTATACCAATTACTCTTCCTCGTCATCATCGGTGGTGTCATCCCGGTAGACAACCCAACCATTATCATTTCTGGCGGCGTAGGCGTAAAGAATACGATTGACCTGACCAATAACTTGAAATACTCAATTGATTCGGTTCGCATGCTTGATTTGATAACCATCTTGTTTTATGGAATGTTGCTCATAACCGCAGTAAAGGTAATCTTGCATTTCCTGAAGAAATACAACTTTAAGAGGTCAGATGCAATCAATTTCGGCAGTATTGCAGTTATCTTTGGATTATCTTACATTCCGGTTATTGAAAGATGGCTGTTTTCAGATCGGCTGGAGCTTTTGCAGGTATTGACTATCGCATTAATAATCATTAGTTTACTGCAAGTATATAAAATCGTTAAAGAAAAACTGATCAGCAAGAACGCGCAGTTTTCCCTTACTAGACCAATTGCTACAATTATCATGTGCGGGATCATATACGGCTTGACCTACATCCCCAAGATAGAAGAGGTCTTGCTTGCTGTGAGAATTCCGCTGCTGCCATTCATTTTAATAGCCCTGCTATGCTTGTTTAACCAGAAAATACTGGAGACAAGGTTAGGTCAGAATATGCGTACAGTTGGTCAGAGCCAAAGCGTTGCCATGGCCTCAGGTATCAACGTTGATCAGATACGCGTCATTGCTATGATCATATCAACCGTTCTGGCAAGCTGGGGACAACTGATTTACCTTCAAAACATTGGCACTTTCTCAACCTATGGAGCGCATACTCAGATCGCACAGTTTGCAATAGCCGCCTTGCTTGTAGGCGGAGCGTCAGTACAAAAAGCAACCAACCGGCAAGCGCTAATTGGTGTATTGCTTTTCCACACGCTCTTTATTGTGGCTCCCCAGGCTGGCAAAAACTTGTTTGACAACGCCCAACTCGGTGAATACTTCCGGGTATTTGTATCTTACGGTGTGATCGCACTTTCCCTGGCTATGCATGCCTGGAAGCTTGTTAAAAAAGAGACAGTTCAAACACCTCCTGTATTGGAAAGTGAAGAAAGTAAAACAGTTTAGGTAAAAAAATTGTATCAATCTGGCCGTGGAGTAATTGCTTCATGACCTTTTTTGTAAAATGAATCTTAAAACATGATTTATGAATCATTGATTTAAGGATAACCATGTAATGCACTCATACAATGAATTGACATATCGAACGCTTAGCCGTATAATTATGCCGGTATTTATTTAATACCAAAAATTGCCAGGAGGCATATTAAGAGAAAGCTTCCAAAAACTGATTTGCTC
>CAZBNE010000081.1:0-9139 GCA_964493155.1 uncultured Pelolinea sp.
CTGCGGGAACAGGGGATGTGCTGGCAGGCATGATCGTCGGATTGATTGCACAGGGATTATCCAGCTATTCTGCAGCCATAACGGCTGTCTGGCTTCACGCGCAGGCAGGGTTACTTTCAGCGGAGAAGCTGGGCAGTGCCGCAACTGTCACAGCTCGAGATGTACTTGCGTCTATTCCTGACGCGCTTAAAACAACAACCGGCACCCAGATTTGAGGCCGGTTTTGGTTTCTTCTTGTTTATGATATTTTATTGATTATGATTTGGCTTTTGCTTCACCAGCATCAGCCGCTTTTTTTACAACTTTGGTTACTTTTTCCTTGCTTTCTTCAAGTACAACCTGGCCTTTTTCAGCCAGCTCATTGGCGCGTTTTTTCGCATCAGCTAACATTGCTTCCGCTTTCTTGATTGATTCATTAACTGACTTTTCTGCTTTTTCAACAGTTTCATCAATGGTTGAAGCAGCCTGATCACGCAATTCAATGGCTTTGTCTTTAATTACAGTACGTGTTTCCTCACCGGATTGAGGCGCGAGCAGTAATGCTGCTATCGCACCGGAGATCCCTCCAACTAGAAATCCTATGAGAAAACTTCCAAAATCATCATGTTCTGACATTGATAACTCCTTTCAACAGAAAAAATTTTTACTTTTTACGCATAAAACCAATAATATCTGTAATTTTTCTGAATCCAGCCATTACGCTTGTGACCGAAATAATTGGCGCAACTGCACGTTTTGAAATAAATTGGCTGGTTCCGCGCAGTGTGCTGGCTGTCTCTTTGGCGGATGTCAGGATGGGTTTGACCTCATTCTGGATCAGGTTGGTTAAAATGGCAAGTTGAATAACAAGGATCACCAGGGCAGTGCCGATCAGAAGCGATTCAAACGCGAGGAGAATAATAAAAATATCCCTCACTCGGCCAGTGGTTTCGGCGTCCTTTCCCGAGAGATAAAAAATCCCGGCAACCACTGCGGCTAAAAAGAGAACCACGAAAATCGAAAAAAGGATTAAAGCGGTTTTTTGCTGTCGTGGCATTTTTTTATCCTGTGAATATGTTTGTTTCATTATCTGGAAATAAGTATAGCATAGCAGAAAATTTTATACAGATGATAAAAACTTTATTAATATGATTTCCTGGTTGGTCAAAACCATGATTGACTCCTGCTATTTCCGGAAATTTTGCAGAAAAGAATCAAATATGTTAAACTAACTGATTGCCAATTATGTGAAAGGAAAACCGGTGATTTTTAAAAAACTGGCTGAATTGACTCATGTAAACCATTATCTGGTTATCGGGCTTGGGAATCCGGGACGTGAATATGAAATGACCCGACATAATATTGGTTTTCTGGCAATTGACCGACTGGCAAAGCGTTGGGGCGTTGAGATCAATAAATACAAATTTAAAGGATTGATGGGGGAATACCGAAAACCGCATGAAAAAGTTATATTAATCAAACCTCAAACCTTCATGAACTTATCCGGAAATGCAGTCAGATCGTATGTTCAGTTCTATAAGCCCGCAAATGAACAGGTTATGGTCATCTTTGATGACCTTGATTTACCCTTTGGATCCATCCGGATACGGAGATCAGGGGGTTCCTCCGGTCAAAAAGGGATGAAATCCATTATCGAACAGCTGGGGACAGAAGAATTTCCGCGCATCCGTGTTGGTATCGGACGCCCTCCGGGAAAAATGAATTCCGTCGATTTTATTCTTAATGATTTCAGGACATCCGATACTTTAGATTTAAATATAATCCTGGATACATGCGCTGACGCTGTGGAATGTTTCCTTAAGGATGGTATTGAAGCAGCAATGAACCGGTTTAATGGTTCTGTTTTTGAAGATGACTGATCAGTCTTTTATTGATTTCTTGAAGGTTCGGGGATATCCAGACCTAATTGGAAAACTTCAGAGTGGGGTTGCGCAGCTACCTCTCAGTCTTCCAAGATCGGTCCGACTGCCATTTATGGCTGCACTGCAAAGGGATACAGACAATCCAATATTATTTATCACTTCAAGGCCTGACCGGCTGCTTTCCATGCATGAGGAATATGATTTTTGGTCAGAGAATCATGACCATTTGATCTTTGCTGAGCCCACCCCGCTTTTTTATGAAAAAGCTAATTGGGATGCGGATACCCGGCGCGACAGGCTGCAGACCCTGGTTACTTTGGGGCGATCATTTCTCCCCTTTGAGAAGCCACGTTCAACCAAACCAGTCATATTTACCTCTGCCAAATCCATTATGACACGAACAGCGCCAAGGCGGGACTTTCTCAGCGCATGTTCAGTTTTACGAGTGCAAACCTCCACATCCATGACCACATTGGCGCAAAAATGGACGGCTATCGGCTATGCAGCTGCCGAAATTGTGGTCAGCGAAGGGCAGTTCTCCAAACGCGGCGGACTGATGGATATCTGGCCGATTCATTGCACCAATCCTATACGTATAGATTTCTTTGGTGATGAGATCGAGACTATCCGAATGTTCGATCCTGCGACGCAGCGGACGATTGATTCGATTAATGAGGTCTTCATTCCACCTGCCAATGAAGCGATAAAGGTCTTTGTGGATGAAAACGAGGTTGATCCGCTCGATCGATATCCGGAATTTTACATTCCGCAATTATTTAAGTCTAATGCTTCGTTATTGGATTACTTGCCAAAAGGAACTGTCATCTTAATTGATAACAGCTCATCTGTTTCAGTAACCGCTGAGGAGATTGAAGACCAGGCGGTCAGGATGCGCTCAGAAGCTATCGAAAGCAAGTTAATCGAAGCTGATTTCCCGGTTCCTTATATAACCTGGTCAGAAGTTATGGATAACCTATCAAGCTTCAATGTTATCGATCTGGGCTACCCTTTGGGGAGCGAGGTACTGCCAGTCTCTGCCGCATTCTCTCCAAGCCAGCGATTTGGCGCTCAAATGGATCAGCTGACCGACTTTATCAAATTAAGATCACAAAAAAAACATCAGGTATTTATTGTTTCAAAGCAAACTGAGCGACTTAAGGAAGTTTTTCGTGAAAGCAGTATTGCCTTAGATAATGGAAATACTATTACTCTCAGTGAAGGCAGTCTGAGCGGCGGCTGGGAGGTCATTTATAGTGATGACAACGAAACGGTTCTCCTGACCGACCAGGAGATTTTCGGCTGGGAAAGAGAACGGACTCGGCGAAGACGTACAAAATCTTTTGATGCTCCCGAATTCTCATACGCAGATCTTAATGATGGAGATCTGGTGGTTCATGTGGATTATGGGATCGGCAAATTCAGGGGTCTTGTACACAGGACGCTGGAAGGTGTTGAACGCGACTACCTTGCTATCAGTTACGCGGATGACGACCTCTTATATGTACCAGTTCATCAAGCTGATAGGTTAGGTCATTATATCGGCGCGGATGAACAGACTCCCAGGCTGACCCGCCTGGGCTCTGGGGAGTGGGCGGCAGCCAAAACGAAAGCTGGTTTGGCAGTTCAGGAAGTGGCTCAGGAACTCTTAGAGTTATATGCGAAACGTCAGGAAGCAAAAGGTTTTGTCTTTTCAAAGGATGCGGAATGGCAAAAGAATCTTGAATCGAGCTTCCCGTATTCTGAAACTCCGGATCAGGCAAAGGCGATCGCAGAAGTAAAAAAGGATATGGAGAAGGCTCGCCCGATGGACCGACTGTTATGTGGTGATGTCGGTTATGGAAAAACTGAAGTGGCACTTCGGGCGGCATTTAAAGCCGTAATGGATGGTAAACAAGTAGCAATGCTTGTTCCAACCACAGTCCTTGCCCAGCAGCATTTTGAGACTTTCCAAAAACGTCTGGCTCCTTTTCCGGTGAAGGTTGAAATGTTATCCCGTTTCCGCAGCCCTTCGGAACAGGCTGAGATTTTGCTGGAATTGGAAGCCGGTGATGTTGATATCGTCATTGGTACGCATCGATTGCTTCAACCTGATGTTCTTTTCAAAGATCTTGGTTTGTTGATTATTGATGAGGAACAGCGATTTGGAGTGACACACAAAGAGTATTTCAAGAAAATACGCACAGAGCTTGATGTGCTGACCCTGACTGCAACACCAATTCCGCGCACACTTTATATGGCGATCTCTGGCATAAGAGATATTTCTGTGATTAACTCCCCGCCTACAGACCGCCTGCCGATCCAGACTTATATCGGTGGATACGATCCAGAAGTTGTCCGCAAGGCGATTACCAGAGAAGTTGACCGTGGCGGTCAGGTTTTTTTTGTGCATAACCGGGTTCAGACCATTGGAGCCATGGCACGGCATCTGCAAAATATCGTACCTGAAGCCAGAGTGGGTATTGCGCATGGGCAGATGCAGGAAAAAGTGCTTGAAGAAGTGATGCATCGATTTACCTCGGGCGAAATAGATGTGCTGCTTTCAACATCAATCATTGAATCAGGCCTGGATATTCCCAATGCCAATACGCTTATCGTTGATCGCGGAGATGCCTTTGGCCTTTCGCAGTTATATCAACTTCGAGGCAGGGTTGGGAGAGGGGCTTCACGAGCTTATGCCTATTTCTTCCATCACCGTAAAAAATCACCTACGCCTGAAGGTCTGGAACGGCTGGAAACTATCGCTGAAAATATTCAACTTGGCGCGGGGTATTCGATTGCCATGCGCGACCTTGAAATGCGCGGAGCGGGCAACCTGCTGGGTACAATGCAGCATGGGCATATCGCCGCAGTGGGATTCCACCTTTATACTCGTATGCTGGCTGAAGCGGTTGATTCTATAAAGAAACCTGAACCTTCGATTGAAGCGAAATCTGTACTTCCATACAAAACCCTCAGACCTTTGGTTACTGTTGAGCTTCCGATTTCTGTAGGGATATCGACCGCTTACATCGCGGATGAAGCGCTTCGGCTGCAGATTTATCGCCGTCTGGCAGATATAAACAGCGAATCTGATCTCGCAAAAATTCGGGCTGAATTTTCCGATCGTTTTGGCAAACCGGACGAAGGTCTTGAAAATCTTTTGTGGCAATTAAAGATAAAACTGAAAGCTGAAAATTGCGGGCTTGCCGCCGTCACAGTTGAAAACAACCATTTGGTGCTACGATACCCTCAACTGCCTGAAGGCGTAAAAGAAAGGGATCTTATGGATATAGATCCCAATTTTAGGAGAGGCAAGAACGCGTATTGGATCCAGCTTACCGATAAAATTGATTGGAAAATAAATCTTGAAAACGCACTTGGAAATTTGGAAAAACTCAATTTAACTAAGGCTGAAATAAATGGAATTTAGATTACATTCCCCTTATCAACCAATGGGTGATCAACCGGAAGCGATTGATCAACTGGTCAGAAATATTGAAGCGGGAAAAAAGCACCAGGTTCTGCTTGGTGCGACAGGAACAGGCAAGACATTTACTATCGCAAATGTGATCCAGCGCGTTCAAAAGCCGGCGCTGGTAATGGCGCACAACAAAACACTTGCCGCCCAGCTTTATGCTGAATTTAAGGAATTCTTCCCGGAAAATGCGGTCGAATACTTTGTATCATATTACGATTACTATCAACCTGAAGCCTATATTCCCCGACAGGATCTTTATATTGAAAAAGAGACCGAGATCAATGAAGAGATCGAACGCTTAAGGCTGGCTGCCACAACCTCGATTGTTTCACGCAAGGATGTCATCGTTGTTGCCTCAGTATCCGCCATTTATGGCTTGGGAAGTCCCGAAGCGTATAGCAGTGTGATTATTAATCTTAACAAAGGTGAAATTTACCGCCGCAATGTGTTGTTGCGGCAGCTGGTTGAAGAACACTATGCCCGCAATGATATTGAACTCAGGCAAGGGATATTCAGGCTGCGGGGAGATACTCTGGAAGTGTTTCCCGCTTATGAAAAAAATTTGGCTTACCGTATTTCATTTTTCGGTGATGAAGTAGAACGCATCATCAGCCTGAATCCCGTGACTGGTGAGATCCTACAGGACCTTGAACATGTTGAGATTTACCCCGCCAAACACTTTATTACACAGGAAGAGCGCCTCAAACAGGCGATCAGCGACATTGAAACCGAACTTGAGACACGTTTGACACAATTAAAATCTCAGGAAAAGCTGCTGGAAGCGCAACGGCTTGAACAGCGTGCCCGCTATGACCTGGAAATGCTGCGCGAGATTGGATACTGTTCCGGGATCGAAAACTATTCCCGGCATCTTGATCAGCGACCTGCAGGCTCAGCTCCCTGGACATTGATGGACTTTCTACCCTCCGATTATATTTTAGTGCTGGATGAATCTCATATGAGCATTCCTCAGATCAGGGGTATGTATAATGGCGACCGCTCCCGCAAGGAAACACTGGTAGACTATGGTTTCCGGTTACCTTCAGCTTTGGACAACCGCCCGCTCACATTTGAAGAATTTCAGTTAAAGATGGGATACACCATCTATACCTCTGCCACTCCCGCCCTTTATGAAATGGGAATTGCGGACGCGGTTGTGGAACAGATCATCCGGCCGACTGGCCTGGTGGACCCGGAAGTTGAAGTAAGGCCCGCGCTCGGGCAGGTGGATAACCTCATTGGCGAGATCCGTGAGCGTGTTGCGCTCAAGGAACGTGTTTTGGTCACCACTCTCACCAAGCGCATGGCTGAGGATCTCTCCGAGTATCTCAAAGAATTGGATATCGCTGTGCATTATCTCCACTCTGAAGTGGAGACTCTTGACAGGATCGGGATACTGCGTGATCTGCGCCTGGGCGTCTATGATGTAATTGTTGGCATTAACCTTCTGCGAGAAGGGTTAGACCTGCCTGAGGTTTCTTTAGTGGCTATCCTTGATGCTGACAAAGAAGGTTTTCTGCGTTCCTCTACTGCCTTGATACAGACCATCGGACGTGCGGCAAGAAATTTAAATGGCAAGGTAATTATGTATGCCGACCATATCACCGATTCGATGCGCAAAGCGCTTGACGAGACTGACCGCCGGCGAGAAAAACAGGACGCTTTCAATAAGGCTCATGGATTCCAACCGTTCAGCATTGTTAAAGAGATTTATGATATCTCAGAGCGCCTGACTGAAAGCGCATCAATCGGAGACCATACGGCAGATTATGAAGCCGGGGAAGCAGTGACGCGCTTACCTGTAAAGGAATTGAAGCGCATCATTGCTGAAACTGAAGAGCGTATGAAAGCGGCAGCTTTAGCTTTGGAATTTGAGCGTGCCGCGGTTTTACGAGATCAGATCTATGAATTGCGTCGACTGCTGGCTGATGAGTCTGATCTCCCTCCGTGGAAAAAGGTCGCTATCCTTAGTGGTGAGGATGAACCGATTAATAATCCGTCGGAAGGACAGTAAAAACCGGCAAATCGCCTGAGTAAGCTTGCCAATCCGTGCGAGCTTCGATCACCTGTGCCATTTCCGGGCCTTCTTTTAATTTTTCAAGAAGATAATCAAGATCTTTTCTTGACCCTTCAGCCAATACCTCAACCTCACCGTTGAGGCAATTCCTGACCCAGCCGCGAAGTTTTAAAAGAGTGCCATGCTGGTACACAAAAAAGCGAAAACCTACACCCTGGACAATTCCTCTGACAAATACATGTAGGCGTTGGTTGTCTGCATCCATCATTTTTTTCTTATTCTGGTCAAATCTCCAAGTCTGGCAGCTCTGCGGAAAAATCCAGTGCTTCAATAGCCAGTTCTATGATCTCGGCTTCTTCATCATCAAGTGCGTTTGCCAACAGGCTCTGGAGAACAGATTTTACATTCTCACCGCCAATCTTTGACAAGGACCAGATCGCATTGGTGCGGAGCTCAAGATCATCTTGTTCATCTTCAAGAATATGCATCAGCATAGTGCGCGCAGTCGATAATTCCAATTCACCGGCAGCTCTTACAGCTTCACTTTTCAGTTCCGGATCATCGTTTTTAATCATTTGCAGGATCGGTTTTTCCCAACGATTATCTGCTGACCTTCCCATAGCAATGACGGCTGCAAGCCGCCAGGATGGATCGGAATCCAAAAAGGCTTTTTCAATCATCGAAGAAATCGCCGGATCGCTTGAATAAGCAAGAGACTTAAGCACTTCCTGTTGAATTTCTTTGGATGGTTTGGATCCAAATTTTTTGGTTAATGCCTTAATGGTTTGATTGGCAGTGGCAGCGGGAATTTCATCCAATTCACCTAAAAGCACGAACTTACCAAGGGCTTCAGCCGCTGCAGTTTGTACAAAGTCACTTTCATCATTTTCGAGCATATCAATGAAACGAGGTGCAAGCTTGGGGTCGTCGCATTCCCATAGTAGCGTAATGGCATTGCCGCGAACTTCCGGGAAGTCATCATTCAGCGCGAATTTTGCCAACCCGTCACAGGAAAGCATAGTGTCGGCTTCCATCATATTTTCAAGGTCTTCCAGAATACTCACTTTGCGTTCAAGCGCGATTTTCGGCCAGACTTTTTTAAGCTCTTCCAGGTCTTCTGTTGTGATATCAGAAAAAAAAGGCAAATATTTTTCAGGAAAAAGCTGGCTATTATCCAATAAGGCATTAAGAACCTTTTTGGAATGAGCCTTGGAAGACTTTTCGTTCATATATCTTATGGTAACACAATTGGATTGACAAAGTCCTGATAAAAAACATACCCCATTAATATCAGGAGAACTGTATAACCGAGAAAATGGACCATGTTTTCATATTTGGCAGGCACCCGCTTTCCAGTGATGAGTTCGGGAATGATAAAGAGCATACGGCCGCCATCCAATGCGGGAATCGGCAGAAGATTTGTGAATCCCAGGGCTACAGAAATAATACCAAAGAACCATGCAATATTCAGGAAAGCCAGATTCGGTTGTTGTGCTTCTGCTAAACGTTCTTCAGCCCTGACTTGTGAATAAACATCGTAAATCCCCTTGGGTGAAAGCAGACGCATATCCTCGGATTGAACTTGTCCGCTGATAAGCATCAAAGGCATCGAAATGATCTGTTTGATCTGTTCATATGCGAGCTTGCCGCCTGAAGGTATAGCCTTAATGAAACCGATCTTCTCTACCGGATTCTGCATGACAATACCCATAGGCCCCTGACCTTCGGGTGGGTTGCCGCGCGGAGTTACATTGAGTTCGATCAGGTTTTCATTTCGCAGGAGAGTCATGGATATCGGAATGT
>CAZBNE010000082.1:0-9122 GCA_964493155.1 uncultured Pelolinea sp.
GATCCAGAATTCCCATGGTCTTTCCCTGAGCCATGACCATGATACGATCACTCATACCAATGACCTCCTCAAGATCACTGGAGATCATAATGATAGCTATTCCTTCCTCAGCCAATTGGTTCATGAGTTTATAAATTTCGAACTTGGCGCCTACATCAATCCCGCGGGTGGGATCATCCATAATCAAAATCTTTGGATTAGACATCAACCATTTGGCAATGACTACTTTTTGCTGATTACCGCCTGACAATGTCTGGCACAGGACTGAAAGATTTGGAGCTTTAATGGCTAATTTTTGCGCAAACGAATTGGAAACTATGCCTTCAGAATCAAAATCGATCTTATACCAGGTTGAAAACTGATCAAGGTTAGCCAGTGAAATATTTTTCTGGATAGATTGGATTAGTACCAATCCATATCTTTTCCGATCTTCCGGTACCAGGCTTATCCCTTTCCTCATGGCATTATTTGCGCTGGTGACATTAATCTCCTGCCCTTCAAGGATTATTTTTCCGCTGGTTACTTTGCCAAATTCACCAAAAAGGGTTGAGACAAGCTCGGTTCTTCCTGATCCCATTAACCCGGCAATTCCAAAAATTTCACCTTTTCTGAGGTTAAGATCTGCTCCCCGGATTACTTCTTTTGTTGAATCGTTTGGATGAACTGCATGAAGATTCTCAACTCTGAAAATTTCTTCTCCCGTTTTCACATTTCTTTTGGGAAATCGTTCCCGTATTTCGCGGCCAACCATGAATTTTATTAAAGATGCTTCATCCAAATTGGCAGTCGGTTGGCTCGTAGTAACACGTCCATCACGTAGGACTGTAATTGTGTCCGTTATTCTAAAAAGTTCGGATAATTTATGAGTTATATAAATACAGGTTACACCATGGGATTTTAACGTTTCTAAAATCTCCATTAACTTTTCAATTTCTGCGTCTGTCAGTGCACTTGTGGGTTCATCCAGGATTAATATTTTCGCGTCTTCGGATAGTGCTTTGGCGATCTCAGTCATCTGCATTTTTCCCATACCAAGATTTTTCACCAAAGCGTTTGGAGGTATATCAAGATTATATTTAATCAGGATTTTTTGAGTGTCGGAATAAAGCTTATTCCAGTTAATTCCATAATTTGTTCTTGGTTCTCTGCCTAAAAAAACATTTTCTCCCACGGTCATATTGGGCACTAATGTCAATTCCTGAAAAACAATCGCAATTCCCGCTTTGCCAGCCTGGCGAATGGCGCCTTTCTCTAATTTCAATTCCTCATCATTGTAAAAAATTTTGCCTTCATAAGATCCCCAAGGATGTACTCCTTTTAAGATCATCATCAAGGTTGATTTTCCGGCGCCGTTTTCTCCGCAGATGCCATTGATTTCGCCCCGTTTGATCTTGAATGAGACATTATCCAGCGCAGTAACACCTGGGAATTTTTTCGTTACATTTTGAATATCAAGAATAAATTCTTCAACCATGCCCCAATCCTCTTTGTTATAAGGGGCTCCCCCATGCAATTAATTTGCTGTAAAGGAAGCCCCTATACTTATTTTGAAATAGTGTTATTTATTGATTATGGTTTTGGCGGTCGCTCAGCTTCAGGAATATCACGATAGACATCATCATAAGCCTGGAAACCACTCTTTACAACCACTTCGTAGACATTGTCCTTGGTTACCTGAGTGACTGGCAGGAATTCGCATGGCACTTCGCCCTTCAGTGTATCGTCCAGGGTTAACTCAGCCAGAGTGAACATTTCCAAACCGAGATCTTCACCCTTCATAAGTTTATCGGCTAGTTCAACTGCCAAAGGCGTCAGTAAGCGGGTATCTTTAAACACGGTAACTGTCTGCTCACCCTTGACAATGCTGTTGCAGCCATCTGCAGTGGCATCCTGGCCGGAGATCGGTACTTTGCCAGCCAGGCCTTGCGCTTTCATGGCCGTTAATGCGCCTAACGCAGTGCCGTCATTTGACGCAACGACGCCATCCACATCGTTACCAACTGCTGATAGCATGTTTTCCATCAGTTGAGTGGCTTTTGCAGCATCCCAGTTTTCCACCCATTGGTCTTGTACAATCTCGACCTTTCCAGCTGCAACAAGCGGATCCAGAATTTGATCCTGCCCCTGGCGAACAAGGATGGCATTGTTATCGGTAGGGCTGCCGCCTTGCTTAATTATTCTCGCAGGGCCATTTGCAGCAACATCCCAGTTTTCGATATCCAGCGCTTTCATAACGCCATCAGCCTGGTTATAACCAACTGCAACATTGTTAAATGAAATATATGCGGCTATTCCAGTATCTTTGATCAATCGGTCATAAGCTATTACTTTCACACCAGCGGCTGCTGCCTTCGCAACAGCAGTTGCGGCCGCATCGCCATCTTCAGCGATCACGATGATGACCTTTGCACCTTGGGTAACCATGTTTTCAATCTGGTCATTCTGCATTTTGACATCATGGTTGGCTTCCTGTGAAATCACCTCATAGCCTTTAGCCTCTAGCAAATCACGCATCAGGGCTTCTTCAATTGGCCAGCGCTCAGTTGCATAATCAGAGAATGAAAGGCCAATGATGGTTTTTTCTGCTGCTGCAGGTGCTTCAGCTGCAGGTGCTTCAGCTGCAGGTGCCTCGGCCGCAGGCTCTTCGGCTGCAGGCGCAACTGGGGCGCACGCGCTAAAGACCAATCCTGCAAAAATCAACACGCCAAGCAATTTTGTAATCTTTGATACTTTCATTTTTTTCCTCCAAATCTGAACTTGTTTTATTCAAACATCTCCCTTCGACAATTCTATATATCCACCTCCTTTATTTTTCCTCCTCTAAACCATTTTGTAAATTTCTGCAATAATTGCATGAATTTCATGAAATTCGGAAACAAATCGGTTTTGTTTGTTGGGTTACCATACTAATTAACTATAATAATAACAATATTTTTGGAATTGTCAACAATATTTAAGGTTGTCTTCAAACATGGTTAGGACATTTTTTAGGCTATTTTCCTTTACCACCCCCACGTGATTCATTACTAATTTCTTGGTGACTACCGAAAAATGTCTCTCAAAGTAATTTCAAAAAGAGATTGTACGTATATTTATCTTGAATGGATAATGGGACGCAAAATGCCAGCGACACCTGATCAAATTAAAGGTCAGAAGTGCGTTGGCGAAACATATTGAAGATGATCTGCACGCTCTGAAGATAAGAAAATTCAATCGCTTTAAGAGCCTCCTCAACATTTCCCATACTTACGCCAGATTAACGAGTTTTTATGACCTTTACATAATCTTTAAGAATTTCAAAACCTACGGAATATAGAAGGTTTGGGTTGGCGGGCAGCGTAGTTGAAGCAGGTCGTTAGTTTCTGTATCAAGATTCGTGAGACTTCGTTCTATAAAAGTTATGAGATTCGGCCGGTTATAGTCTGCTGCAGTATGTATTTAACCTACACAAGTTTTTGCCGGCAGCCGTTCACTTAGCCCATCACCATACACATATGAAGCATCAAAGAAGTTGACGCCAGGTTTGACTGCACAATTCAAAACCGCCAATGATTCCAACTCATCCACAGTCCCCCATGAATCCCCAATAGCCCTTGAGCCAAAACTCAAGGTCTGAGATTTTCCATCCAGTCCGACCCAATTCCCGAGATTATATAAATCTATCTGCAACTCAAATTTATTGAACTGCTGGATGATAATGTTATTGTACGATCACAATTTCAGTTTTTATTTGCTTGGGCAGCCTCTATTACTCCCACCAAAACCCCCGCAGCTTTCTCCATCAGTGCCCGGCAGCTTTCCTGACCGGCGGTTCCAATCCAGTTGGCTTTCAAATCGCTACATTTCAGCCAGCCAAAAGCACGCAAAAACTCCGACCTGAATTCAGCCGCCAGTTTCTGGCAGCGCTCATCATTTGCTTCGGCATTTTCACGCCCTACCAGCCCGCCGATCACCATCAGACCGCCTGTCAGCGCCCCGCACAATTCCAGATGAGTGCTGCCCACCCCGCCCGCAAATGGCGAAGACATGCGTACTGTCTGGGGTGACACCTCGCCCAGATAGTGCCCGCCCACCACCAGCAGGATGGCTTCGGAGCAGTGATAGCCCGCGTCCATCAGATCGCCGGCTTTGTGCATGATCGTTGTTTTGGTGATTGGATCCATCATTTATTGTTACCTGTTCCACTGGCTGTGACTTACTTCGCCTTCATAAAATATCTTTTTTAAATAATTTACTCACTTCGACAGGCTCAGGGAGCAGAGATTTTTCAGAACTCACAGGCTTTCATTTGGGCAGAAAGCGATGTTTTTATACACACTGGCATCCCCCCCGCTGAGTTCAAGTCAGGTGCTCAGCCAAGAAAAAATCATGTTTTTTCGTCCTCTATCTCGTAACCGCCCTTGAGCGCCTTGATCAAATCGCGCCGCCTGAGCGCACGCTTGCGGTCAATCTCCAGCATACCGGCCTTGTCATCTGCCAGTTTCAGCAGCGCCTGTATCCACGCGCCGCTCTGCACCGGGGTGTGCGCCACTCGCCAGCGTTCAACAAAAACAGGCAATTCACCTGAATTGGTGATTCGCTGATGCTTGACTGTCTTGCTCACGCCAAACGCTTCCGCTTGCACCTCATACTCTTTGAATTCGGCTTTCACCGGACAGATCTGCATGCACGCACCGCATTTAATGCAGTAGTAGTCCGCCAGAATCAGTTCGCCATCCTCATCAATATGCAGTGCACGCGTCGGGCAGATGTCAGCGCAGGCCAGACAGCCCTCAACGCATTTGTCGCGGCGCAGCTCCACCTTGCCCCGCCAGGGCTGCTCAACATGAAAAGCGCCTTCGCTGGCTACCTCACACTGCCGGCAGCGGATGCAGTGTACATCATCCACCACCAGGGTCTTCTCTTTTTTATCATAACTGATCACATTCGTTGGGCAGTTATCGATCACAAAATCCTTACGCTTCCAGTTGAACAGATCTTTATTAAAAACTGTTGACTGGATAAGTTCGGGGAAGGCTTCATATTTAATTACCGGATTCTCCGGCTGGTTGTTGATGGTCATGCGGATGGCACTTACCGGACATATCTCCACACATTCACCGCAGAAGATACATTTGTTCGCATCGATATCCACCGCCTGTTTATCCAGCATGCGCCCGTCCTCAAGAACTGCGTCCACATGCCTGATAGCGTCCACCGGACAAATTCTTGGCCCGATCTGGCAGCCAACGCAGGCATCCAGGTCCCAGGTCATAACATAGTGCCGCGTGACCATCGCCCTTTCCAGGGTGATCTCGTGGGCGTCAGCACGTTTTTGGGTTAATCCTCGTTTGCTCATCGCGGCTCCTAATCCCTGCGCAGTTCCTGAACCTGCTCGCGGTTGTGGTCATACACAGTCACGATCAAGGGTGTGGTACCCGGCGCGGCGTGCGTGGCGCAGCCGAAACACGGGTCATAGGCGCGGAAGGCCATTTCGATGGTATTCATTATCGCGTCGTCCACTGGTTTTCCGGGGATCACCAGCGCCTGCGCTGCTTTCTTGATGGACATGTCTATGGCCGCGTAGTTGTTGGTGGTGCCCACGATCAGATTTATAGACTTTAGCAGCCCGTTTTCATCAGTTTTGTAATGGTGGGTCAGAGTGCCGCGCGGTGCCTCGACGATCGCCACACCCTCTGTAGGCGTTTCGGTCGGGATGGTGCGCACTTCTTTTGAAGTGATCAGCGGGTCAGTTGCCAGTTCAAGCGCGCGTTCAGCCGCATACAGAGTTTCGATCAGCCGTGCCCAATGGGTTGCCAGGGTTTGGTGAACAGGCTTGCCGCCCATGAACTTGATGAACTTTTCATATTCCGCCTGAGCCAGCGGTGTTGCCATACCGTCTGAAGCGTTCAGGCGCGACAGGGGCGAAGCGCGGTACACGCCGCTGTCCGGCCCATCCACAAATCCCTTCCAGCCGATCTGCTTGAGATAAGGGAATTTGAGGTAAGTCCAGGGCTCAATATGCTCGGCGACCACGTCCAAATACTGGTCGGGATTATATTTAAGCAGTTCCTTGCCGCTTGGATCCACAACGCGCACCTTGCCATCGTAGAAATTGACCTTGTTGTTCTCATCCACCAGTCCCATGTAATAGGTCTGGTGCGTAAACGTGTCGCTCAGGATCAGGTCAAGGTATTCCTTGTTCCCAAGCACCATATCATTGAATAATTTCAGACTGAATTTTGCGGTCTCGACGGAATTACGCGTGATCTGTTCAATACGCGTACGCTCATCTTCGGTGATGGGTTTGCTCATACCCCCCACCAGCGCGCTTACCGGGTGGATAAAACGCCCGCCTACGATCTTGCAGATCTCGTGGTTCTCGCCGATAAGTTTCATTACCTGCGCGCCCACTTCGCGACCGACTTTACGCACCACGCCAAGAATATTGCGTTCTTCTTTTGGCGCTCCCGGTCCAACCACAAAATCTGGTCCGCCCAGGACATAAAAGTGCGTGGAATGGTCAGCCACGAAAAAGGCCATATAAAGCAGCTCGCGCAGCATCTTGCCCGCCGGGGGCGGTTCAACATGATAGACCGCATCGCCGGCTTTTGCCGCGGCAATGTGATGGGCAATGGGGCAAACGCCGCAGATGCGCTGTGTGATGCGTGGCATTTCTTCCACCGGGCGTCCTTCACAGAATTTTTCAAAGCCGCGTAATTCAGGGATGATCATATAAGCATTTTCTAGACCGCCCTGCTCGTTCAGGAACAGGTCAATGCGCCCGTGCCCTTCCAGTCGGGTGATCGGATCAATGCTGATCTTTTGATTAACCGGTTTGGCTTTAGGCATGGTCTTGCTCCTTTGCGGGCTGTTTCCCATACTTCAGATCCGATAGTATGGAATCCGCCAGGCTGAAACGGTAGCCCAGTCCAACTGGATCGGCGATCCCTTCCAGTATTGCGTTCAATTTCTGTGGATCGTCCGTATTCACCAGCGCGGCAATGGCGCTGATAAGCTTGGAGCCCTGGTCCACCACGCCTTCCGCTGGGCCGTAGCAGCCGCGGCAGGGCATGTTGGCGGTCAGGCAGGGTAGGCCGCAGCCCGCTCGAGTGGCTGGTCCGCAGCAGATGATGCCTTGCGTCAAAAAACAGCGTTCGGGATCCAGTTCAACCTCATGCGGTCGGTGGAACTCGCCTACGCGCATGCCGCTTTCGCCTTTTTTGCGCGGGCATTCATCGCAGTTGGTTTTTGCGTTCACGCCGATCACAGCGCCTTTTTCGGGTAGTTTGCCAGCCAGGATAGTTTGAAAAACTGTCCAAACCTGGTCTACCACTGGTGGGCATCCTGGCATAAAGTAATCCACATCAACCACATCCGCCAGGGGTTTCACGTGTTCATACAGCATTGGCACCTGGATCTCGCCTTCAGGAACTTTGTTCACAGCCTGAGGGCGCATACCCCGCGACTCGTCGTTGGAAGGCGCGTTATCAAAAACACGCTCCAGCAATGTTTCAATATCAAACAGGTTGGCCAGGCCGGGAATACCACCCAGATGCGAGCATGAGCCGAAAGCCACCAACAGATTGGATTTCTTGCGCAGTAAATGCGCGATCTCTTCATTCTCGCTATTACGAATGGCACCATTGAAGAAGCAAATATCAATTTCCTTGTCCTTCAGCGCTGCAATATCTTTGTATTTAAAATCCATCGCCGCCGGCCAGAAGACAATATCCACCAGCTCGCCTACATCCACTAAACGCATACCCAACTCAGTAATGGTGATCTCACAGCCGCCGCAGCTTGCCGCCCAGTAAAAAGCCAGTTTGGGTTTGGCCATCTTGGGTATGGTTTTTCGGATTGTCATTGCAGCCATTACGCCACCTCTTTCTGCAGCGACGCCAGCATGGCATCCACCTCATGCCGGATGCGTCCGCGATCCTGGGTGCCGATCTGCACAAAGCGCACGCGACCATTAGCGATCTCCATCTGACCGAACATGCGGTCTAGAAGTGACATCTTGCAGGTGCTCACGTAATTGCCGCGCTTGTAGTGGCATTCGCCCGGTGCACAACCGCACACCATTACACCGCTGATGCCGCTGTCCAGCGCCATCAGCGCCATCTGCGGATCGATCCTGCCGGAACAGGGAATATGGATAACACGCACATTATCCGGATAGGATTCCAGCAGCGATATATCCTCGTCTACGCGCAAGCTCCAGTCGCATACGAACACCACCAAAGACGGGTTATCTTTTACAGGTTTGAGGCGCATTTGGCTGGCAACATCTTCATTTGAAACACCTTCACGGCTGATGGCGCCGAGAGGGCAGGCTGCCACACACATGCCGCAGCCCATGCACTTTTCCGCGTTGACTTCCGAAAAACGGTCCATTATGCCGTTGACCTCTTTTTCGATCAAGTGCGGCGCTTCATAAGGGCAGGTCATCACACAAATGCCGCAGCCCGAGCACAGCGTTTCATCTACAACTACAGTTTCGAGTGGCGATTCGTAACCGGCTTCCACTGCCAACTGTTTGACCGCGCCGATCACGCCTGAAATATGGATCTCCTGCGGGCAGGCCGGGTAGCACAGGTCACAGGCTGAACACAGCCATGTTGTGGGGCTGGTATAAGCCTCTTCGCGCATGTCCATCGTCACCAGGCGCAGCAGGCGGCGCGGATTATATTCGGGTTCCAGTTTCTGCTGGATCATACATTTGCTCACGCAGGTGCCGCATGAATAGCACATTTCCAGGTGCTCACCCCCCGGGATGCTCCTTACCTGGTCAACCAGGCTTAGCGGGTGCTCACTTTCCATCGCCCACCTCCTGCACGCTCATCGCCAGAGCCATTGTGTTGGAAAAATCCGATGCCTGGGTCACACCCGGTACATCATACATGCGCCGCGCCCGTTTTTCCATTTCAGGCTTCATTCTTTCGATCTCAGCCTTCAATTGTTCTTTGCCAATTTTGTCAATGCTTTTCTGCATCTCATTGATCACGCGCGCGTACTTGTCGCCTTCAGCAGCCGAGATCCACTCCACACGGAAGCGGCCGGGGCTCATTTCCAGTTTTTCAAAGATCTTCTGCAGGCGTTCCGCGCGCGACGCGCCCACCAGCTGCCCGGTGATATAGTGG
>CAZBNE010000083.1:0-9120 GCA_964493155.1 uncultured Pelolinea sp.
TCTTCCATTTCATCCTGGGCAGCAAATATCCGCGGAAATAGAGTTCTTCAACCAGTGGGCCCAGGATGACGACAAATACCAGATACAGGGAATACGTGATGATCAGTTTTTCTCTTGAGAAATTTCTGTCCAGCCCCGCATCCAGGCCGGGCATCCAGAAGAACAGTTTTTCTTTCAGCAAGCCCTCCGTGGGTTTTAAAAGCATCATGATGATGCCGATCACGCCAAAAACGATCAACGCGCAGATCAGCAGCTGCCACCAGCTGACCGGATTTTTATAAGAAATGATCCCCTTCAATGAACAGCACCCGTTTTTTTTCTTTCCCTGAACCAGCAGGGTGCCGAGCTCGGCGGGAATCAGGATCAACGCGACTGCCAGGACCAGGGCAGCTATTCCCGGGTAACCCAAATTAATGACTGTCCGGCGTGTCAGGAAGTAGAACAGCCCGATCAGGACGCCGGGCAGCAGGTGCAAAATGATGGATTGAGCGGTGGTGTGTTTTTCGATGCGGGGTTGATCCATTGATTATCCTTCCTCCTCTAATATTCCTATTTCAATAAGCTTCTAAAATAATCGGGTGCAGTTTTGGTACACCCTGATTATTGCTTGCTTGATTATATACATCCCGCTCGATTTCGGCAGCAGATTGGTGTTGGTGCTGCAGGCGGTTGAATTCATCAAGCCCATTCGGACCAAATACCAAGCAGGTTGTGGTCTTATCGTATTTTTTTTGGAGCGCGTTGAGCACACCTTGCTATTTACTGAATTAATAAATATGTCAGTGTTTAAATATCACCGATATATAATCATCCTAATAATATTGTTTTTTTCGGGAAAGAAGGTAAATATGCCATCTGATAAATCACTTGTTGGTGATTTAATAAATTTTCGGGGTCTCGTGTATTCACCTCTTAATGAAAATGGGGTTGTTTTTCTTTTTGGAAGAATAATTGAGGACCTCCATATCTATATTGAGGAAATTAAACCTGGTTTTCCTGACTGTGTTGCCCGAAGGTTTACAGGAAAAGGATGGGAAAAAATATCTATTGAATTTGAATATTCAAGCTCCAATTTTCGACAACATAAGCATGATCCCGATGAATGCGATTTAATTGTTTGTTGGATCCATGATTGGAAATCCTGCCCAATTGAGGTGATTGAATTAAAAACCGAAATACTTCAATTAGAGAACTGGCCTATTCAACCTCCAAAAACTTCTATGGATTCTGGCATGGAAGGGGAAGAAGCATTAAATAATCTTTTCAAATTACAACACATACCTAAGAATATTCAGGACTGGTATAAGAAAATCGAATCGGAAATGCATAACTGGAATGAAGAAATTTGGACAAATATTGGGAATAAATATATTGGTATGTATTCACCAGAGAAATCCTTTGTATCTATAGGTCTACGGCCCACTTGTATCCAGATTGAATGTTTTAGTCGGGGAGAACATTTAGAAGGAACAAAAGTATCTAATATAAAATCTTCCCCAAGATGGGCAAAGTTTTCTATAAAAAGTGAAAAAGAAATCGAAAAAGCACTTGAAATTTTGAAGGAATCTCATTCACGAATAAAAATAGCGATTCACAAAGGTGAACCAACTGCCTATTTCAGTAAAAATGAAAATTTATAAACCTATAAGAGTCGTGGGGGGTAGTTTTACCGCACCCTCTTTTTTTGGTGCGCATTCAGCGCGCCCTACGAGTTTTTACTTTTTTATTGACTTATGATTGTGAGAGGGATGTAGTAAAGGTTCTATGGAAATAAAATTCACAATATTAATTTTTTATCTGACACTCTCTCTAGCTCATGGAAAAAATCTATTTGCTTTTTCCGCAATTTATCTTTTGGCCCCTTGACCTCACAGAAAAACCATTCTTTTCTGTTAGGTGTGTACACTAGAAGGTCTGGGCATTGTGTGACATTACCAACACCTTTGCTCGCAATAAAGTCCATAGTATCCCCAGATACTAATGTTTCCAGAATTTTCCACTGATGTTCGTGAGATTTGAATGAATATGTTTCGACAAGGCTTAGAAAACCTCTTGTATGGTAAAGGAGAATAGCAGCAAGCCATTCATAATAGTGATAACCAAGGTGTCTCTGATTCAAAGCAATTTGCGAATCTTGGTTATCAAACAGGAATGAGTACATACGTGACCACTCTTCAACAAGATTTCCCTTACTGAAGTATTCTCGATGCGCATCAGATGTTATGAATGTTGCATATACATTAAACTCTGACATATTTTGACCTATTACATAAGTTAGGTTTATTAATTCATGTTATCTAATTATTGGAAATTTCCCCTCAACCAACATAATCTCTTCTTCCGTCAGCCCATACAACTCATACACCAGTGCATCAATCTGTTTATTCGTCTCACATATCTCACGGTCAGTTTGTTCTTTTTCTTGAGGAATTTTAGAAATCCTTTTATTCAAAGCAACCATAGAATCTACAAGGCCAATCATTTGATTGTGTAAATCTATATCCGTTTGATCGATAATAGAAATTGATCTTATAGGTAATTTCTTAATATCTCTTACAGATAGTCGAGGGAATGTCTCTGTAACTAATTTATTTGAAACATAAGGGAAAATAAATGAAATTAATCTTGAATTCAAGATTCCGAGCAAATATTTCATAGAGAAATTTGTGATTTGAGATGGATTTACATTAAGTATTGTTTTATAGTTACAATATACATCTTCAATATAACAAGCGTGAATTCTATAAGGCCATTTTCCAGAAATTTCCCTTATTAGGATTCTTGGTCCACTTAGCCAATCCATTGTGCGGTAATCGTGAAGCCATGGTCCGTATTTTATATACTTCCCTCTTTTCCTTTCAAAGGAATATCTGCGAACGTCGTTCCCGGCTAATTCTGGTAAATATTCCTCTGTTAATTTTTCAGTCGAGTGGAAAACCCTTTTCAAAATTTGTTCTTTAGTGTGCTTGGTTGAGTTGTAAGCTTGACAACCTATGGAAGCTCTTGCAACTTCCGACAAAGGCGGATTCTGTTTAATAATTCTCGTTATCAAATCACTAATCTCACCTATTTGTCTTACTCCAAAAACGCTTCCAAGATTCTTTGCCCAATCCGCTTGTTTAACAAAAACTCCATTATTTTTCATTAAGTCTTCTGGTTTAAACTTCAAGTCAAATTGTTTTACTAAAACCTCGGTATCGTGTTGAGGTTTAATTTTCTTAAGAATGAATAGACCTGTATGCACATTAATCCCCTGAAAAACTTTATGTTCAAAAAGGTCTATTTCTTTTATTTCTGTTTCCTCTAAAACAAACTTTCGTAATTTGCTAGAAAACTGTAAAGTAAACCATGTATTTGGGGTGATGAAGCCTAACCTACCCATATCCCTTAACAAATCAATCCCTTTTTGAATAAATAAATGAAAAATGTCTGATTTGTATTCCTCAACTTTATATTTCTTAAAATATGTGATTTCTCCATTTTGAAAAATGTCCTCTGATAAAACCACATACGGCGGATTCCCGATCACCGCGTCAAAGCTGCCGTGGGCGAACACCTGCGGAAAAGCCGAGTGCCAGTCAAAGGCGTTCACGCGCTGGCGCTCCTCGTCATCCATGAAACCCATGCTCAGCTGGCGTTCGGTGTAGTAATCTGGGCCGATCAGCGAGTTGCCGCACTGGATGTTGCGCCCCAGGTCGGGCAGGGCGCGCTCAAAGCCCAGGCTCAGCTGGCCGCTTTCCTCCTCCAGCACCTTCAGCAGCAGCGAGAGCTTGGTCACCTCCACCGCCTGCGGGTCAATATCCACCCCGTGCAGGTTGTCCAGCAGGATGCGCTTTTTCTCGCGCGTGGTCAGCAGCCATTCGCCGCCCTGCCCGCGGTACAGCGCCGGGCTGGCGCCTTTGGCCCATTTTTCCGGCTCATGTTCCTTGTACCAGTTGGTGTGCCAGTCGATCAGGTACTGGAACGCGCCCAGCAGGAAGGAACCCGACCCGCAGGCCGGGTCAACGATCTTCAGCTGCGCGGCTTCGGGGGGCGTTTTGCCTTCCAGCAGTTTGCCGATCGTATTCTTGACAATGTAATCCACGATATAGGTGGGCGTGTAGTAAACACCGCCCGCCTTGCGTACTTCCGGCTTTTCCTCCACCTTGGCCTGATGCCCGGGCGTCAGCCGGATCACCCTGCCCAGGAAGCGCTCGTACACCTGCCCCAGGATATCCGAGGGGATCAGCTTGAAAACATAGGGGCTGGGATAATACAGATCGCAGATGACCTCTTTCAGCACCTTGTCATCCACCTTGAGCGTCAGGGTCAGGTCGTCGGGCTGGCTGGGCTGGCCTTTCTCTTTATTAAAATGGAACAGGCCCGAGTTGTAGCGCTTGTCGGCCGCCCTGAAAAGCTCGCACAGTCGGGCGTACACGCCGGGTTCCGCTAGCAGTTCCTTGAGCTGCCCTTCTTTTTCGATGCCTCGGTCTTCGCAGATGCGCAGGAAGACGATGCGGTCAATGGTCATCTGTACCGCGTAGTTCAGCTGGCGTACGTTTTCCAGTTCAGGATTGCGCAGCGCCAGGTTTCTGGCCAGCGTCTCGCGCCAGCCTTCCATCTCCTGCAGAAAGGCGTCATCCACCTCCAGCGTCCCGCGCTTGCCCTTCACGCCCTGCGCGTACTGGTCAAAGGCGCCTTTGAGAATGGCGTTCTTTGAAAAGATGGCCGCGATCTCGTCCCATTTTTCAATGTAGTCCTTGTAGGTCAGGTACAGCACCCGCCCGACGGCGGCCTGGTCGCTGGGGTTGGGCTTGCTGCGGCAGTCATATACTGCGAATTCTTCAAAATCGCTCAGGATGGCCAGCGGCAGCTTGGCTGACCAGGCATAGCGCCTGACCTGGTGCGCCGGATGGATGGCCTGCGCAATGTTGATCGAGGGCTTTTTGGCTTCGACAAAGAACTTAGTTACACCGCCGATGCGGAAAGCGTAATCGGGGGCTTTGGCGGCGCCCTCCACTTCGACCGAGGTCTCGTGGATGACTTCCTTGTAGTGTTCGCTGAACTGCTGCTCGTTGAACATATCCCAGCCCAGCGCCGCAAAGAACGGGTTGAGGAACTCCTGCCTTAATTGCGCTTCGTTATATCTGCCGGAGCGCAGCGCATCGCGGTTCTGCTCAAAATGTTCGACCAACTGGCTGATGGCTTTCGGTGCGGTCATGGATTACCCCTTTGGAATATTTTTGTACTTTTGTATTGTATATTAATATTTTTTGGGCGGGTGAGGTTTCATCTGCCGTGATCAGGTCACGGAGAAAGGCGTTTGTGCCTTGCGGCGCTTGGGTGAAAGGTCAAGCGGTTTTTCCCCTCAGTTCATCCCTCAAATGATTAGCAAAACATTTCAAATTGGTACTCTCTTCTCCCAGTTTCAGGGAGAGTCGTGGGTGAGGGGTCCAATAGTTAGAATGAAATAATATTTAATAATTAATATTATACGCTTGTATAGCGTTATTAAATTCATGAAATATGTCAAAATATGTCAACTATTGTCAACTTTTGCTGTTTTGTGCTACAAAACGCTTGTCCCCCTCTTATGTCTTGTCTAAATATACAGGTCTCTTTTCGTGTACGCGATGTACGCTCCAACCAGCGCCGCAGCTGTTATCAGCAGCGACAGCAGGGCGAACCCGACCTCCAGCCGCTATCCGCTTCGTATTTCGCGAGGGCGGCACGCAAAAGTCGCGCACATCGATATTTTTCGGTTGGCTTTCAGCGCAGCCCGTCCGGACTTTTATCTGTTCATCTAATACAATATTCTTATATCGTGTAACTTAATAGCTTTTTAAACGTCATACCTATGAGATGTATGGAAGCATTCAACGAGCAGGAATTATTAAAAGGCGCCAGGGAATTTGATATGGACGCTTTGACCGCCATTTATGATACCCTCAGCCCCGCCATCTTCTCCTACTCGCAGCGCCTGCTGGGCAGCGCCTCTCTTTCCGAGGAATGCGTGGCGGAAACATTTTCACGTTTCCTGCATACCCTCAAGAAAGGCCGCGGCCCAACACAGAATTTGCGCGCATATATTTACCGCATCGCCCATAACTGGGTAACGGATTATTACCGCCGCCATCAACCGGATCAGCCCGGGGACGAAGCGCTTGAAATGATTGAGGACACCTCACATTTCCCCGGCAGTGCTGAGCACAACCTCACCGCAGAGGAGATCCGCTTCGTACTGGTCAATCTCCCGGAACAGCAGCGCCAGGTTATCACTCTGCGTTATCTGGAAGGGTGGGGCCATGAAGAAATTGCGCTGAGCCTGGGTAAGAGCGTGAATGCAGTAAAAGTGATCCAGCATCGTGCCGTTCGGGCAATGCGCAAGCAGTTATCGATTAAGGATGAGTAACATGAAAAAACAGGATGAACTTGATCAGCAGCTAAGGGTAAAACTGGAACCGCTGCAGCAGATCCAGCCGCGGGATGCCGCCGCGGCAAACCTTGGCAGAACCCGTTTCCTGGCGGAAGCGTGCAGACTGGCTGTAACTTCCAAGGGGCCAAATCGTCTTACTGTATGGAAAGACGATCTCAGATCCCTGTTTATAAGAAAGGAAAAGGCCCCAATGTTCAGTACACTATTCTCAGTTTTTCTCATCCTGGCCACTCTGCTCGGAGGCAGCGGTATAACCGTGGCCGCCGCGCAAACCAGCCAACCCGGTGACGTCCTCTACCCGGTGAAGATCTTCAGCGAAGATGCCTATTACCAGCTTGCCACTGGCGATCAGGCTCGCTTTGATCTTACAATGCAATACTTCGAAAGGCGCATGGCAGAATTTCAGAATATGCTGGAAAACGGTCAGGTTCCGCCTGATGCCCTGCAAACACGGCTCCAAACTCATCTTCAGACCGCTTTGGAGCTTGCTGTAAAGGATCCGGCTGACACGGAAAAGCTTCTCGAGCAGGTCCGCCTGCGCCTCCAGGAACAGGTTCAGACCAGAATGCAGCAAACCATCCCGGATCCGGCCGGAGAGACCCTGCGCCTGCAGGTCCGCGATATGCTGCAAACACGCATCTCCTGGGCTGACGACGCCCTGGAACAATTCGCCCGCCTGCGGCAACAGACTCAAAATCAGGAGCAAATTCAGACCACTCTGTCTGAACAGTCTGAAGCTGACGGCGGATCCGGTAATAATGCTTCGGAATCCGACCAGCCGCAGGTTAACCAGTACGGCGGCAGCAATGAATATACACCTCCCTGGACAGCGACTGTCACTCCCACTGATACCCAATTCCAATTCCAGTATGGTTCGGGCGGAAACGAGGATTCAGGCTCAGGCCAGGAGGGAGCGGGCTCAGGCAAGGGTAAATAATCGAATCCAGGATCATCAATAACCATAGCCGCCAGGCTGGTTCCTTCTTAACCAGCCTGGTTTCATATCGGTTATTGGTCTGTTTTGGATATGCCGGAACGATCCCTGGTACGACCTGGAAAGCACAAGATGCCTAAGCCGCAAAAATGAGCGGGATGACAACAAAACAGAGTCACCTGTGGAGTGACTCTTTTATGCTAAATATACAGGTCTCTTTTCGAGTACGCGATGTACGCCCCAACCAGCGCCGCGGCTGTTATCAGCAGCGAAAGCAGGGCAAAGCCGCCCTCCAGCCGCGACTCGTTCAGCATCATCAGCGGGTCAAAATACTTGAAGGGCGACACGTAGCGCAGGAAAGCCATGTCATCGCTCAGCTCCACCAGCAGGGAGGCGAAATAGGATGCCAGCAGGATCGACACCGCCAGCGAGCTCGCCCGCTTGTGCTGCTTGAGCGCGGCGCCCAAAAAGATGCCCAGCGCCAGAAAGATCAGCTGCAGGAAGAAGTAAGCCCACAGCGAGGTGGACACGAACTCATAGAACCGGCTGTCAGGCGCGTAGCTCTGCGCGAAGACCAGCGTGGAGATCCAGGCAACCTGCATCAGCAGCATGCAGTTGACGAAGGCCGCGGCGATCTTGGCCGTGATCAGCCGGCTGCGTTTGACCGGCAGCGTCAGCGCGAACTCAACCGTACGGTCGCGCTCTTCCTTTGAAATGATGTCGCTGCCCCACATGGCCGCCGCGATCGAAAGCATCAGCCCCAGGTAGGTGATCATGATCCCGTAAAAGCCCGTCACCGTGGTCAGGTTGAATGAATCCATGTCGAAAGCCCTGATCATGCCCTGCGGCATGGCGTCGAGCACGCTCAACAGGTCGGGATTGTTGTAAAAAGCCGAGAACTTTGAAAAGCCGACGATGCTGAACAGAATGATGATCCCGCTCCAGATGAGCAGTGCTTTAAAATTGGCGCGCATTTCGCGTAAAAAGATGTTCACTGCTTCTTCTCCTTATACCGCCGATGCGATGTTGCGCCGCGCGTACAGCCGGTAGCTGGCTGCCAGCGCCAGCAGCGTGACCGCCGCACTGATCAGCACCAGCGGCATGTTCCAGGTGCTGTGCTTGACAATGTAGCTGGGCGCGAAGTGCTGGAAAGGCGATAGGATCTCGAGCCCTTCTTCGCCGATCATGTCGCCGAAAGCATTCAGGATGTACAGGCCAAACACCAGCCCCATCGAGAAGGGCGTCACGCTGCGCACGCGCTTCACCAGCAGCGAGATCAGCATGCCGACCGCAAGGAAAAAAGCCTGGAAGGCGGGCATGCTGAACAGCAGCAGCAGCATGGGCTCCAGCGGGATCAGTTGGTCCCCGCGGAAAATGATCAGGTAGATCAGGCTGGCGATCCACACGAAGATCTCGGTCAGCCCCAAAGCGCAAATAGCCGCCAGCAGTTTGCTGGTCATGATGTGCCGGCGCCCGACCGGTTTGGACATCAGAAAGTCGGCTGTCCATTCCGACTCTTCGATCGAGACCAGCCCGAAGCCGTAATTGGCCGCCTGGATCGCCAGGCAGATCTGCACGAAGACGAAGACCATCCCGTAGAAGCCCAGGATGGTTGACCAGTCCACATCCGCCATGCCGAAGGCGATCAGCAGCTCTTTGGGGAAACTGCTCATCAGCTCTGTCACCACGGCTGATTCTTTCGAAAAGCTCTGGAAGAGGGACATGAAGAGCAGGATCAGGGCGTAGATCGAAAGCGACCAGGTCAGCACGG
>CAZBNE010000084.1:0-7444 GCA_964493155.1 uncultured Pelolinea sp.
GAACCGCGAGAGACGCCTCCCGCCCCAGAATCGGGGCGGTTTTTTGTTAATAACTTACTGGAGGTAAGAATGGCAGAAAAAGTAGTTGAAAAATATGAAGGTTCGCACCTGTACAAACTTCGGCATTCCACCGCGCACGTGATGGCGCAGGCAGTACTGGATAAATTTCCTGAAGCCAAGATCGCCATTGGCCCAGCCATTGAAGACGGCTTTTATTATGATTTTGACCTTCCCCGCCCGCTAACTCCTGAGGACCTGAGCGCAATCGAAAATCGTATGCGTGAAATCATTAAAGGAAATTTTCCCTTCAGGCGCGAGGTGGTGGACGCCGCCAAAGCCAGGGAGCTTTTTAAGAACCAACCTTTCAAGATCGAACTGATCAACGATCTTGAAAAGGGCACCCAGGATGAACACGGGAACGCAGTTTCTGAAAAACCAGAACTAAGCATATTCCAGCATGACCAATTTATAGATCTGTGCCGCGGCCCTCATGTTGAAAACACCGGAGAGATCCCTTCGAAGGGTTTTAAATTGTTGTCCGTTGCCGGGGCTTACTGGCGCGGGGATGAGCGCAATCCCATGCTGCAGCGTATTTACGGCACCGTTTGGGAAACACCTGAAGCATTGAATGATTATCTGAAATTGGCGGAAGAAGCAAAAAAACGCGACCACCGCAAACTGGGCAAAGACCTGGACTTGTTCAGCAGTAATGATGAGATCGGCACGGGATTGATCCTCTGGCATCCCAAAGGCGCCAAGGTGCGCAAGATCATGACCGACTTTTGGAATGATGAGCACGAAAAAGCGGGTTATGAATTCGTGTATACTCCGCACATCGGCAAATCCTCCCTGTGGGAGACTAGCGGCCATCTTGGCTTTTATAAAGAGAATATGTACTCGCCCATTGATATTGACGGTCAGCAGTACTTTCTCAAACCCATGAACTGTCCCTTCCATTTACATATTTACAAAAGCCGTATTCGCTCCTACCGTGAAATGCCCATGCGTCTGGCCGAAATGGGCACTGTTTACCGCTACGAACGCAGCGGTGTGCTGCACGGTCTGCTGCGTGTGCGCGGCTTCACCCAGGACGACGCGCATCACTTCTGCACGCCTGAACAGATGCCGGATGAGATCGATTTTGTGCTGAATTTCTGCCTGCACATCCTGCGCTCCTTCGGCTTCAAGGATTTTAAAGCCTATCTTGGAACCCGGCCTGAAAATGCTGTCGGTGATGAATCCCGCTGGCGGGAAGCAGAAGATGCCCTGCGCGCCTCACTGCAGCGCTCAGGTTTGGATTACGTGGTAGACGAGGGCGGCGGCGCTTTTTACGGTCCAAAGATCGATCTGAAGGTCAAGGATGCCATCGGGCGCGAATGGCAGCTATCGACCAACCAGTTCGACTTTAACGAACCCGATCGCTTTGACCTGACCTATATCGGCGAGGACGGACAGCAACACCGGCCGTATATGGTGCACCGCGCGTTGATGGGCGGCATGGAACGCTTCTTCGGCATCCTGATCGAACATTATGGTGGAGCTTTCCCGGTGTGGTTATCGCCTATACAAGCCATGATAATTCCGATCGCTGACCGCCACCTTGAGTACGCCGCACAGATTGCCGAAAATCTCAAGCAGTCTGGCATACGCGCCAAACTGGATGACCGTAGCGAGCGTATGAATGCCAAGATCCGCGACGCCCAGAATCAGAAGATCCCCTACATGTTGGTCGTGGGCGATCAGGAAATGGAAGCCAACCAAGTGGCGCTGCGCCTGCGCAATGGAGAAAATCCCGGCCCAATCTCAATGGATGAATTTGTGGCACTTGCCAAAAAAGAAATTGCCGACAAGGCATAACGACAAAAATGGTTTTGAAAAGCCCGGAAATTAGCCCGGGCTTTTTGGTAACTGGATGAATTAGAAATTATAATTATGGTAATATCAAATTCATATGGTTAATAGAGGAGAATAAGATTAGCGCATCATCAGACGTAAGGATCAACCAATTTATTCGCGCCCCAAAAGTCAGGCTCATCGACGCCGACGGGGAAAATCGGGGCATCGTACCCATCGAAGTAGCTTTACAGGCAGCCAAAGATGCCGAGCTTGACCTGGTAGAAATCGCGGCAAATGCCGATCCGCCCGTGGTCAAAGTGATTGACATGGGAAAATATCTTTTCGAACAAACAAAAAAAGAACGGCAAGCTCGCAAAGCCCAGACCAAGATCGAAGTAAAGGAAATCCGCCTGCGCCCCAAGACGAATGTTCATCACCGTAGTTTCAAAGTGGAAGATGCGCGCCGCTGGCTGGAACATGGCATGAAGGTGCGTGTTACGATCAAATTTCGCGGGCGTGAGATCACCTACCCGGAAATTGCACTTGAAGATCTGAAAGAAATTGCTGAAGCCTTGAAGGATGTTTCCAAAATTGAAGCCTCTCCTTCCATGGAAGGCAAATCCATGACGCTGGTCCTGGCACCTGACAAGGGCTCAGGCAAGAAAGCCGAAACTGCTTCCCAAGAAAAGCCGGCAGTCCAGACAGAAACAGCCGCTGCGCCTGCCAAACCAGAAAAAACTACGGGAAAAGCGGAAAAGGATGAACCTGCTGCCAAGCCAGAAAAACAAGCTTTAAAAACAGAAAACACATCGAAACCGGTGAAAGCTGAAAAGGTAGAATAAAGCGAATTGTCTTATTAAATCTTCAGGAACATCGCAAGGTGTTCCTTTTTTATTAATTTCATGAAGTCTGGTATAATAACGCTTCGCTCTTTCAGCGAGATTTTTTTGTAAACCTGAAGCAAGGAGATAGACCGTGTCGAGTAAGCAGAAAAAAAGCAAGTACAAACTCAAGACCCATAAAGCAACCTCTAAACGATTCCGCGCGACCGGTTCAGGTCTGGTAGTCCGCACAAAAGGCGGAAAAAGCCACCTGCGCCGCAAACGCTCCGAACGTGCCCTGGGAATGCTTGACCAAATGGTGACTGTTCAGGGCGAAAGCATCATCAAGCGCGTGAAAAGACTCGCGCCGTATCTCGATAAGAATCATTAATTTTTTTTAGAGCGGCTGTTGGGTGCTCATAACAGGCATAACGCCGGCGCCCAGGGGTACGCAAAGGAGACAGTATGACCCGTGTAAAAGGTGGACCAGTAACCCATCTGCATCATAAGAAGATCCTGAAACTTAACAGAGGATATTTCGGCTCCCGCCATCGGCTTTTTAAACGCGCCAATGAGACCATGCTGAAAGCGCTGTGGTATTCGTACCGAGACCGCCGCGTCCGCAGACGAGATCTGCGCAAACTCTGGATCGCGCGCATCAATGCCGCGTCCCGCTTGAATGGGCTTCCCTACAGCAAATTCATATACGCCTTGAAGAAAGCAGACATCCAGCTTAACCGTAAAATGCTTGCTGATCTGGCTGTGCGCAGCCCGGAAGCATTCACCAAGGTTTTTGAAAAAGCGAAAGCCGCTTTATAATTTTTTTGGTTAATCCAAGGGCAGCCCCTGTGGCTGCCCTTTTTTATTTCTATTACAATTGTGAATAAAGACGATGACAGAGATCTTGATCCACACCCAATTTGCTTCTGGTCAGCTTTTGGAGATTTGCCAGGGAGATATCACACTCGAAACAACAGATGCCATTGTCAATGCTGCCAATTCCCAGCTGATGCATGGCGGCGGTGTTGCCGCAGCGATTTCACGCCGGGGCGGCGAAGCCATTGACCGTGAGAGCCGCGAATGGGTGAAGGCAAATGGCACTGTTACGCATGGCAAGCCGGCAGTTACTTCCGGTGGAAAACTGCCATGTAAATATGTGATCCATGCCGTTGGCCCTGTTTGGGGAGAGGGTGATGAGAATGAAAAATTGAGAAAAGCGATTATTGGGAGCCTTACGGCTGCCGAAGGATTAAAGCTTAGCTCGATCGCTTTTCCAGCAATCTCCACCGGAATTTATGGCTTTCCGGTTGAGCGTGCCGCAAGCATCTTCATGCGAACCTTCAAAGATTATTTCGAAAACCATCCAGCATCCATCCTCGTAAAAATACGGGTGGTTCTTTTTGATGATATGACTGCATCTGCATTCATCAAAGCTTTCCACAATGAATTTGGGATGGGCGAATAAAATGATCACCTCCATCCAGAATCCAAAAGTCAAGCTGGTCCGTGCACTGCTTTCCTCAAAAAAGGAACGAGATGAGAATGGTTCGTTCGTCATTGAAGGTGTTCGCCTGGCTGAAGAAGCCGTGCTTGCCGGAATCCGCCCGAAATTCATCCTGTTTTCAAGTCAGTTATCAGATCGCGGTAAGGCAATCATCCAGAACCTTAGCGATCAAGAATACGAGATCGAGGAAATTGCACCTGAACTTATGGACCGCATCTCGGATACCCAAACCTCACAGGGCATATTGATGGTCTTGCCCGCTCTAAATAATTTTCCAGGCAATTCCAGCACTTTTGTCCTTGCGCTCGATGGAGTGCGCGACCCGGGTAATCTGGGCACTCTTCTGCGCAGCGCAGCAGCGCTTGGTGTTGAAGCTGTGATCCTTACCCCCCATTGCGCTGATATTTTTTCACCCAAAGTGCTTCGGTCAGGCATGGGTGCGCACTTTAAATTGACGGTAGTGATAATGACCCCGGAGGAGATCGGCAATTTCTGCAAATCTTCCAACAAACCTACTCTTGAAATCCTGCTGGCAGACTCAGATAAAGGACGGATTTGCTGGGAGGAAAACCTGGCGCGCCCAATCTGCCTGGTGGTCGGAGGTGAAGCTGCCGGCGCCGGAAAAGACCTGAGGAAGATCGTGGATGCTTCCATTCGCATCCCCATGCTCGACACCACTGAATCTTACAACGCAGCGATAGCCGGCAGCATCTTAATATATGAAGCTTTTCGCCAAAGGACAAATAAATGAAAATACGTTCGATCACCTGTTTTTGCAATCCATTGGACAAGGATTTTGATGACCAGCTCAAGCAGCTGGCTGGTTTGGCAAAGAATTGCAGAGAGGGATTTAGAAAGAAAGGCTGGGAAGTGCAAACTCAGCGCCTGGCAACCATTCCTTTCGGGCATTATTCCAGCGCGAAAGATGTCATCCAAAAAGTTACTGCGCTTGAAGACTGCGCTCAGCAGCTTGGATTTAATTATCTTTCTATTGGTCCGGCGCGATTATCCAGTATTGAAGACTATCAGCAGATAACCGGAATTCTCAGGGCAACCCGCAATGTTTTTGTGACCGGAATCCTTGCCCATCCGCAGCGTGGAATTTCTATGGCGGCAATTCGCGCCTGTGCGAAAATCATCACCGAAGCATCCACAATAACACCAGATGGATTCACGAACCTGCGATTCTGCGCAATGAGCCATGTTGAGCCATTCACACCCTTCTTCCCGGCCGCTTACAGTTATGGCACCCAGCCAACATTTTCGCTGGCAATGGAATCTGCTGACGCAGCCGTGGAAGCCTTCAGAGGCGCCAAAGACATTTCTGAAGGACGCAACAGGATGTTAAGCCGACTTGAGGATGCGGCGGATGAGCTTTCCAAGATCTCAAAGTTCACAGCACGCGACGAAGGTATCTCATTTAAAGGCTTTGATTTTTCACTCGCCCCCTTTCCGGAAGATTGGTGTTCATTGGGATCGGCGCTTGAAGCTCTTGGCATTCCGCAGATCGGATTTAGCGGGACTCTTACCGCTGCAGCGATCCTGGCGGATGCGCTCAACCGGGGAAAATGGCAGCATGCGGGTTTCAACGGATTGATGCTCCCTGTTCTGGAAGATTCCATCCTTGCAGCGCGCACCGCAAGCGAGCATTTCACGGTCAAGGACCTGCTGATGGTTTCCGCCGTTTGCGGTACTGGATTGGATACTGTGCCATTGCCGGGCAATATTCGAGCTGAGCAGATCGAACCTTTACTGATGGATGTCGCAGCTTTATCGCTGCGGTTGAACAAGCCGCTTACTGCCAGGCTGATGCCTGTCCCCGGATTGAAAGCCGGCAACATGACACAATACGATTTCGAGTTCTTTAAAAATGGAAAAGTAATGGATTATCCTGCCGACAGGATAACCGGATCAATGGCAGGATCTGAATGGATTGAAATAAAAAAGCGCGAGGCAGTTATCTAGGAAACCAGGACCTCGATCACGCATCTGGCGCGCTCATCTGCCAGCCATTTTTCAAAGGCGAGCCGCTGTACAACCAGCAGCGCTTCCGGTGAAAGAGGATGCTGTCCATCCCGCTCAACAACATACACGATATGGAAACCATAACTGGTTGGGATGATCCCGCTATATTGGCCGGGCTGCAGTGAAAAAGCAGCTTTTTCCACATCCGGCTGCAGTAGATAACCAGCCGGGAACCAGCCGAGGTCGCCTCCGGTGAGCGGATCATATTCATAAGCCAGTGTCTCGAAAGAAGTTCCAACCTGCAGCCGGCGTTCAACAGCAATCGCCTCATTTTCATTGTCAACAAGGACCTGGCGTGCCAGCACCTGGTCGGCTGTGGTCGGTACCGCAGCAAGAATTTTGTTGCGCATCCAGACAGCTGCCATATCCAATGAAAGACTTCTTCTAAAACTATCCTCAGAAAAAAAATTCTGGCTCATCCAGGAATCAAGGGCATCCGCACCTCCAGCTTCATCTACAAGTTCGTCATAGCGAGCCTGGAGCGCAGTATCATCAGATACATATCCCTGCTTCGCGGCTGCCTGCGCGAGCAATACCTGATCGGTCATCATCTTTAGAACTTCTTCCTTCGCAGTTGCCTGGTCAAAATCCTGCCCCAATTCCATTATCCCAGCCTGGTAGCGTTGAAGTTCCTGCTCGTAATCAGATAGCAGAAGCCCTTCACCATTCACGCGGGCAGCCATGGGCGCTTCGGTTGGTGTTGGTGTCAGAACCGCTGCTTGTGGCAGTACATTGGCTGAATCCGGTTTAGGCTTGCAGCCAGCGATCAGCAACAATATGCAGCCTAATTGAACGATCCGATAAATTACAGGTTTGGATTGCACGCGCGAAATTATAACTTATAAGTCTTTTTCAATTCTTTATAGAATTGATCATTTATTCTTCAGCAGAATTTTTTGAGGATTTGAGAAGAATGCAAAAAAAACCGGCCGTATTTCTACGGCCAGTTCTTCTGGAATTTTAGTATTCGGGCATGGGAGGCGGTGCGGGTTTTTCCTTCTCAGGAACTTCCGTGATTAAAGCCTCTGTGGTTAGGATCATCGCCGCGATGGAGGTTGCATTTTCCAATGCGCCGCGAGTTACTTTGGCGGGATCAATGACGCCGCCTTTGACCATATCCATATATTCGTCTTTGATGACGTCATAACCGATATTGGTGTTCTTGCCTTTTTCCTGGGCTCGGCGAACATTTTCAATAACCACAGAACCTTCTTTGCCAGCATTTTCAGTGATCTTGCGCATGGGCACTTCAAGCGCC
>CAZBNE010000084.1:7454-9112 GCA_964493155.1 uncultured Pelolinea sp.
ATATATTTTTCTTCGAGGATGTCAAAACCAACCTTAAGGTTCTTGGCCTTTTCCTGTTCCTGGCGGACATTCGCGACCACCACGGAACCATCATAACCGGCATTCTCGGAAATGCGCCGCATGGGAACATCCAGCGCTTTGCGAACGATATTGACACCGGTCTTGGCATCGTCGTTATCCAATTTGATCTTGTCAAGTGAGGCAATGGCATTGATGAGCGCCACACCACCACCTGGAACAATACCTTCTTCAACAGCCGCGCGGGTTGCCGATAAGGCATCTTCAACACGGTGCTTCTTTTCCTTCAGTTCGGTCTCGGTAGCAGCGCCAACACGAATGATGGCAACACCACCGGATAACTTGGCAAGACGTTCCTGGAGTTTTTCGCGGTCATAATCGCTGGTGGTCTTGTCGATCTCGACACGGATCTGTTCGATGCGTCCCTTGATTTCCTTGGGATCACCCTTGCCACCAATGACAGTTGTATTATCTTTGTCAGTTACAACCTTTTCCGCTCGTCCAAGATCAGCCACAACTGCAGTTTCCAGCTTGCGGCCGGTTTCTTCTGAAATAACGGTAGCAGCGGTCAGGACTGCAATATCCTGAAGCATGGCTTTTCGGCGATCGCCGAATCCGGGGGCTTTGACAGCCAGGACGTTCAGGGTGCCGCGAAGTTTATTAAGCACCATGGTCGCAAGAGCTTCGCCGTCAACATCTTCAGCAATGATTACCAGTTCACGCTTGCCGATCTGGACCAATTTTTCCAGCAGTGGAAGCAAGTCTTGGGCAGCTGAGATCTTCTTGTCGTAGATCAGAATATAAGGATCCTGGATGACCGCTTCCATGTGTTCGGAATCGGTGATGAAATAAGCGGAAATATAACCGCGGTCGAACTGCATACCTTCCACATATTCCTGTTCAAATTCCAGGCCTTTGGATTCTTCAACCGTGATAACGCCGTCTTTGCCGACCTTATCCATAACTTCAGATATCAGGTTGCCGATCTGGCGGTCCTGGGCTGAGATGGTGGCAACATTGGCAATTTCTTCCTTGGTTGAAATGACGATCGCCTGTTCCTTGATGGCATCCGCGATGCTCTTGGAAGCAGCTTCAATACCACGTTTCAACATCATCGGGTTCGCGCCAGCAGCGAGGGTCTTGAGTCCCTCAGCAACCATGGCATGTGCCAAAACCGTTGAAGTTGTGGTGCCGTCGCCGGCGATATCATTGGTCTTTGTTGCTGCTTCTTTTAAGAGCTGGGCACCCATATTTTCAAAGGGATCTTCCAGTTCAACTTCTTTAGCCACAGTCACGCCGTCATGGGTGATGGTGGGGGAACCAAATTTGCGATCCAAACCGACATTCCGGCCCTTGGGGCCAAGTGTGGTGGCTACTGCTTCTGCCAGCACATCAATACCATTGCGCAGTTTCCTTCGCGCTTCTTCGCCAAAAACTAACTGTTTAGCTGCCATATAAATACTCCTTTATTTATTTCTAAAAAATTTTCTTAGCCTTCAACGACAGCGAGGACGTCGCTCTCTTTGATGATCAAGAGTTTCTTTTGTTCCATCTTGATCTCGGTGCCTGAATACTTGGCATAAAGCACTGTGTCGCCCACTTTTACATCCATGGGAATGCGTTTGCCGTCTTCATCGCGG
>CAZBNE010000085.1:0-4947 GCA_964493155.1 uncultured Pelolinea sp.
TCAGGTACTCGAATCCCTTTTTGGCCTCATATCCCCTCGGCTTATGTATAGAAGGCAAATATAGTTGCTTTAAATATAAAGTGCCCCCAAGGGGACTCGAACCCCTGTTTTGGCCTTGAGAGGGCCGCGTCCTGGGCCGCTAGACGATGGGGGCGGGCAGTGCTCAAATTTTAACATGCGCACAGTGAGGTGTCAATTACTTCAGCTTTAGACAAGTAAACAAAAAGTAAAAACAACAAAAATTAATAATTGTCTTATTGACTTCTTTTTACGCGCGTGATAATATCCTCGTGTAAGAAATTATTATTTTTGTACTTTAACAAGACTTTGCACGAAAGGAATTATTATGAAATCAACCGTAATTATTTTTCGTTTTTTAGGACTTATCCTTTTTGGCGTGGCCGGCTTTTACCTGGGAAATTTGATTGTTGATAATCTTTTTCCCGCAGTTGTCGCCCTTCCTTATGCAATCGGGGCAACCATTATTATGGCGCTGGTCGGTTTTCTCATCATGCCGGCCTTAACGCTCAATCCCATCAACTGGATCCGCTCTTACCTCTCCAAGGTTTCAGGGTCGACCCTCATTTTCGCTTTAATTGGCCTGGTTGTCGGCCTTATTATTGCGGCGTTAATATCTCTGCCAATATCATTTCTTCCCAAACCTTTTAGCAGCATTCTGCCCTTTGTCGCAGCCGTCCTGTTCGGTTACCTGGGAGTTGCCATAGCGGTTTCCCGTCAGGGTGACCTGCGTGAGGTGTTCCCGCTTGGGCATCGTGCATCCAAGAGTACGCATGGAGCATCCGGCAAGTGGCAGCAGGAAAAATCAATCCTGATCGATACCAGCGTTATCATCGACGGACGTATAACAGATATCGCCCGTACCGGCTTCATTTCCGGCACCCTGGTTATTCCAAGGTTCGTCCTCAATGAACTTCAATACATCGCAGACTCGGCAGAAAGTCTGCGCCGCCAGCGCGGGCGCCGAGGCATGGAAGTGCTGTCTGACCTTCAAAAAGAACGCGCCATCACCACCACGATCGCGGATATTGATGTGGAAGGCGTACGAGAAGTAGATGAAAAACTCATCATGCTGGCGCGCCAGATGCAGGCGCCTATCCTGACTAATGACTACAATCTCAACCGCGTCGCTGAACTGCAGGGTGTGCAGGTCCTGAATATCAATGACCTGGCCAATGCCGTGAAATCGATCCTTTTGCCCGGTGAGCTGCTGTCTGTCAACGTGATCCAGGAAGGCAAAGAAGTCGGCCAGGGTGTGGGTTATCTGGATGACGGGACGATGGTGGTGGTAGAGGAAGGACGGAATTACTTGGGAAAAGAGATCACGGTCTCGGTCACAAAGGTCCTGCAAACAGCGGCTGGCCGGATGATCTTCTCTAAGCCTGAAGTCAAATCGGCTAACGGAAACGGCAACAGTAAAAAATAAGCGGGAGGTACGCCATGGCTTTGCAGGTCTTTAACACACTGACACGTAAAAAAGAACTTTTTGAAACCATCGAACCCGGCAAAGTGCGCATGTACGTCTGCGGGCCGACCGTTTACGACAAGGCGCATGTGGGGCACGCTATGTCAGCCCTGGTCTTTGATATCATCCGCCGCTACCTGCAGTACAGTGGCTTTGAAGTCCGCCACATAATGAATTTTACGGATGTGGATGACAAGATCATTCTGAGGGCCGCCAAATTGGGGGTCGATCCCTTTGACCTGGCTGAAGGCTACATTCAGCAATTCGCCAAACACCTTGAGGACCTCAATATCCTCAAGGCAACTTTCAACCCGCGCGCGACCGGCGAAATGGATAACATTATCAAACTTGTCCAGGGATTGATCGATAAAGGTTATGCATACGAAACCGGCGGGGATGTTTACTTCCGCGTTGAAAAGCTGGTGGATTACGGCAAGCTCTCGGGTCGCAAACTGGATGATATGCGCGCTGGCTCGCGCATTGAGGTGGACGAACGCAAGGAAAATCCCATGGACTTTGCCATGTGGAAAGCAGCCAAGCCTGGCGAACCAGCCTGGGACAGCCCCTGGGGTAAAGGGCGGCCGGGATGGCATATTGAATGCTCCGCGATGAGCTGGACCCACCTGGGTGAGCAGATCGATATTCATGGCGGCGGCAATGACCTTATCTTTCCTCATCATGAGAACGAAATTGCCCAATCCGAGGCGTTCAGCGGCAAACCTTTCGCCAGGTACTGGATCCATAACGGCATGCTTCAGCTCAGCGGTGAAAAGATGTCCAAATCCATCGGCAACCTGGTGAGCATTGAGGAGTTTCTTTCCAATCACACGGCGGATACAATGCGTTTCATGGTGATCAATTCCGGCTACCGTGGACCGCTGACTTTTAATGACGATGTGATTAGCCAGGCAGACCGTGCTCTCGAGCGGCTCGCCTCTGGCTTGAAACCCGCCCAGGCTGACGCGCCAGGTTTATCCGCAGATCAGCTTGAAGCGCTGACTACCCAAATAAAAAAGACCAGAGTTGGATTCACCGAATGCATGAATGATGATTTCAATACCTCCGGCGCGATGGGCAACCTGTTTGACCTCGTTCGCGTCATCAACCAGGCACGCGCTGACGGAGCAACTTCTGACCAGCTAAAAGCAGCGCAGGATCTCATTAAAGAACTCAGCGGTGTTTTGGGGTTGAGCCTTTTTGCAAAGACCGGATCGCTTCAAACCGAACCCTTCATTGAACTGCTTCTGGAGGTACGGGCAAAAGTCCGCGAACAAAAGATGTGGGCGCTTTCAGACCTGATCCGCGACCGTCTGGCGCATCTGGGTGTACAGGTGGAAGATGCCAAGGGCGGGAGCGCCTGGACCTGGAAATGAGAGAATGGATCACCGGTAGAAATCCAGTTTATGAATGCCTGCGTTCTCAGCGCAGGCATTTTTTCCGGTTGCTGATTGCCCGTGGAACTGAAGACAGCGCCAGGCTTTCTGAAATTGATGACCTGGCTAAAAAAATGAATCTGCCAGTTGAACGGGTGGAAAAAACTGAGCTGATCCAGATCCATGAGCATCACCAGGGAGTCGCCCTGCAGGCCAGTGAGTATCCTTACGCAGATCTGGCTCAGATCTTCGCGCTGGCTGAAAAAAAAGCGCAGCCTTTGTTCATGCTGCTGCTTGACCAGCTGCAGGACCCGCAGAATTTCGGCACCCTGATCCGCAGCGCTGAACTTTTCGGTGTGCATGGCATCCTGATCCCCCCGGATCGTGCGGCGGGAGTTTCCCCGGCAGTTGTACATGCCTCTTCCGGCGGCAGCGAACATCTCTTGATTGCACAAGGCAACCTGGCGCAGGCAATCGACAGGATCAAAGCCCGCGGCGCTTGGGTGATCGGTCTGGATATGGACACCCGCTCCCAGCCGCTGGACAAGGTGAACCTGTCCGGCGCTCTGGCGCTGGTAGTGGGCAGCGAAGGCGGCGGACTGCGTCGGCTGGTGCGCGAAAAATGCGACCTGATCGCTCATATCCCCACCTCCGGCCGGCTGGAATCGCTCAATGCGGCAGTAGCAGGTTCAATCGCGTTGTACGCGGTTTCATTGATCAGAAAATGACTTGAACATAAAAAAAAGAACTCCCATATGAAGAATGGTAGTTCTTTTTTAAATTATGGTCTCGGTTAAAAAGGCAGTTTTCCGCTTTGAATAACCCAGATGACCCAGACTGCGATCATCACCAAGCCGATAAAGAAGCGCACCACAACAGCTGAAGCACAGCCGAATGCCATTTCTTTTGTGCTGCCGCCCGCTTTACGCCAGTCGCGCAGGCGGATGAATTCAAATACAAACAAAACCAGCATGCCGGCAATCATGCCGCCAAATGGCGGCCACAGAAAACTGAAAACGAATGTGGCGATGGTTGACAGGATCACGCCCGTCCAGCTTGCGCCACTCTGTTTGGCTTTGGCGCCCATTAACAGCTGATCCACCATATTGCCGAAGACCATCAGCAAGGAGATGATCACCATGCTGATGATGCTGAACACGCTGAACCCGGTCAGCAGCCCATAAGCCAGGGCTGCGAGCCAGATGATGGTCAAGCCTGGGATGATAAAAGTGAACAGGCTGACCAATCCGGTGATCATAAGCGCGGCGGTAACGATCTGTACTGCTGCAAATACGGCTTGAGGTAGTGCTTTGCCTGCCGGCAGCAAAAGCCCCTGGTTTGAGCAGCCGCTTGACAGTGCCAGTAAGCTCAGGATTGGTTTTGCCAGTGTATTATTCAGGCTCATGCTTGGATGATATCAATGCCGCCCATCCAGGGTTTCAGCACTTCCGGAATGCGGATGCTGCCATCCGCCTGCTGGTACGTCTCCATCACTGCGATCAGGGTGCGCGGCATTCCCAAGCCTGAACCGTTGAGAGTGTGCACGAAATCCTTGCGTCCCGAGCTGTCCTTGTATTTGATATTGGCGCGCCGGGCCTGGAAATCGGTGACATTAGAAACAGAAGATACTTCCAGCCATTCAGCGCAGCCGGGAGCCCAGACTTCGACATCGAAGGAGATGGATGCCCCGAATCCCAGGTCTCCGCTGCATAGCTGTACGATGCGGTAGGTCAGGCCCAGCTCGGCGCAAGTTTGGGTGGCATCAGCCAGCATTTTTTCAAGTTCTTTAGCGGAATCCTCAGGCCTGGAATATGCGTACATTTCTACTTTATCAAACTGATGACCGCGTTTTATACCGCGCACATCCCGCCCGGCGCTCATTTTCTCGCGTCTGAAGCAGGGTGTGTACGCGGTGTAGCGCAGCGGCAGATCAGCTTCATCGATCACGTCGCCCATATGGATCCCGGTCAGCGGCACTTCCGCCGTCGGCACCATCCACAGATCCTCCTCATGGTCGCGGTACAGGTTATCGGCAAATTTGGGCAGTTGGCCGGATGCAAACAATGTCTCGCCTTTCACCATGAAGGGTGT
>CAZBNE010000085.1:5047-9037 GCA_964493155.1 uncultured Pelolinea sp.
TGGCAATCCGGTCGCCCACTGCCCGCATGGCGCTGACCCTGCTTTCGCGTTCCTTTGCGTCCCGGGTGGCGCTGATCTCTTTTGAAACCTTGTTGCGTTCCGCTTTAAGTGTTTCAACTTCGGTGAGCGCCTGGCGGCGTTTTTCATCCAGCTGGGCCAGCTGGTCGATCACAGCAGGATCCATCTGGCGGCGTTTAAGCCCTTCTTTTAAGATTTCCGGTTTTTCCCTGACCAATTTAATGTCTATCATGGCTGCCTCTTTTTTAAATAAAATTCCCCTCTCCCGCAGGACGAGGGGGTTCCCGTGGTGCCACCTGCTTTCACTGAACAGAATTCAGCCTTATTGCGCGATAACGGCTGCACCGGCCTGCTTACAGCCATAAATTGCCTCTGCGCAGGCAGCCTGCCAAAATGGCGCCGGGTTGGAAGCCCGGGCGGGCTGTTATTTTAGATTATAGCGGCGCTGCAAAAGATGTCAAGAGAAAGAATAAATAAAAAAAAACAGCAAACGCTAATGAGTAGAAATTTATTGCAGGGATTGGTCAGGAAGGAAAATAAAGCCTTCCTCCGCGTGGCCGATGCGCATGATCTTGTCCGTTTGATGACAGGCCTGCCAGGCAGTCAGGGCGGCCGCGAGCGCGTTGAGCTCCTCATTGGAGTAGAGGTTATCCAGTGGGAGCGAACTGTTCAGCAGGTGGTGGCGCGTGACCTCTTCAAAAAAGAGCATGGCATCCGTTACCGGCAGCCCGCACAGCTGCAGCACCATTTGGCGCTGCAGACGGCCTTCCAGCGTGTGTTCTTTCAATGGCGCGTGCCCCAGCAGGTTCCAGAATGCCGCCTCACCCTGGCATTCAAAAAACTGCTTTGGCGCGTCTGCGCCAGGATATGGCTGGTAGCCGAATTTTCCAAGTTCCTCAAAAAGCCGGAAGCCCTGTTTCATCCAGCGCGGGCTGCGCTTTAGTGATCCTGGAGTGCGCGGTACGTGCACACCCCGCTCAAGCAGTTCATATTCCACCAGCCGCAGGTTCGCCCAGCGCCCGAGCCGGGATTTGGAGGAAAGTTTTTCACGAATCTCTTCGCGCTTCAAGAGCCCTTTGCTGGTGGTCATGGGTGAATTGATGGCTGCCAGGGCGCTTTCCTGCCCGGCAAGGAATGCGAACGCGTCTTTGATGCTTCCGCGTCCAATGGCGCGGATGGTCAGTTCTCGATCGATAGCCGCATAAGTGAACGGATAGGATCGCTCACGGTTTGCCTCCACACCAATAAAGGCGCTGAATTCGGTCATCTGCGATTTAGGCTGATTATTCAGGTTCGTTTGGCGTTTATTTAATGGGAGGTTGATTGAAGGCTTTTAAAAGTTCATTGATATCTTTTCTGGCCATCGCTCGGGGGATGCTCGCTGTAAAGCCGCCGGATTCGATATGCGTTTCTTCTGGCACAAGGAATAATGACAGCAGGCGATTAAAAAAGGGCGTGTAAACGTAAGCTTCCAAATGCACATGTTCTCCGTGCTGGCTGCCCGCCAGCCTGATGGGCGCGGTCCAGAAACCCGAACCGCGCTGATAGATATGCATATCATCCACCCTTTCTTTGAATTGATAATCATGGGCTGCCGCCCAATCTTCAACCACTTTCTGTGCATCCCCCAAGTATGAAAAATCGATCTCAGTCCGTGCTTTCATAGATTTTTCCTCCAAGTCTCATGATAATTCTCTTATGATTATAGTAAAAAAAGTATTTGAAAATCATAAAAACAATTTTTGTAGAAAAAAGGTCCAGATAAGGTAAGTTATAATCGCAATCAGTCGAGAGACCAGCTTTATGGATGAATCTGCACTGATCCAGGATGCCAGGCACGGGAATTTGGAAGCCTTCAACCGGCTGGTATTGGCGTATCAGGATCAGGCTTATAACCTGGCTTACCGCCTGCTTGGGGATGATGCAGCTGCACAGGATGCCACCCAGACTGCGTTTATCAATGCCTACCAGGCGATCCGGACTTTCCGTGGAGGTTCCTTTCGCGCCTGGATCCTGCGCATCCTGACCAACGCATGCTATGATGAGCTCCGCCGGCAGAAACGTAAACCCACCGAAGTTCTTAATCCCATTGACAGTGAGAGTAGTGAGGAACTGGAGGATCCTGTCTGGCTGAGTGATGATTCCCAATCCCCTGAAGATCGTGTTGAAATGCAGGAACTTGAAAATGCTATCCAAAACTGCCTGGGTGGTCTGCCGGAGGAATTCAGAACCGTGATCGTGCTGGTGGATGTGCAGGGGATGGATTATCAGGAGGCATCCAGGGTTGTGAACACGCCGCTTGGAACGGTACGCAGCCGTCTGGCACGCGCCAGGCAGCGTGTACAGGACTGCCTGCAGAATGCGGGGGAACTATTACCTGAAAAATATCGTCTGATGGATGAGAGCAGGCAATGATTAAGCACAGAAAAATTTCTACGAACGACTGGCTGCTGCTCTCCGCTTATCTGGATGGTCAACTGTCTGTTGTCGAAAAACGCCAGATAGATGAGAGGCTGCAGTCCGATCCGGAATGCCGAATGGCACTGGACACTCTCCGGCGTACAAGTGCGCTGCTGCGCTCTCTTCCGGTTCGCCGTGCTCCAAGGAATTTCACGCTTTCTGCGAGTTCTCTCGTTAAAAAATCGAATCCTCCATTGATCGGCATTCTGCGATTTTCATCCGCCGCTGCCGCGCTGCTGTTGGTGGCTATTTTCACGTTTGACCTGACACTTGGGTCGCGTGCGATGAGCATTAATGACACCGCCCAAGATGCTCAACCTGAAATTGCTATGGAATCTGCCAAAAGGTCTTCTGCTGAAGCTCCTAATGAGGAAGCACCGGTGATCATTTTCTGGGGTGCGCCCACCTCAATGATGGGAGCGTATGGCAAAGGTGGCGGGGGCGGCGGTGCTGAAGGGCCCGGATTGGGCGGCGGTGCTGCTCTGCAACCCTATGGCATTGGCGGAGGAGCAGCTGAAGAAACGCTTCCTGATGCGGCTTCGCCGGTTGAAGAACAACCCGCATCCGATGCAGCGCCTGATACGGAAATGCCTGCACCAGAAGTTTTGGAGGAGCAGCAGCCTGAAACTGAACCGCAGCCACAAGAGAGGGTTGCCCCCGAACCTCTTTCTGGGAGCGGGCCTATTTTGGGCGTCCAACCAATGGAGGAATTATCCGCTGCAGATAAAACTGCCGAAGTACCGCTCAGGCAACCTGCTGTCCAGCTGGATTTTCCTTTCAGGCTAATTGAGATCGTTCTGGCTGCCTTGCTGATACTGACTGCGATCCCTGCCTGGCTGATAAAGCGGAAATAAACGTTTCTATCGATTGGATGCGAGTGCTATAATTAGAACAATATTTCCGTATAGATTCTATGGCTAAAAGAAAATCAGCTTCCCGTTCAGGCAGATCCGCATCCTATTCATCCCGAAAACGTAAAACGAATACCTTATCGCGCCTGAATCGCAAGATCAGAAAACTGTCCCCCGAACGCAAGATGGATATTATCGGGGTTTTCCTTTTGATTCTTGGAGTCGTCTCTCTGCTTGGATTTATGGGTAAAACAGATGGCGGCCTGACAGGCGAAGTCGTCTCCTTCCTGAATTTGATCGCTGGCATGGGATCGCTGCTTTTTCCCTTCGTACTGATGCTTGTGGGATTATGGTTCATTGTACGCAATGAGCAGCGTTTTCCGATCGTTTCGGTAGAGCGCCTGCTTGGTATTGTATTCCTGTATGTTAATATTTTGGTATGGATGCACTGGTTCAGCGGCGGCGGCTGGGCGTTGGCCGCCAGCGGCAGCGGTGGCGGATATATCGGTGCCTTCTTTGAAAGGGTGCTCGCCAATCTGCTGGGGGATTGGGGTGCGCTGGTTGTGCTCATTGCTTGGCTGCTGATCGCGCTGGCTTTCACTTTTGACCTCTCAATACCGGACCTTTTCCGCAAGGTAAGCAAACCTGCGGTCAGGACCGG
>CAZBNE010000086.1:0-5304 GCA_964493155.1 uncultured Pelolinea sp.
AATCACCATCCCCAAGCCATGGAAAAAGTGGACCTTATGGCAGTTTTCCGACCGGACCACCTACACACCCCCCGGCTCGACCACCAAGAAGCCGATCGACCATAACTGGTTCAATGGCGATCTCAGTGACCTCAGAAAATTTATTAAAGCGACGGGGGGAAACCAAACCACACCGCAGCCGCAGCCGCAGCCACAGCCGCAGCCGCAGCCGCAGCCTGCCGATCCACCCGATTTTGAGGACCTCAGGAAGAGGATCAACCAGGCCATTGATGAATGGGCAAAAACCCTGTAGAGGCATTCAGGCGTATTGATGATTCCCCGCGCATCAGGCTTGAATATAGCAGAAATTTCATCACCCTGTGGTCCATGCGTTCACTGAGCAATTAGTGACTATCGCTAATAGTTACAGGAAAATTCTCACTTTGATAGATCCTTCCCCAATGCTTTGATACATTGGGGAATTTTTTCGCAGATCAAACTGCCATGAAAATGGCTACCCTGGTTAATGAAAATCAAAGCCCATAATTTATGCTTTTCATATATATGATATTTAAGTTATTATTGTGGGTACAGTATCTTATCCGGTACCTGCGTCGAGGGAAACAATTGGGCAAAAAAACCATTATTTCATGTTTGACCATTGTATTAATGACATCCTGTGCGCCCAAACCGCAGGCAGCACCCACCCCCGATATGGGTATGCTGGCCACACAAATGTGGGTCAAGCTTTCAGTTGAGCAGACCATGGCGGCGCTCGCCTCGACTGCCACACCCGAGCCCACAGCTACTCCTCTGCCCACGCCCACTCCCACCCCGCGTTCAACGCCCATCCCCGCCCCCGCCGATCCCGCCAGTTATTCGCCTGTTTACAATCCTGTCAGTTTCATGGAGCTGGTTTATGTGCCAGCCGGGGACTTCCTGATGGGTTCAAATCAAAATGATTCAAATCGTAATGAAAACGAAGAGCCGCAGCACAAGGTTTTCCTCGACACATTCTGGATCACAAAGACACAGGTCACCAACAGCATGTTTACAGCGTGTGTGAATGCCGCGGTATGCCAGTATTCTGTGAAGCATGCTACCAATCCCAGGTTCTTGGATCCTCTTTATGCCAACCATCCGGTTGTGTATATTGCCTGGGACATGGCACAAACCTACTGCGACTGGACCGGCGGCCGCCTGCCGACTGAAGCGGAATGGGAAAAAGCCGCCCGCGGGCCGAACGGCGCAAAATACCCTTGGGGTGACGACCAACCGCGTATAAAATTTGTCAATGTGGATAATTACATCGGCAACACTACCGCAGCAGGGATCTTCCCCTTCGGCAAGAGTTTTTACGGCGCCCTGGACATGGGCGGCAATGTGCGCGAATGGGTTTCAGACTGGTACGATCCCGATTATTATCAAAATTCACCCGCCTCCAACCCGCAGGGGCCTGAAACCGGCGAAAAGAAAGTGCTTAAGGGCGCCAATTATTATGATCCTGTCCAATACACGCGTCCCGCCAACCGCCTGTCGCATGTCCCGGGATCTCCCGGCGCTGTGCGCGGCTTCAGATGCGTTTATCCGTAATATTTTTTCAAGAAACCTGGTTATATTGAAGTAGCCCTGTCATTCATGCCTGGAAGAAAAACCTGCTTCCTGGGCGCGTGCCATCAGCCAACAGAAGCTGTTGAAGTGACTGACTTCCATATTTCATTTCATCATTTATCTGTGTTTTGCATTAAGTGTGTATGCCTATCCGTGTCGATCTGTAGTAAAAACCGCACGCAAGCTTATCGATGATGCGGATACCAGGTGGTTTTCTCATCTGTTTTTGTCAATAAAAATATATATCCATCAGTGTTTTAAAAAAAGATGGAGGGAAAGTAGCAATCCTGCTTGCCGTCCGTCACCATCTTCCCACACCTGTTCACAGGCGAAAGTGAACGAGCTTTCCCTCCAGCATCATTGTATTGCTTTTTGATTGCCGTTTCAAGCATCCTCAAAAACTCTTATAAAGACCCGGCCGATAAGAATGGCGTATAATCGCCCTGACGCATTTCTTGAAAAGAGTATGTTCAAAAAACTCTCATCCCGCAAATATGTTTTTTTTGATTATTTCTTTATCGCCGCCGGCGCCTTCGTGCAGGCGCTGGCTATGCGCCTGTTTTTAATTCCCAGATTGATGGTCAGCGGCGGCATCAGCGGCGCTTCGCAGATAGTCAACTATTTCACCGGTTGGCCGATCGGCGTTATGGTCCTGCTCGGCAACCTCCCCCTGCTGGTGTTGGGGTGGCGCTATCTGGGCGGTAGGCGTTTCGCCCTGCGCACGGCAGCAGCAGTCATCCTCTTTTCATTGTTCACCGACGGATTGGCATATTTTCTCCCTTTGCAGGGCGCTTCAACTGATAAATTCATTGATGCGCTCTACGGAGGAGTTCTGCTGGGTATCGGCCTGGGGTTGGTCTATCGCGGGCGCGGCACCAGCGGCGGATCGGATATCCTGGGGCGCATCCTCAACCACTACCGCGGGATCGCCATTTCGCAGGCCTATCTGATCACAGACGGCCTGGTGGTGCTGGCCTCGGGATTTGCCTTTGGGTGGGACAAGGCGCTGTATGCCCTGTTCGTCATCTATATCAGCGGTATGGCGGCTGAAGTAGTCTCGGAGGGCAATAACCTCTACCGCATGGCTTTCATCATCACCAGCGAACACAAGGTGGTTTCAAGGCAGATCCTCACTTTGCTCGAACGCGGTGTGACCATCATGCCTGGTACCGGCGGTTACACCAATCAATCGCGCCCGGTGCTGTACTGCGTGCTGACCCGTGCTGAGGTCAACCTGCTTAAAGCCGTCGTCCACGAAGCGGATCCGGATGCTTTTATGGTCATCGGCCAGGCCAATGAAGCCCTGGGCGAAGGTTTCAGGCCTCTCAGGAAAAGTACGGATTTCAGGCAGAAAAGGTGAGCACCACACCGGCGATGATCGCCAATTGCCCGAGCTGATAGGTCACGCGCTTCCACAATCGCGCAGTCGGCAGGGGCTGGATGAAGCGGTCATACGCCAGAAGCGTGTCTGAAAAAAGGAACAGGATCGCCCCGCAGGAAACCAACCCTGCCGGGATCGACGTCCACCCGGCGCGAAAGTGGGTTGTCAGGGCGGAGATCACCATCACCACGATCAGCAGGTTATAGGCGATTAATGGTGCTTCGATTTTTCGATAGTCCGGATTCGGCAGCGCGCCCTGCCTGAGCGCCAGGAATACAGGCATCCACAACGAAAATACGATCATTGCCACGGCAATTTCCGCAGGCGCCGCTTTGGAAAAAGCCTGATTGAAGCCGAGGATATAAGCGACCTGCGTACCCATAAAAGCGATCATCCCGCCCAGAAGGCTTTTGCCTTTAAACATGAGCAGTGTATCACCCGCCAATGCGAAGATCAATCCAACAGCAAACCACAACGCGGGAAATGAAAACAAGATGTTTGAGAAAAGCCAGCCTGTCAATGCCAGGATGATACTTGGCTTACTGATGAAATTCGCGCTTCTCCATCCAAACCAGACTGCCAGCCAGTTGATGGCCATACAGGCAACAGCTGTAAAGAACCACAGGTTCAGCAATTATTCTTTTCCCAGATCCTCATAGCCCATCTGCCGTAGAAAGTCAGGATTATTGCGCCAGTTCTTGTTGACCTTGACACGCAGTTCCAGGTAAACCTTGCGTCCGCTCATGGCTTCGATCGCCTCACGCGCACCGCTGCCGATGGCTTTCAGCATCTCGGCGCCCTTGCCGATCACGATCCCTTTTTGCGATTCTTTCTCCACAAAGATCGTGGCGGTGATGCGCGCACCTGCCTCGCCCCGTTCAAGAAAATCATCTATACGCACTGCGATGGCGTGCGGCACTTCCTCCCGCAGACGCTCCAGCGCGGCTTCGCGGATCAGATCAGCGGCAATCTCTCGTTCATAATAGTCAGTCACCTGGTCTGATGGAAAAAGCGCTTCACCCTTGGGCATACGCGCCTTGATAATCGCCTTCAGTTCCTCAACTCCGCTTCCTATCCTGGCGCTGACAGTATACTGCTCTGCATTGGGATAGAGCGCTTCGTACTCTTTTTTGCGTTCCGCCAGCGTCGCATCATTGGTCAGGTCAACCTTGTTCAGCACCTGGATCACCGGAGGCAGAGAAATCAGCTCGGCCAATTTCCGGGTGATGAGGAGATCTTCTTCATGCGGCGGCGCACTGGCATCCACCAGCCACAGGATCAGGTCTGCTTCCGCCAGGGCTTCCTGCGCCAGGGCGTTCATGCCTTTGCCAAGCGCGTGCCGCGGCAGATGGATGCCGGGAGTATCAATAAAAACGATCTGAAAATCTTCCCCGCTCAGGATGCCCAGCTGTTTAAGCCGGGTGGTCTGCGGTTTGCTCGAAACAGCCGCTATCTTTTGTCCGAGCAGGGCATTGATGAGCGTGGATTTGCCCACATTGGGGCGCCCCACCACCGCTGCAAAGCCGCTATGGAATTTTCCAGCTTTTTTTTCACTCATAATTATTTCATTTCATCCATTATGCGTTCGTTCTCAACTGCAACGCCTTCATGCGCCAGCAGAAGCGCCTTTGTCTTAAGACCGCCGGGGGAAGAAAATCCGTGTAAACCTTTATCGCTGCCTACCACCCGGTGGCACGGGATGACCAGCGCGATGGGATTGTGCGCCATGGTGCCGCCTGCCGCGCGTGCAGCCCCCGGGCTGCCTGCCCTGCCTGCCAGTTCGGCATAAGTCAGTACGCTCCCGAACGGTATGCCGGCGCACTCGCGCAGCACCCTGGTCCTGAAAGGCGTCTGTCCGCCGAGGTCGAGCGGCAGGTCGAATTTTCTGCGCGTTCCTTCAAAATATTCCGCCACCTGGCTTACGGCTGATTTGACAATTTCGTTAGGCGCCTGCCCCATCAGATGGTTTTCTGCCACAAAGGTATCATAATCCCCGCGCGCGCAGAAGAACAGGCGCGCCAGACCAGTGCCTGTCGCTGCCACAGCCAGAGAACCGGCGGGTGTTGTTTCAATAAATTCCGCCGAGACAATCCTGTTGATAGACGCAGCCTTGTGCATATCTATTCTCTTTCTTTATTAATCATATTGATTATATGAGCAAAAACTTTTTTGCAGTAATTTGGATTGTTTTATCTGTAAAAAATACTAGAAAAAGCGTTCGAAATCGTAGGGTAAACGTAGGTTTAACGTCATGTACTTTTTATGCCTTGGGAGTATATTATTTGCAGGGCGACTTCTCTTCTTCTTCTCCTCCTTATGAGAGGGCCGGAATC
>CAZBNE010000086.1:5314-8932 GCA_964493155.1 uncultured Pelolinea sp.
ATCGGCGTTTCCGGCTCTCGTATTTTTAAGGTATGTCCATAATCCAGAAATAATTTCTCCTGTGATACACTTTTATTGGTATATAAGATCCTGTTCCCGGAGGGCAGCATGAACAATCCAGCCAAAACTTACCCAATCGAGATCGGCGGCGTCAAGCGCGACCTGCGTTTGTTTGAGATTAAACCCGGTTTGAAGATCGCCATCCTTAATATCCTGGGTGATACGGAATTCGTGCAGGCTTGCGCCCGGTTGCTGGCTGAAAAACTTGCGGGTTTTGAATATGACGTTCTGGTCACTGCCGAAGCCAAGAGCATTCCCATCGCACACATGCTGGCAGTCGAGACCCAAAAGCCTTACATCGTCCTGCGCAAAGAATACAAGATCTATATGGGCGAAGCGATTAAAGCCGAGTCTGTTTCTATCACCACCGGCAAACCGCAAACCTTGATCCTGGATGAAAAAGACATTCCCATGTTGAAAGGCAAGCGCGCCGCTATTGTGGATGACGTCATCAGCACCGGCTCAACGCTGCAGGCCATGCGCCAGGTTATTCAGAAAGCCGGCGGAGAGGTGGTGCTGGAATCCGCCATCTTTACCGAAGGCGATGCCTGCGACCTTGGGACCATCATCGCGCTTGGGCATCTGCCGGTGTTTAAGGATTAACCATACTCATTATTAAGAAGAACCACATTCCTTTTGTGTGGTTCTTTTCTATAATTATTTGAAAAACCTAGCAAAAAGGTTATCTTTTACACAGTAATTATTTAAGGAATCAAATCAATCGCATATTCCCAGGCGGAAATTGTCTTCTTTAAGGATTCGTCGTTGTGTTGCATACATGTGTACATCCGCTTGCAATCACCCATCAATAATACGCCCTTACTAAGCAATGCCAGATAAATCTCTTCTGCTGCTTTTGAACGAAGTTTTTGTTCTTCGATTTGTGAATTCGCATCCTTTGTAACAAGGAAAACACCAGAAGGACATGTGGTTTCTACAAACACAATCGAACGAATGTTATAGGCAAAAAACGGTAGGTCCGGGCGGGATGCAAAAAGCTTGTTCAATTCATCAGTGATTTTGTCACCATAGTCAGATGCTTTATCGATCGCACCCAATTCTTCAATATATTTGATCGAATAATACCCGGCTGTTGTGGAAATGGGATTTGCGGATAGTGTTCCTCCTGTATATGCTTTTCGGCTATGCTCCCCACCGGGATGGCAAAGTGACATAATCTCCCTTTTTCCGCCAACTGCTCCGCAGGATGGATATCCATGTGTTATGATTTTTCCTAGGATCGTAATATCAGGTAAAACCTTATAGTATTCCTGACCACCACCAAGACTCAGTCGAAAGCCTGTAATAACTTCATCAAAGATCAACAAAGAGCCATTTTCATCGCATACCTTGCGAAGTGTTTCATTCCAGTTGGGATGATTGGGGAAAGTTCCCGCGTGTCCGCCGGTGGGTTCTGCAATAATAGCCGCGATGCCGCCATTTTCCTTGTTTTCTTCAAAAATCCGATATAGACCGTCAAAATCATTGGGCATCAGTTCAATTGTATGAAGGTAGCTTTCTCTCGGAATCCCCCCTGCATGTGAATTTCCCATTCCTGGGTAATCGGTAGAAAGCATGAATTGGTCTGACCAACCATGATAAGAGCCACCAACCTTAATTATCTTTTGCTTGCCAGTATATGCTCGCGCAATCCTAACTCCAAGCATATCTGCTTCAGATCCCGATGCCAGAAACCTGACCATTTCTATACTAGGCATGTGTCTGGTAATTTCCTCTGCGCACAGTATCTCACTCTCACAAGTCAATCCGGTCGATGGACCATAATTGGCAATCAATTCATTTACTTTTTCATCCACCTTATCGAATTTGTGTCCTAGGATGATCGGTCCTCCGCACATTAAGTAATCGACGTATTCATTTTCATCAACATCCCAGATACTGGCTTTGCTGGCTGTTTTCATTGTCAATGGATACGGATTTAATAATCCCAGGTTATGCTCCAGTCCCGCAGGTATTACTTTCTTCGCCCTCTCAAAAAATTCAATTGAGCGACTGCATCTCGCTGCATATTCTTTCTTAAAAACCTCTACTGTAGTTTCGGGGATTGATTTTATAACTGAAGTAACAATTCTCTTTTTTCGGTCAATGATTTCTTGATATTCCACTTTTCCTCCTTGATTCTTTCCAAGTTTTATAATCAGAAAATTAAATACAGATAAACTCAAATAATCCTGCAGTTAGAAAAAGATAATTGTTTTGTAGATTTTTGATAAAGTGACTTTTAAGTTTAATTCGTTAATCCTGCCTCGTAATCATCAATAATCTTATTGGCAACTCGTCGTATTTCTTCAAGAGTTTCCTCTTCTCCAAATCCGCTTAATAAAGAATGACCATTGATTACCGGGATTTTTATCTTATCAATATCCATTATTGGAGAAGTTGTAATTATTAAGTCTACAGATCCGGTCTCCAACGCAGTGAACACTTGAGTTGGTCGAACTTCATCGATTCTGCAACGAATACCCTCTTCATCCAGAACATCTTGGACTCGCATTGCAACCATAGTTGATGTTGTAGTTCCTGCCCCACAAACACCAAGAACACGAATTACTTTGTTAGACCTTTTTTTTGCCATTTCATTACCTTCTTTCTAAATTAGAGAAATTGTCATGAAGTATAGATACAATTTCCTTCTTTGTTTTTGAGGATTTTATTTCTAATAACGTGTTATCTTTAAAAATTGACATCATTTTTCTTAAGTATAAACATTGTTTTTTTGGATCAACAATCGTAAGCAAAAAAACGATTTCAACTTGCAGAGTATTTTTTGGATCACCCATATCATGAAATTCTACCGGTTTTTTTAACGTAGCAATCGCTAGTGCGGTTTGGTTAACATATTCAGCTTCCACATGACAAAGAGCAACAGGAATTTTTGTTGGCAAGCCGGTTGGGTAATCCCTTTCTCTCTCAAGAACTGCTTTTTCAAATCCGGGTTCTACATAACCCAGTTTATCCATCCTGCTGGATAACAAATGAATAACTTCCTCTTTATTATTTGCCTCGAAACAAATTTCAGCCAGTTGTTCACTCAATATCAAATCTAACTTTAGATTATTCATGGGGTTCTTTTCTTTTCAGGTATTTTGGGGTACCAAAAGTTTTTGGCACCCCAAATTTTTCCAAGTTCAGTTGCTATTTTTCAATTACATCTAAAGCAGCTTGATCTTCTAACCAATTGGTAACTTTAACCTTATTCTTTTTGTATATAAGTGTTCCCACTAAGTAAAGAGCAAGTAAAATCCCAACTGCAATCCAACCCCAATTTAATACTGCTTGAGTCATTCCACCCCAGATTGGTTTATTCATAATAATCAAGCTTGTGACCCCTGTAGTGGATGCTTCAGTGGCAACAGAATTGTAAACATTTGTGAACAACGGTGCCGAGAGGGTCATGACAATAAACCCTGGTATGTACCAAAGGAATGCAGAAACAACAGTTTTGAAGACATTTCCGTTTGACATTGCCACAAAAGATTCGATTGTAAATGGAATCGAAACCAAATCCACCAATGGAAGCACCTTATTCCCCGGCAA
>CAZBNE010000087.1:0-8862 GCA_964493155.1 uncultured Pelolinea sp.
GTTTTGATGTTGGGAAAGGCGCGGGTGTACTCATTGAGCACTTTTCGGATGGCTTCATCGATGATGTCATTGGAATATTTGAGCGAGGAATCATCGAGTGAGTTAATGATCCGGGTGCGATACAGGGCAAGGGTAGACATGACTGGCTCCTTCTTAATACGTACGGCATAAAAAGGCAATTACCAGCCTATCGTAGCGGAAACGCGGCGCCGCGGCAACCTGTCAAAAGGTGAAGGCCGAAGGTACCCGTAACGCGGCGCCTTCATCGAAGTTTTCTGCAGGAGCAGAAAACGCAGATCCCCAAGCGTGTTTGCGTCATGCAAACAACGCGCAGGGGAAGTCCGCCAGCGTGGAGGGTACAGAAGAGTTCAGCAAGAGCTGTGCTCGGAGGATATAGCACAGAGCGCAGCGAAGCATAAGCCCATTGTCAACAGAACGTCTGTCATGCTGAGCCCGCAGGGCAAAGCATCAGCCTGAGGTCAACAGAATACCTGTCATGCTGAGCTCGCAGGGCGAAACATCAGCTTGAGGTCAACAGAATGCCTGTCACGCTGAGCTTGCAGGGCGAAACATCAGCCTGAGGTCAACAGAATGCCTGTCACGCTGAGCGCAGCGGTTGCGTAGCCTGCCCTCGCGTAATGTACATGTTGACTTCGCTGGCAGATCCTTCGCGGTCGCTTCGACAAGCTCAGCGCAGGCGTTTTACTCCCTCAGGATTACAACATAAATATCATGCTGAGCGAAGCGGGTAGGCTGAGTCGCTCCTCTGTGTCTCTCGCAATGACCATAAAAACTGATCGGCCTTTCGCCTACGACGTACATTTCACATGATACTCGACCGGCCCAAACCACTGGTGGTTGGGAGCATCAATATACAACTCGGCGCTGTAATCCCCGCTTGCGTTGATGGTGGTCTTATACTTCACGCTCTGGCTGCCGGCCTGGCTGAAGGTCAGCGACTCGGTGTGGGTCGAGCCCCCGACGCTGTCTCTCCATCTGTACGTGACATTTCCGGCCGCGTTGGTGGTAATGGTCGCCGTGATCCTGGCGGAATCGGGGCACAGCATCTCAATGCTGGGGTTTACGTCAAAAATAACGCGCGTCACGGCAAAAGATGCCTGCGGCGGGCCGACGCGGATCAGCACCCAGTAATTGCCGAATTGCTCGCCCTCGTTGGACTGGAGCTTCCAGGTGCCCCGGTACTCGCCGTTGCTGGCCGGCGCGGTCAGGTCCACGATCAGGTCGATCGACTCTCCCGGGCGCACATCTTGCGCCAGCGCCTGTGAAGTGGGACCGCCCATCTTGTCGCCCGCAACGAATACCAGACGGTATCCGGAATTCCAGGTGCACGAGCCCGTGTTCTTGACACGCCAGGTTTTGGCAAAATGCTGGCCGGCGTCTTTCTGCGTGCCGTCCGGCACGGTTTCAGACTGGAACTGCGGCAGGTTGCAGGGGATAGGCGTAGGAGTCAGGGTTGCGTTCGGATCAGGCGTGGCAGAAGGGGCAGCCTGCTGCGTGGCAGTCGGCTGCACCTGTTCCTGTGCCACCTGCACCTGTTCCTGTGCCGCCTGCGTCTGTGCCAGGTTCTGGTACATGGCGGTCTGCTCAATTTGTAGCGCTTGGACGGTCAGCTGCAGCACCTTGACCTGTTCCGCGAGGTCATCCTCATCGCTTTCGCTGCTTCCGGAAAAGTCGACGCCGCAGGCTGCAGTGCTGCCGAGCAGCCCGATGATCATCGCCAGGGACAAGACTGTTTTCCACTTCATGTTTTCCTCCATTGATCATGATCAGTATTCATCCAGTTCAACCTGTCAATTTAGGCCTGATGGACCATTCTTCCGCTCGCCACGGTCAGGTCGATGCTCAGTTCCGGTATGCTCTTCAGCGCGGTCGAGTAAGGATCATCATGCCGGACGACCAGTTCGGCCAGCTTGCTCGCCTCCAGCGAGCCAGGGCATTCTCGTCCAATCGCCAACAGGCTATTGGTAAACTCGTTGTGCCGTGGATGTGCAAAAACCTGAACATTCCACAGAGTCAATTAAGAAAAATTTCCAGGTTTTAAGTCTACGGTGTGCAGTTCACATGGAACTTGGCCGGACCGAACTTTTGATGATTGGGGTCATCAATATATATGAAGTAAGCGTAATTTAGAGTGGTGTTAATCGTGGGTGATAATTCCACGATCTTGCTTCCGGCTTCGCTGAAACTAAGCGATTTTTTGCCATGCGAATAGTCGGCTTGGTCTATCCACCGATAGGTGATCGTACCAGCCCCATTGGTGGTGATCTCTGCTTTAATGTTGACGGCATTCGGGCAGCTCATGTCGATATTGGAATGAACATTAAAGGTCACACGCGTCACTGCAAAAGCCTCCTCCGATACAGGTGAACCCACGAGTATTTTCACCCAGTAATTGCCGAACTGCTCGCCCTCGTTGGACTGGATCTTCCAGGTGCCCTGATACTCTCCGTCATCTTCCGGTGCGGTCAGGTTTACGACCAGTTCTGCCGTCTCGCCCGGGCGCACATCATGCGCCAGCGGCTGTGAGGCAGGGCCGCCCATCCTGTCGCCCGCAACGAATACCAGTCGGTATCCGGAATTCCAGGTGCACGTGCCAATGTTCTTTACGCGCCAGGTTTTGGCAAAATGCTGGCCGGCATCTTTTTGCGTGCCGTCCGGTACGGTTTCGGACTGGAATTTTGGCAGGTTACAGGGGATAGGCGTAGGAGTCAGGGTCGCATTCGGGTCGGGTGAGGCGGCAGCTGCCTGCTGAGCATTCTGCTGGGCAGCCTGTTCCAGCGCCGCCTGCGTCTGTGCCAGGTTCTGGTACATGGCGGTCTGCTCAATTTGGACCGCCTGGACGGTCAGCTGCACCTTGACCTGCTCTTCGATGTCATCCTGTTCATCGCTATCCTTGCTATCAGAAAAGTTAATGCTGCAGGCCAGAGCGCTGCCGAGCAGCCCGATGACCATCGCCAGGGACAAGACTGTTTTCAACTTCATGTTTTCCTCCATTGATCATGATCAGTATTCATCCAGTTCAACCTGTCAGTTCAGGCCTGATGGACCACTCTTCCGCCCACCATGGTCAAGTCAATGCTCAGTTCCGGTATGTTCTTCAGCGCGGTCGAGTAAGGATCATCATGCCAGACGATCAGGTCGGCCAGTTTGCCCGCCTCCAGCGAGCCCCTGGTATTCTCGGCGAAATCGGCATATGCACCTGCCAGGGTGTGGCAATAGATAGCTTCTTCCATTGTCAGCGCCTGGTCGGGGCTGACCGGTTTTTTGGTTGCCGAAACACGCACGATGCTGCTGTAAAGTGTTGACATCGGATCCCACCAGGGCATCGAAGGTGCGTCCGAACTGAGGCACACGGGCACGCCCATATCCAGCCAGGTGCGCGTGGGCACCATACGCTGCACGCGCTCCGGCCCCCAGATGCGTTCCAAGCCGTCCGCGAACATGCGGATGGCGGTCGGCTGGGTTGAAATGACAATGCCCAGGTCTTTGGTGCGCTGCAGGGCGCTGTCAGAATTCAGGATGGCATGCTCAATGCGGTGGCGCGGGTCCGGGCGTGGGTTGGCGTTCATGGCCGCTTCAATCGCATTCAGTGCCATATCCACCGCCGCGTCCCCGATGGTGTGGCAGGATACCTGCAGGCCGGCATCGTGAAAGGCGCGCACGGCTTCGTTCAAGTTCTGCGGCTGCCAGATGGGAATGTTCCAGGCGATGCCGCTGTGCGGCTCAAGCGTAAAAGAGGCCTCCGCCGCACCGTCCAGCTGGAACTTGGCGCCCGCGAAATGCATGAAGTCATTTTCAAGGCGCATGGCCTGAATTTCGTCAATGCGCCCTTCCAGTTCCTGGATGTATTCCAATACGTTCATCACCTGCCCGCGGATGGTCATTTCGCCGCGCGCCGCCAGGTCGAAGTAAGCCTGCATGCGCTCCATGCCGCGCGCGTACACGTCCTGAAAGCTGGTGACGCCCATGGCCGCGAAGCGGGCCTGCGGGCTGAAGATGCTGTCTTCCATGACGCTCACATCCTGCAGACTGGCCGACCACAGCCGCCGGAAATAATCCATGGCGGGGTGGTTCATCACCGTACCGTCCGGCTGGCCGTTGGCTTCGCGCAGAAAGCGACCGTTGCCCGGGTCGGGTGTGTCAGCGGTGATGCCCGCCAGCTCCAGCGCCCGGCTGTTGACCACCGCCATATGGCCGCCCATGCTGGTGATGAACAGGGGGTGGTTCGGCGAGATCGGATCGAGGTCATGCTTGTTGGGGTAGCGCCCGTCAAAGGTTACCCAGCCCATGCCGATCACCCACTCGCCGGGTGGTGTAACGGCAATGCGCTCAGCCAATCGCTGCTGCATCTCCTGGACGGTAAAGACTGCCGGCCAGTTGACATCCACATAAGCGCCGCCCAGCAGGCCGCAGGCGCTCATGTGGCAGTGCGCGTCGATCAGGCCTGGGGTCACCGTGCGCCCTTTCAGGTCCATCAGCACGCTGTTTGCACCAGCCAGGGAGCGCGCGGATTTCTCATCCCCCACATACAGGATTTTGCCATCCTTGACTGCCAGCGCTTTGGCAGAGGGCTGGCGGTCATTAATCGTCACGATATTTCCGTTGACCAGCACCGTATCCGCCGCTTCACCCGCGGGTAGAACAGGTGCAGCCGCCTCTGCCGCATTTTCAGCCGGCTTCCCCGCAGCCCGTTCGGCTAGTTTGGAGCCGCCTCCGCAGGCAATGCCCATGCCACCCAGTGCGATGCCGGTAACCTTGATGAAATCCCGGCGCGTCATACGATGGTTATGGTGATGGCTCATCGTTTCCTCCTTCCGCTGCCATGCCCGGGCAGCGCGGTAAACCATCCCGTGGTCGGCCTGATCTTGCCGATGTTGATTTAAATATACACAATATCCCGGCTGAATTCAACCGGCACTTGACGCGGCGCGCATACCTTATAATGGCCGCAATGACTCAATCATCCGACCAGCGTACCCGCCGCATCCTGCCCGACACGCGCCCCTTGCGCGTGAAGCGGCAGCCTAATCCGCACGTGCCGGCTGCGCCTGCCGTTCGCAGGAAAAGGAGCTGTTTTAGCTGTTCCGGCTGCGGCTGTTTTCTGCTGCCGCTGTTGGTGCTGATGGTCTGGCTGCTGGCGCCTTTCAGCACGCGCTTTGCCCTGTTGGGCATCGATCGCGCTCCCGCGGGCAGCATGGCCGGACGCAGCGATACCATGGTCGTCTTTTCGCTCAATCCCCTGGGTGCCGTCAAGGCGCTCTCCATCCCGCGCGACCTGTGGGTGCCCATCCCGGGGTATGGCGAAAACCGAATTAACGCCGCGCACTTCTTTGCCGAGGCCGCAACACCCGGCAGCGGCCCGGACGCCGCGCTGGAGACGCTCAACAGCAATTTCGGTTTTAACCTGCATTACTATCTGCGCTTTAACCTTGAGAATTTTCCCGCACTGATTGACGCCCTGGGCGGCATGACCCTGACGCTGCCCGAGAGCATGAGCGGCTATCCGCCCGGCAGCTACAAGCTCGATGGTGCCCAGGCGCTGGCCTTTGTGCGCAGCCGCTCCGACGGGGACGATTTCTTCCGCATGGCGCAGGGGCAGGTGTTCATCAAAGCATTCATGCGCCGCCTGCTCGATCCCTCCGTCTGGCCGCGCCTGCCGCAGTTCCTGGCGGCGCTGCCCGATGCGCTCGACAGCAACATTCCGTTCTGGCTGTGGCCGCGCCTGGGGCTGACGCTGGCCCGCGCTTCCCTGACCGGTTTCGACTCCATTGCCCTCGACCGCAGCATGGCCGTTCCGGCAGTCTCGGCGGAGGGCGCCCAAATCCTGCTGCCCGACTGGGCGCTGATCAACGCTTACCTCAGCCAGAATTTTAGTTAAGCCGGCTTTTCAAAAAAGCAACACAGGCGGCTTGCGCCGCCTGTATTTGCTAATATTTAAATAAATTTATTTACATCCATACATTGGTTTACAAAGCATTGGGCAACATGGATCGCATCCAAGATATACTTTTTCGCAGCTTGATCCTCCTGAGGATTTCACTGGCGCCACGTAGCCGATCTTGCACATGCCGGGCACTGTACCTGTCTGCCCCGTGCCCACCGGCAACCGGCAGGTGTTATCCAGGTTGAATAGGTCCTTGACCGGATAGTACTTGTCCTTGATGGGCGAGCCCGCCGCGGTGGGGCCCATGGCGTCGTTGTAGTCGAATTTGGTCACATCCTTAAGCCCGTTATCCGCCCAGGCGCCCCACAGGAATTCTTCGGGGTTCTCCAGCAGGGCTTTGCTCACCGCGAACTGCACCGCGTTGCCGTCCTTGGGGTCAATGCGCACGAAGGCGGTTTTCTCGCCCTCCTGCGCAATGGTCATGTCATAGCCGCTGCCCGTAAAGCCGGCGTCCGCGATCACAGGCTTGATGCCGCCCACATCGCGGTTCTTGTCGCCGTAGATGGATACGCCCTGCGTGGACCATTCATAGGCGGGGTCGACCACCTGCACCAGCAGATCCCCCCGCCCGGTCTTGCTACGGTCGAATTCTATGCTGTAGGCGCCTTTCAGCCCGCCGCCCTGCATGTTCATGCCGTACAGGCGGATAGTGAAGTAATAGAACAGGTCATCCTGCGACTGGTCCACGGTGGTGATATCCAGGTCGGGCTGGTAGATCATCTCACCTGAAGTGAAGGGGCGCTCATACAGCCCGTTGAGAAAGTTATCGCCCGAAGTCACCCTGTGCTCATACGAAAAATGGCTGGAACCTACATCTTCCAGCGTGCGTTCCGGCTCGGGTACCTCCTCCGGCGGCAGTGTCTCCGCCAGTACCGTCCCGCTGGCCAGCAGCAGCGCCAGCAGCATAATACCCGCGCTACTGACTAATGTGCTTGTTTTATTTGTCCTCATTAGTCTCTCCTTTTTGTCCTTTGGCCTAAATAAAATGTCTCATTATCTCTGAAATCATTATGTTTTATTTGCAGATCCACCTATTGCCTGATGCCAGGCATCTATCCTGAGGCAATCCCGCTTTTTCGCAATAGCAGGTTTTTCCTCCTCCACCACTTTCCTTTTCATATGCCACAACGCCGATCTTGCACAAACCAGGGATCAACGTTTCCTCGCTCGTGCCAACCAGTAGACGGCAGGTATTGTCCAGGTTGTAAATATCCTTGACCGGATAGTATTTGTCCTTAATAGGCGAGCCCGCCGCGGTGGGGCCCATGGTGTCGTTGTAGTCAAATTTGGTCACATCCTTAAGCCCGTTATCCGCCCAGGCGCCCCATGCAAAGCCCTCGGGATTTCCCAGCAGGGCCTTGCTGACCGCCAGCTGTACCGCGTTGCCGTCCTTGGGATCAATGCGTGCGAAGGCAGTTTTCTCGCCGTCCTGTTCAATGGTCATGTCATAGCCGCTGCCGTTGAAATCCGTGTCCGCCTGGATGGGGCGCGGCCCGCCCACATCGCGGTTCCTGTCGCCGTAAATAGTCACGCCCTGCACGGACCATTCATAGGCGGGATCAAGCACCTGCACCAGCAGATCGCCCCGCCCGGTCAGCGTGCGGTCAAACTCGATGCCGTAAACGCCCTTCAGCCCACCGCCCTGCATGTTCATGCCGTACAGGCGAATGGTGAAGTAATAGAAAGCGTCATCCTGCGCCTGGTCTACTGTGGTGATATCCAGGTCAGGCTGGTAGATCATCTCCTGCGAGGTGAAGGGGCGCTCGAACAAATTGTTGAGATAATTTTCACCCGAGGTGACCTTGTGTTCGCTGGCAAAATGGCTGGAGCCCACATCTTCCAGAGTGCGCTCCGGTTTTGGCGGATCGTTGGGCATAACCTGTGCTTGCACGGCGGTCGCTTCCACGGTGGGTTCAGGTGCCGGCTGCGGCGTATCGGCGGGCGCCTGCGCCGCAGGCGCCTCAGCCGCCGGCTCTTCTATCGCGGCTGCCGTCTGGGCAGCTTTGGCTTCCACCAGCGCTGCCACGGTCGCCTGCGAGTCTGCCTCGCTGAGGGCAGGTGTTCCGCCCCCGCAGGCCGCTGCCAGCAAACCCAGCAGCACCAGCGTGCTCACCATCCTGAATAATTGCTTCCCGTTCTGCTCTTTTCTCATCACTTCCTCCTTATTATGAACAGACCACCTTGGGCCGACAGCAGCCAGCCTTTGATGCTCAAATGGGGGGATTGAGTCCGTTGAAACAACGGAGAAGCGACAATATGACAGCGAGGACCGCCATTTGCCTTGTTGCAAAATATTATAGCATTTTCAAGTGCGTACGTGTTAAATAAGAGAGTTGGGTTGCGCCAGGCGCAACCCAACTCTCTCCTGTGTGATCGGTGTGCAACCGATATCGGCAGCTTACCTCTGTGCAGCCTTTCGGCCAGGTCCGGCGTCTTCAATGGCCACGCCGGTGCTGTAAGCCGCGGCTACCGCCACCAGCGACTGCACCAGCTGCCAGGCGCTGATCTCGCCCAGCGCAAAGGCCGACAGCGCGCTCACTGCCGCGATGACCGCCGCCCAGAATTTTCTTGACTTCAATAAATACTGGATCTTGATATCCATTTGTTTCTCCTTATTGTTGTTTTATCTGACCTTTAGACCTGTATCTGCAGGATACCGTTCACCCCGGCACCAGCATCCGGGTGCGCCGTGCCTTGAAAGCAAAGCCACTTGGGTACACCACGCTGCGCCCTGTGCAAATGCCTCCTCCTTCCGTACTTGCGAAAAGCTGCGGTTAAATCCTGAGCGAATAATTTGCCCTGGCACCAAAGAAAGTGAAAACAGTAGTAGCAGCACAATCAACAAGCAATTTCAGAAAATAGAAATCACCATCATCGACCCAGGCAGGATCATCGAG
>CAZBNE010000088.1:0-8678 GCA_964493155.1 uncultured Pelolinea sp.
ATTATTTGAGGCAAAATTAAAGGCTTGCGCCCTTCCTGATCTGGATCTGCCATGACCCGCGAACTTCTCACCATCCCCGTCTCCTGCCCCTTTGATTTCCGCAGCGCGCTGAATGCGCATGGCTGGGTGGATCTGCTGCCCAATCTTTACGATCCTGCGCTTCCCTCCTTTTCACGTGTTGAAGCCCTGCCTTCTGGAAAAGTTGCGCAGTATACGGTTTCAGCGCAGAGGGTGGCTCAGGCGCAGGACGTCAACATTTCCGTGGATGCACCCGGCAGGCTTTCGGGCGCTGACAGGGACTTTTTGCGCTTTGCTGTCAGCCGCATGCTGCGCCTGGACGAGGATTTTTCGGAATTTTATACGCTCTGCGATAAGAAGGACGGCGCATGGAAAGGCATCAGCAGTGGTTCAGGCTGGCTGCTGCGCTCGCCGGCCGTGTTTGAAGATCTCGTCAAGGTGATCTGCACCACCAATGTGCAGTGGGGCGGCACCAAACGCATGGTGCGCGAACTGGTGCAGGCTTTCGGCCGGCCTTTGGATGCCGATCCCGCCCGCCGCTCCTTTCCTTCGCCCGCCGCGATTGCCAGCAATTCATTCGACATATTCCGGCAGCAGGTGCGCCTGGGGTACCGTGAGGCCTACATTTACCGCCTCGCGTGTCTTTTTGCCGACGGTGAAATCAACGGTGAGGACTATCTAAACAGCGCGCTTTCTACTGATGAGATTCGCAAAAAGCTTTTGGCGCTCAAGGGCATTGGCCCTTACGCGGCCGCGTCCATGCTCATGCTGCTCGGGCGCTACGACCACCTTCCTGTGGATACAGTCTTCAGCCAGTTCATGGCCCGGAAATACGCCATTCATGTTCCAGAAAATTTGCCTGATGCCCTGGCAGTGTATGCAGATTGGGGCAAATGGAAGTATCTGGCTTACTGGTTTGACATGCTCAATTTTGAAAGCGCGCCGGGCTCCTGACAGCCTGTTGATTTTTATTCGTGAATTGCTATAATTTATTTTACAGAAACCTGGATCATTATGGCAAGCGAGGTAACCATGAAACGAGCCGCTTTTATATTCTTTGTTTTGTTGCTTTCTTTGACAATCCTTGCCTGCGATTTCGCGGGCATCACGGTTGACCTGTGGGGCGATGGTGATGACAATGGAGCCATTGAAGAACCGCCGGCTTCCCAGCCGCAGAACGCTCCGGTTGAAGCCGGTATAGATGGCCCGCCCGATGTTTCTGTTCTGCAGATGGGTCCGGTGAAGATCGCCTATCACGCCAGCAGTGTGGTCGGCATCGCCGTGGTGGAATTAAGTATCGATGGTGTGGTGGTCAGTTCCATCGCCAGTCCAGATGCCACAACAAAAGTGGTCGCCTTAAGCTACTCCTGGAACCCACCTGCTCCTGGCAGCTATATCTTGCAGGTCAGGGCGCAGAACAAGAACGGAGAGTGGAGCAATTTTGCCACCTCCGCGGTTACCATCCAGGGCGCGCAGCCTACCGCCCAGCTGCCGCCGCAGCAGGCACCCCGGGAACCTCTGGCTCCGCAGCCAACCAATTTTCCGCAGCCAACCGATACTCCGCAGCCAACCACCACGCCCGACAAGGTGACCATCTATGATGTGAAGTTTGACAAGAACATGTTCTACTATGGCGATGGCAGCTGCGGCAGCCGCGAAATAACCATTTCAGCCAAAGTCACCCGTCCGGAAGATGTATCCGGAGTCTTTCTCTTTAACCGCTTCTTTGATAATCAGGGCGGCGGCACTTCCAAATGGGATTCCGGGCACTCCATGTCTAAAAAGAGCGATGGAACGTACAGTATCACCATTGCTTCCGACAAGCTTGCCAATTACAACATGTATAGGTATGCGGTGATGAATTACCAGATAGTGGCTTCTGGTAAAACAACCGACAGTACCAGACTGGCCGTCACTGAAGTTTTCAAGAATATTCAGCTCAATCGCTGCCCCTAAATGCAAAATATTTTCAGAGCCCGGCTGATGCGGGCTCTTTTTTAAAAATTCTGTATATTGTGGTATTCAGGTAATGGGTGTAAAATCGTGCCCTGGTTTAAAAACAAGGATACTACGGTACACAACATTCCATTGCACTGAGGGATTCAAAACCAGTGGCCTGGGTATTCCAGACACTGATATTTTATTTAAGCTGAAAATAATGGTATTTTGATTGGTTATCGGTAAGAAAATGAGCAAACGCACTCTTAAGCGTCAATTAAGCCTTTTTCAGGTGATTATGCTGGGCACAGCCGGCACGATCGCTGCTGAAATTTTTGTCCTCACCGGCCACGCCGCCCGCATCTCCGGGCCGGCTTCTATCCTGGCCATCATCATTGGCGGCTTGCTCAGCTTCAGCATTGCCTTTAACTACAGTGAACTGGCCACCGTCTACCCCGAAACCGGCGGCGCCATGACCTATGTGCGCGAGGCTTGGGGCAGCGGCCTGCTTTCCTTCCTCATAGGCTCCATGGATTGCATCTCCAGCACTTTTTACTGCGCCCTCTCCGCCATCGGTTTTTCTTATTCGCTCAGCATCTTTTTTCCATCCATCCCCATCGTCCCGGCGGCCATTTTTGTCATCCTGCTTTTCACCATCCTTAATATCCGCGGCGTGAGCAACGTGGGCAACGCGCAGATCATCCTTGGCAGTATCCTGCTCAGCATCTTCGGCATTTACATCATTTACGGGTTTATCTCTCCCAACGGGTTTTCCCTTCCGACCTTTCTTCCAAAAGGCGAACTGTTTATTTATGACACCCCGTTCAAGAACTTTTCTTCCGTAATGAAGACTATCGCTCTCGTTTATGCGGCTTATGTGGGCTTTGAGGTCATCGCCGATGACGCCGAAGAGGTCCGCCACCCGGAAAAGAACATCCCCATCGCCATCCTGGTCAGCCTAGGCTTGATCACCCTCCTTTATTCATCCACCATGGCGGTCACACTCGGCACCGTTCCCTGGCAGCAGCTGGCCAATTCCGAGACCGCCCTCACCGATTCGATCTCGCGCTTCCTGCCTGGCATCGGCGTCTCCCTGATGGCCATTGCCGGCATTTTGGCGACCCTCACCTCTGTCAACTCGTCCATGCTCAGCGCCACGCGTGAGTCTTTCACGCTCGCCCGCGATGGTGTCTGGCCGAATGCCTTGTCGCGCATTAACCGCTTCCGCGCGCCTTTTCTGGCGATCCTTTTCATAGGCGTTGTCTCTTCTTTAATAACCGTCATCGGTGTTGTGGATTTTCTCAGCTTCATCACCTCCGCCGGCTATCTATTCGTTTTGTTCTTCTCCAACCTGGCCATGATCCGCCTGCGCAAGAAGTATCCGGCTATCAACCGCCCGTTTAAAGCACCGCTTTTCCCGTTGACTCCAATACTCGCGTCATTAACCTGTCTGATCGTGATCGTTTTTTCGGATCTGCAGCCCCTCCTTTTCACTGGCGGTATCATCCTGCTTTTTGCCTTGTACTACTTTGCCAGGATGACCTACGCCTCCTGGCAGGAAAAGCGTAATAAGGAAGTCCTCCCGGGTGATTTCCGCCTGATTGTGCCGGTCATCAACGGCAGCGCCTCCGATAACCTCATGTCGCTGGCTTCCATCCTGGCTCAGGCTGAACAGGATATCAATATTTGCCTGCTGACTGTGATCACGCGTTCCATCCGCGGCGGCGGAAAATCAGCTTCGGGCCAGCTCGTCGGCAAGCTGCATGCGCAGAAACAGGGCGTCCTTGAAAAGTTCATCCATTACGCGGTCGAACGCAACGTTCCCATGTATACCAAAATGGTGACCAGCGCCTCGATTGCCGACGCCATCCAGCAGGACGTGGAGGCGCACCACAACACCAAACTGGTGCTGATCAACCGCCCCGAACGCTTCCTGCCAAGCCATTTGTCCAAAGCAGCCGCCCGCAAGATCATTGATGACACCAGGACCAATATCGGCGTCATGGTTGACCGCGGCCTCAGGAAGATCGAAACGGTCATGGTTCCGGTAGGCGGGGGCGTGCACAGCCGTCTGGCCATCCATCTTGCCAACGATATCGCGCTTCAGGAAAATGCGCATGTCGATTACATTCGCGTGCTTCCGGCCGCCAAAGACCAGGAGTATTTTGACGATGAAATGGCCAATCTTCAGGAGGCAGTCATCACTGAGCTGGGAGAGATGCCCCGCAACGCCAACCTGCGCGTCCTGTTTTCTGATCACATCGCCCGCGCTCTGGTTGAAGAAGCCGAACAAAGCGGCCACAACCTCATCATCTGCGGTCTTTCCGCCGGATTTGAAGAATCGGATAATCTTTTCGGCTTTGTTTCTGACGAGATCGCTGAAAAAGCGCCCTGCTCTGTTTTGGTGGTCAAACGCCATCAAAGCCCGACCGCCCAATGGCTGCGGCGCCAGGCCAAGCGGCTTGATCGATAATTCTTCTGTGCTTGGTTATTGACACCTTTGCTCTTGATACTATAATAAAAAAGACCAGTCGGTCTGTTTTATGATGCAGCAGCGCAGCGAAGATACCATCTCTCAGATCATGGCCACGGCCATTCATCTGTTTTCCCAATCCGGCTGCCAAGCCGCCTCAGTGGCGGATATCTGCGCCCAGGCAGGGGTCAGCAAGGGCGCCTTTTATCACTACTTTCCCATTAAAAAGGAGTAAACCATGATCTTGGTTACCGGTGCCGCCGGGCATATCGGCAATGTACTCGTCAGGGAGCTGCTGGCAGATGGGCAGCAGGTGCGTGTGTTGATCCTGCCGGGCGAGGACATCACTGCCCTCAAGGGGCTCGCTGTTGAATTCGTGGAAGGCAATGTGCTCGACCCGTGCTCGCTGGATAGCGCCATGCAGGGCATTGACAGGGTCTTTCATCTGGCGGGCATCATCTCCATCATGCCCGGCCAGGACGACCTCCTTCGCCGCGTGAATGTGGATGGCACAAAGAATGTGCTGGTTGCCGCCCAAAAAGCCGGCGTCAAACGATTGGTGTACACCAGCTCCATCCATGCCCTCAGCCGCGACTGGAAGGGCTGCATCGATGAGCGCGCGCCTTTTGATAAATTCAATCCGGCTGGCGCGTACGACCGCACCAAAGCCGAAGCCTCGCTGGCGGTTCTGGAAGCTGTCGAAGCCGGGCTGGACGCGGTCATTGTCTGCCCCACCGGTGTCATCGGCCCGTATGATTACCGCGGCTCGGAGATGGGCGACCTGCTGCGCAACTTCATGCGCCCCAAGCCCCATCTGATGATCGAGGGTGCCTATGACTTCGTGGACGTGCGCGACGCTGCCCGCGGCCATATCCTGGCCGGCGAACGCGGACGCAAGGGCGAGGTTTACATCCTGTCCGGCTCGCAGATCAGGATCTTCCAGCTCAAACAGATGGTGCAGGATGTGCTCGGCAAGCGCACCGCCACCATTCACATCCCCAACTGGCTGGCGAAGTTCGCTGCCAACTTCACGCCGTTCTTCTACCGCCTCACCCGCCAGACGCCCAAATTCACCGGCTACTCAATTGAAACGGTGCAGGGCAACTCCGATATCTGCTGCGATAAGGCCCGCCGCGAGCTGGGCTACAGCCCGCGCGTGATGGTCTCAACCGTCGCCGATACGGTCAAATGGTGGCTGGCGCGCGAAAAGAAAGCGCCCATCCGCTGAATTCCGCCTTATGACTGACTGGTCCGGCAAAACCGCGCTCATCACCGGTGCATCCTCGGGCATTGGTGCAGCGCTGGCGCGCACTCTCGCTGAAAAAGGGCTGTGCGTACTGCTCACTGCCCGCCGCGAGGACCGCATGCTGGAGCTGGCGAAAGAGATCAATGGCTTAAGGGACAGGGTGGTCATTTTCCCTGCAGATATCGCCAAACCCGCTGAACGAACCCGCCTTTTCAAGGCGGTCTCTGCGTCATATCAGGTCGATGTTCTCATTAATAACGCCGGCTTTGGCTGGTACGGCTATTTCTCGCGGATGCCCTGGCATACCGCCCAACAGCTGTTTGCTGTGAATATGGAAGCTGTCGCCCATCTCACCTCGCTCTTCCTGCCCGGTATGCTGCAGCGCGGATACGGCCACATCATCAGCATTGGCTCCATCGCCGGCGGTTTTCCCAATCAGGGCATCGCCATGTATTCCGGCAGCAAGGCTTTTCTGGACGCCTTCACCACCTCGCTGCACCGCGAGCTGCGCGGTTCGGGTGTGCATACAGGCGTCATGCGCCTTGGCCCGGTCAGGACCGGGTTCTTCGACCAGGCGCGTGCACTGGAGAATGGCGGCGCTGTTCCAGCTGAAAAACTGGCGGTGGACGTCGAGCGTGTCAGCCGCGCCTTCTGGCGCCTGCTCAACCATCCGCGCCGCGTGGTGTATGTACCCGCCTGGCTCAGCCTTTCCCGCTTTGCCGAACCGCTGTTTGGCAATATCGTGGATCTCATTGGTCCGTTATTGCTGAAGCGGTCAGACAAAAAACGCTCGTGATGAAATGTTCTAATTGCTTATTTCTAAATTTATATCCAGGTATTCCAGATTAACCCAGCCGGAACGTCCAAAAATATCCAATATTTCAATCCAGGTGATTTTTTCGATCATTTGTTCAGATTGAGTGTTTACCCGTACTGCAGCATTTTGCGGCAGAAGAAAAAGAACCTTCCCGCCGGGAACATCATAAACCTTTGCGCCTTTTGAATTTGCCACAAATGCCGGCCAGGGTGTAGCTGTTGGGACAGGCGTTACTGTTGGAACGGGGGTTAAAGTAGGCGATACAGTTGGTGTTGATGTCAATATGAGTGTGGCAGTAGCTGTAGGCGTCGGTGGGTTGAGCGGGTCAAGGTGTTGCATGGGAATTGTCACCAATTCAAGCGCAACCGTTTTATGCAAACGGTCCGCGATGTGAGACTGAAGGGCCACAACTTCTGTGTGGCTTAATTCTCTGGATGTCCTCAAAACCGCTTCAATATTTTTGGTCTCCCCATCTGCGGTGATTTTCAGGTCAACCAGCATGGCGTCTGTATAATTCGAAACGCCTTCAAGGATGGCGTTTCTGGTCTGGTTGAAGATATTCGCTTCGTTGAGTGTGTTAACGGCGAAGAAAATTAGCGGGATGCTGATCGCCAACACCAGGATCAGGCTGATTGAAACACTTTGCGATACTCTCCCATTTTCGCTGGTGCGCTTAGGGCTAAATCCCATTGTGGCAAAAGTTACCATCGCCGAAAAGGAAATAGCCGCCAGGTTGGTTACGAATAATAGCAGGGCGCCGAAAATGATTGGCGGCCGGGCGAGGGCGATTCCGATGCCGGCAGTGCAAAGCGGGGGCATTAAAGAGATGGATATCGCCACACCCGGCAAGGCTGCGGATAATTGCGGATGTGCCAAAGCGTAAGCCGCGGCTGCGCCCCCGGCAAGAGCGATCAGCAGGTCAATCAGTGTGGGGCTGGTACGCAGAAGTACTTCTTCTGAAACTGAGGCCAGCGAACCCAGGGGCAATTTGTAGGTCAAAAAAGCAATCGCGCCTGACAGGCCGATCGCAGCACCAATGCCTTTCAGGATGGCTATTATGGACTGTTCAAACAGGCGGCTGTGGCCGGTAATGGACGCCATGGATAAGCTCAGAATCGGGTACATCAGCGGTGAGATCATCATGGCGCCAATAATTACGGTTGCCGAATTGGTGATCAGTCCGAATGTGGCGATCGTACAGGCCAAAAAGACCAGAACAAAAAAATCAATGTCCGGGTTGGACGCGTCTTTCAATCCATCCAGAACCTCTTGTTTATGCTCCTTGCTGATGCTTTCATATCTGGCCAGCCATTTGGATAATGCGGCCAGAATTCCAGCTTTTGTTTTTCTGCGTTCTCCCTGCCGCGAGGGCATTTTGTTTGGTTCAAATATTTGCTGATTTTGGCCGGTTTTTTGGAATGCTGGTCTTTTTTTCATCTTTTCCTGCCGATTTTCCCATTTTACACGAATAAATCCACTATAAATTACACACTTCTGTCCGTTATACTTAATAAAATGGGTTGGTATCCGACAGGAGGATGGCATGAGGACCTTTGATAATGTCATGAGCGTCATTATGGGCGGCGGGCAGGGCACGCGCCTCTACCCGCTCACCCGGGAACGCGCCAAGCCCGCGGTTCCCATCGCCGGAAAATACCGCCTCATCGATATTCCCATCAGCAACTGCATCAACTCGGGCATCAACAAGATCGCCGTCCTCACCCAGTTCAACTCCGTCTCCCTGCACCGCCACATCTACCAGACTTATGACTTCGACGTCTTTCACACCGGCTGGGTGCAGATCTGGGCGGCCGAGCAGACCCTTGAAGCCACCGACTGGTACCAGGGCACAGCCGACGCGGTGCGCAAGCAGCTGATCGAGATCAAATCCGCCCGCGTGCCCTTCGTGCTCATCCTGGCAGGCGACCATCTCTATCGCATGGACTACGGTGAAATGATTGCCGCGCACTGGAAGAACAAGGCCGACATTACTGTTGCTGTCCAGCCCGTTTCACGCGCTGACGCGCCGCGCCTGGGTATCCTCAAGCGCGATGAGAACGATCGCATCATCCAGTTCGCTGAAAAGCCCCAGGAAGAAGCCCTGCTGAATGAGATGGTCTGCCGCGACGATCCCGCCAAGCCCTTTTACGGTTCGATGGGTATCTACCTCTTCAGTATTGATACTC
>CAZBNE010000089.1:0-8511 GCA_964493155.1 uncultured Pelolinea sp.
GGCTCAGTTCAGGATCTGCCATCAGATATGCCAGCAGCGGACCGCGATGCATTCCCAGGCTGAGGAACATCTTGGCGATGGGAACTTCCACCAGGGTGGGGAAATACATGAACACGCCAAAAACCACGCCGGTAAAATTGCCTAGCAGTGTATTTTCGCCCGCCAGTGCCTCGATCCACTCCGGCTGGATCAGTTTACGTATGACGCCCACAGTGAACACGCCAACGATCAAAAGTGGGAAGATTTGCTTCACAAAACGCCAGGATTCCCACAGGAAATCGCGCTGCTCATCTTTCGTTAATTGATTACGCAGCATCCATCCCAGAACGGTCAAGATCACCAGTACGGCAATAAATTTGCCGGTAATCAGTATATCCAGCCCGCCGGAGTGCGGTACCATGCCCACCGCCGCGATAAGTAGCGTAATACCGATAATGGCCATTGCCGTCCAGGTCCAGCGGTTAAAGCCATCATGTATCCGGTCAATGCCTTTCCACGAAGCTATCCCCACCAGTGCCAGCATGCCGATCAAGATAGCGCCCTGGGTTGTCACGCCTTCTTCCCCTTTTACGGGATCAAATGGAACCAGTTTATAAAGAAAATCCTGGAAGCGGTCAACACCCGCAATGGGTAAAGTGAATTGCCCGTATGAATTGGTGAGCAGTCCAACTTTAAATGTGCCTGACAGCAGCAACGCAACCAGAAGCAGAAGAAAAGCCAGCGTGGTACGGCGCATCCCCTTTTTTCTCTGGTCTGCGAAGGTGGCATCCGTTACTTCATCGTGCGCCTGATCGGATTTGCTGAAGATCAAGGCCATGATCAGGCCAATGCCAATGCCGAAAGCCAGGGACAGGAACAATCTGGCTAAGGCCAGGTCAACCCCGATCACCCCGCCAGTGTAAACCAGTGCCAGAATATTGGCTGCCGGTGCGAAGAACAGAAAGGTGATAGCCGGACCAAGCCCGGCGCCTTTTTTATAGATGCCTGCGAACAGGGGTACGATGGTGCAGGAGCAAACTGCCAAAAGCGATCCTGCCAGAGCGGCGGCTGGATAAGAAATGAACTTGGGTGTGTTGCGGCCTAAAAAGCGCGTCACTGATTCTTTGGGGATCAGGGCGGTCATCGCTCCGGCGATATAAAAAGCCGGCACCAAGCACAGCAGCACATGGGCTGCCAGGTAAGATGCCAGATTGCCAAACCCGCCATATATAAGCTGAAGCAAATAATTGCCAGGATTCATGCAATTTCCTTATTTATATTCAATGTTTTGAATAAGTTTGACTAAAATTTTTGGGCGGAGGTGATATGCATCCGCCCAGATGATTAAGCTTTCAGCCAGTCAGTGATCTCTTCCTGGCTGGGGATGCGGCCGGAAGAAACCAGTTCTTCATTGATCACCAATCCGGGGGTTGAAAGGATCGGATATTTCATGATGTCATTGTAATTGGTCACTTTTATGATCTCCGCTTCAATACCCAGGTCTTCCACGGCTTTGCGGGCGATTTGTTCCAGGCGCTTGCAGTTGGCGCAGCCTGATCCCAGTACTTTAATGGTTATCATTTTTGTCTCCTGTTTTTATTAAGTATTCTTGATCGGCAGGATGGCGGGCATCTCTTCTGTGAAATTTACTGAAGTGCTGCATTTTGGGCATGGGCAGGTTGAAACAGGGGTTGTAAATTCAATCGATTTGGTACCTGTCATTTCGTGCACCTGATCCAGTACCTTATAAATGCGTTCATCGGCGACCTGATAATAAATATTCCATCCGTCGCGCCGGTCGCGGATCAGTCCCGCCTGACGCAGGACAGACAGCTGCTGAGAAATATATGCCTGCCGGAATCCCAGCCAGGCTTCCAGATGGCATACGCAGTGTTCTCCGTCACGCAGAATATCCAGGATCGCCAGCCTAGCCGGGTGCGTCAAAACCTTGAAGATCTCGGCCTGTACATCATATTCGTTGGTATTCTTTTTTATTGGATCTATCATATTCAGTTATTTGAATATTATAATAAGTCTGATCGATTAGATTGTCAAGGATAGCTTTGATTTCACAATCAATTATTTCGAAAAAGGTCAAACGGATAGATCTTGCCACGATGTTTCACTCAAGGCTATAATAATTTCACCTTTCATTCAGGAGCATAAATATGCAGTTACTGCTGGATTCCGCAATGATCGATGAAGCGCGCCAGGTGTCTGAGTGGGGCTGGGTAAGCGGGGTAACCACCAACCCGTCCCTGTTGGCAAAAAGCGAACTGTCACCTGCCATAACCCTGAAACAATTGGGGCTATTTTTCAGAGGCCCCATCTTCTATCAGCTTACCGGTACGAGCTTGGAATTGATGACCGAGGAAGCCAGGCTGGTGGAGGATTTACTTGAAAAACAGCTGGTGCTCAAAATACCCGCTACCACCCTGGGATTCCAGGCAGCCGCGCATCTTTCACAAAAATACACGGTTGCGATCACATCACTTTACACGCCCGCTCAGGCGCTGCTCGCCAATGCTGCGGGTGCGCAATACGCCCTCTATTATCACAACCGCGCCAAACGCCTGCTGCCGGATGGCGCTGACCTGGCAAAAAAACTGATAAATGTATTGGCGCAAACAGAAACACAGGTAGTGGCTGCCAGCCTTAAATCCCCAGAGGAACTGCTTGAGGCGCGCATGGCGGGTGTTGCCATTCTCTCGGCACCTTTTGAGGTTCTTGCAAGGCTGCCGGAAAACGAGCATTCAGACGCTGCGCTGGATGAATTTCGAAAAAAGGGTATTGGATTATTAGATTCTTTATGAAAGGGCATTATTAATGAAGATCCTTATCACCGGTGGGGCCGGGTACATCGGCTCAACGATTGCGTCAGCTCTTGAAGATTCCGGCCATACAGCGGTTATTCTGGATTCACTCGTCACCGGGCGCGTTGAGTTCACCCGCGGACGCGCTTTTTACAAAGGGGATATAGCCGATGGTGCACTTGTCAGAAAGGTTTTTGACGACCATCCGGATATTTACGCGGTTATCCACTGCGCCGCGCTGATTGTTGTGCCTGAATCCACGCAAAAACCATACGAGTATTACCGTGAAAACGTGGGCAAGTCTCTGGAATTGTTCAATACCCTCAAACAGGTTGGCTCAAAGCGCCTGGTGTTCAGTTCATCTGCGTCCATTTACGATGTGGTGCCGGATTTCAAGGTCACCGAATCTGCCCCTCTCAACCCCACCAGCCCTTACGCTCGCACCAAGTTCATGATGGAAATGATCCTGCGAGACTTTTGCGCCGCGTATGGTTCGCGCGGCATCGCTCTGCGCTACTTCAATCCTATCGGCGCCGACCCACAGATGCGCTCGGGGCTGCAGCTTGAGACCCCCTCCCATGCTCTAGGGCGGCTGGTGGACGTCCAGCTCGGCAGGCTGCCCGAGTTCACCATCACCGGCACCGATTACCCCACACGTGATGGCACCGGCATCCGCGACTACATTCACGTCTGGGATCTGGCGCGGGCGCATGTGAGAGCGGTGGAAGGTTTTGACGATGCATTTGATAAAGCCGGCTGCCCGGTCGATAATTATCTGGTCATCAACCTGGGTACCGGACGCGGTGTGACCGTGCGCGAGCTGGTGACCGCGTTTGAAACTGTAACCGGCCAGCCAATTCATAAATCAGACGGCTCCCGCCGTCCGGGTGATACCGCCGGCGCGTTCTGCAGCGCGGACACCGCCAAAAAGCTGCTTAACTGGCAGGCTGAGCTATCCATCGAACAGGGGATCTCTGATGCGCTGCAATGGGGAAAAATTCGCAGCCGGGTTCTGGGTCAGGCTTCATCCTGACTATATCGTCTCATTAATGATCTCAAAAATAGGGTTGGAGAGAAGCAAAAAGATAGAAAATAGATCGGTGGCTGACTCTTAAAAATCTGTGTCTGTCAGAGGTTGAATACTACTTACTAAGTTCAGCCACCAGTAACTCCAGTTCCACATCCATTGTTGCCAGCCCGGTTTTTGACGATTCATCCATGCCATCCAGCTTCCGGTAGATCATGGTGAGCTCATGCATGCTGAAACGACGGGCTTGCCCCATCAATTTTTTGGCAAGAAAAGGCGCCGCACCGCAAGCCGCGATTACATCCTTCTCGCTCCCGCCCTCATCCATTACTTCCTTTGCGATGATCAACAACCGGATCTGTCTCGCCAGCATGGTTAAGATGTACTGGCTGGGCAGCTCTTGCAGCAGTAATCGCAGCAGTCCAAACGCTTTACTTGAATCTCGTTGTCCGGCAGCGTCGACCATTTTAAAGATATCAGCTTCGTGCGATTGCCAGCCTAACTTCTGAATGACATCTTTGGTGACAGGCGTGCCTTTACCGCAGTAGCTTAACGCTTTGCCGATCTCCTGCCTTGCCTGAAACAGATCATTCCCTACCCGGTTGGCCAGCTGCACGGCAGCGCTGGTTTCAAAATTCGCACCCTGAGCCAGCGCCTCTTTCATGATCCATTCAGGCATCTCACTCTGTGCGGGAAGTGGTTTCTCGATCCACTCAATCTTTTTATCCAGGTCCTCCAGCACTTTTCGCAGCCAGTGTTTTTCTCCCACTTGCCAGATCAGCTTGCCTTCAAAATATTTCTTTGAATCAGGGATCACCAGCGCTACAACAGTGCTCTCGGGAATCGCTTTCAAGATCTCCGCCAGCCATTCCTGGGCATGTTTTGCTTTAAAAGTATCCAGAGCAAGGTCTAAAATCACCAGCCGCTTATCACCACCCAGCGGCATTGTATTGATCTGGCTGGCAAGTTTATCTCGTTGAGCAGGGTTTGCCTTTATGCGGACGGAATTCATCCCGGCAAATGCACCGCTGTCAAATTTCTTGACCAGACTCTGCAAACCTTCCTGTATGGATAACTCATCATCCCCCTGGAAAACCAGGATTTCTGTTTGATAATTAATAACCTTATCCAAATCTGGCATTTGTTTATCGAGCAAAGCGTGTGCTGACCCGGTGAACTATGATCCCGCTGCCGATATCATGCCGCAGCACTTGCGTCACTTCCATCCCGCTGATATCCGCATTTGTCGTCAGCTGCTCCTGGATCCTGGGTCCCAGCGGTTTAGCCATCTGGTAGCCGATGATTCCCATGAGTGCTGCAATCGGCAGCCGCGCCAGTCTCCGGCCAGCTTTGCCACGTGTTCCGCGCATCCCGACCCACGCCAGCGCGCCGGCGGCTAAAGATCCAACAGCCAGGTTTGTACCGCAATTGGGGTGAACAGCCAGAGCGCTTTCGCCAGCAGCCAGCCGCTTAAGGGCTTCCTGTACTGCCAGCAGCAGAGACTCGGTATCCGTGTCGCCATAGATCCAGAAACCACCCGCATCCGAGATCCCGCCAAACCGGCCGGCGATCCCTTTTTCCTGTAGAACATGCAAAGTGGCATGCTCCAGTGCATGGTTGCTGCGCACACGGTTGGGTAAACCTTGATTGAGTAATTCTTGAAAATCCGGCATCTTTTTCCTCTTGTTATTTATTTACGAGCGCTAATTTTATCGCCTGTCCAACCGATCGGGCCTCTGTGATCTCAAATCCATCCGGAAAATTGAACTTGCCTTTCAGCCGGTGCGGGATGACCGCTCCCTTGAATCCCAGCTTGGCGGCTTCCCGCAGGCGTAATTCCATATGCGCCACCCAGCGCAGTTCGCCCGAAAGCCCAATCTCGCCGATCATCACCAGTTCCGCTCGAACTGGCTGGTCATTTAGCGACGAAGCGATGGCAACCGCAGCAGCCAAGTCAGCGGCAGGTTCTTCGATCGTCAGTCCGCCAACCACATTTAAAAAGACATCCTGCTCTGCCAGCCTGAAACCCACCCGGCGGGTCAGCACAGCTGTGATCAATAGCAGGCGGTTGAAATCCATCCCGTTGGTGGTGCGGCGCGGGTTGCCGAAATTGGTCGGGCTGGTCAGCCCCTGCAGTTCCACCAATAAGGGCCGTGTGCCTTCCATGGTCACAGCAATTGCCGATCCCGGTGCATCAACCATGCGTTCGGCCAAAAATGCCTCGGAAGGATTGTTTACTTCAGCCATGCCCTGCTCAAGCATTTCAAAAACGCCCACTTCAGAAGTTGGACCGAATCGGTTCTTCATGGAACGCAGCAGGCGGTAAGACTGAAAACGGTCTCCTTCAAGCTGCAGCACTGTATCCACAATATGCTCTAAAACACGCGGGCCGGCTATCGTGCCTTCTTTGGTCACATGCCCGATGAGAAAAACAGCAATACCGCTGGCTTTAGCCAGCTCTCGCAGGCGTGAAGCGCACTCGCGCACCTGTGAGACAGAACCCGAATTGGATGAAAGCCCATCCATGTAAACCGTTTGAATGGAATCGATGACCAGTAAGGTTGGCTTGACCTGTTCCACATGCGTAAGAATGGCGTCAAGGTTGGTTTCGGTGACCAGATACAGGAATTCGGGGTGCATCGCTTTACCTGACAAGGTTCTGTTGTTAAGCCTCTCCGCGCGCATTTTGATCTGCCGCGCGGACTCTTCGCCTGACACATACAGTACAGTTTTTTCGGCGGCTAGCTCAACCGCCACCTGCAGCATCAGCGTGGACTTGCCAATGCCCGGATCACCGCCCAGCAAGACGATGGAACCCGGCACCATGCCGCCGCCCAGCACGCGTGCGAATTCCGCCATTCCCAGCGGCCAGCGGTCCTGGGATTCCCCTTCAATCTCGCTCAGTCGTACAGGTTTGGATTGGGGCGGCGTATATGTTCGGCTTTTTCCTTCTTCCTGGGGCGGCGTGATAATCTCCTCGACCATCGTGTCCCACGCCCCGCAGGATGGGCAGCGCCCCATCGGCTGGCTGGTTGTGCGCCCGCATTCCTGGCAGACATACTGGCTATGTGACTTTGGCATGGATGAGTCCTTGAAGTAATTTTATTACATGAATACACTATCCTCTTCCCATGTTGTATTGAACATGTGTGAGGAGAATAAGGGTAATGGGGGCTAATGAAAACCGGGCGTTTCCGCCCGGCTCGCTCTCACATGCGCTTACATTTCCATGACCATGGGTTCTGGCGCTTCAGGTTGTTTCTCGTCAGTTTTTCTGAGGAAGAAACCGCCCTCAGGATCCACATCCACAATGATGGTTTCGCCATCCTTGAACTTGCCTGAAAGCAGGTCATCAGAAAGCTGGTCTTCGATATCCAGCTGGATCACGCGCCGCAAGGGGCGCGCGCCCATATCCGGATCGTAGCCCTTTTCGGTCAGTTTTTCAAGCGCCGCCTCTGTTGCAGTCAATGTGATGGCGCGGTCCTTCAGCCTGTCGGCGACCTTGTCCAATTCAAGTGTGGCGATTTTGCGGATATGCTCCTTGCCCAGCGCGTGGAAAACGATCACACTGTCCAGGCGGTTGATGAACTCCGGCCGGAAAGCCTTTTTCAAAGAATCCAGCAGCTTCTTGCGCATTTCATCATATTCAAATGCCTCATTGATATCCGCGTCGCGCTCCAGCTTGAATCCGAATCCGCCTTCGCGCTTGATCATGTCCGCGCCGATGTTGGAGGTCATCACAATGATGGAGTTGCGGAAGTCCACCTTGCGCCCTTTGGCGTCTGACAGCTGGCCCTCTTCCATGATCTGCAGCAGCATGTTATGCGCTTCAGGATGGGCTTTTTCAACCTCATCAAAAACAATGATGGAATACGGGTGGCGCCTGACAGCTTCTGTCAGCTGCCCGGCATCCTCATAGCCCACATATCCGGGTGGCGCGCCAACCAGGCGGCTGACCGAATGGCGTTCCATAAATTCAGACATATCCAGCTGCACCAGTGCGTCTTCACTGCCGAACAGGAAACGTGCCAGCGCTTTGGTCAGCTCGGTTTTGCCCACGCCGGTGGGGCCCAAGAACATGAAGGAGCCGATCGGCCGGCGTGGATCTTTGAGTCCGGCGCGCCCTCGCCTGACAGCCTTTGAAATGCGTTCAATGGCTTCCTGCTGCCCGATGATGGCTTTGTGCAGTTCATCTTCCATGTTCAGCAGCCTCACAGACTCTTCCTGTGCAAGCTGCATGACCGGCACGCCGGTCCACATGGAAACAAGTTCGGCGATGTCATCTGGTGTGACCACCGGGCTGGTGTCGCGGTCCCATTCCTCGCGAAACTTGGCGAGCTTCTTTTCAAGCACTTCTACCACCAGCTGCTGCTGCTCGACCTGGTCCTGCAGTTTCTGCTCGACCAGCGTGTTCAGTTGTTTGCGCGCATCGCGCAGGTCGGCCATCACCTTTTTGCTGGTTTTGGCGGTATCGCTTTTATACATGCGTACGCGCGAGGCGGTCTCATCGATCAGGTCAATGGCCTTATCCGGCAGAAAACGGTCGGTGATATAGCGGGAAGACATGCTGACCGCCGCTTCCAGCGCTTCATCCGAGATTACCAGCCGGTGATGCTCTTCATAGTTTTTGCGTACGCCGCGCAGGATCTCCAACGCTTCTTCCTTGCTTGGTTCTTCCACCACAATGGGCTG
>CAZBNE010000090.1:0-8423 GCA_964493155.1 uncultured Pelolinea sp.
AATTTCTTCTATTATGGGATTTTCTAGTATTAAAAACATATCTATCACTCTTTCAGATTATTCTCATTAGTAACAATTTTTTTTTATCATATTTGCTAATTAATATATAAATGTATGGATTGGTTAAACTGACGCTTTTATTATTTTAGTTTATGCGTCCTTTATTATTGTTTCTCTATTTCTTAATATAAAAAATATGGGAGTTCTCTCGCGAGAAAATCCCATAGTAAGGGTGGCTGACGGGGGTCGAACCCGCAACATCTTGATCCACAGTCAAGCACTCTGCCATTGAGCTACAGCCACCATGTGTCAGCCATTCTATCATGCTCTGCTTTTGTGGGCAAGATTCTTCAACAGAAATTCGGGAACATCATCCTGCTTAACACTGGTTTGCTCGCCGCTAACCAGATCTTTGATCTGGGCACTTCCCAGTTCAATTTCATCCGGTCCCAGCGTGACCACAAATCGCGTGCCGGACCTGTCGGCGTACTTGTACTGTTTTCCCAGTTTTCCAGCTTCTGGGTATACATTTACCGCAATTCCCGATTTTCTGATCCTTGCCGCCATCGAAAAACTGGCGGAAAGCGTAGCTTCATTAAAAACAGTCACCAAAACCTGCGCCGGATTGGCAGAAATTTCGGGCAATTTATTTAATTCCTTCAATAAAATGGAAATGACCACATCACCCATAGCAAATCCAATACCGGACAGTGGATTTCCACCAACATCGCCTACCAGGTTATCATAACGCCCGCCGCCAAGTATTGCCCTGGCGTTCTCGCCGATATCCCGGGCTTCAAACACAATCCCGGTGTAGTAATCCAACCCGCGCACCACTCGCGGATCAAATTCAACATATTCCCTGACGCCAAGCGCTTCGAGAGCCTGAAAAAAACAGATCAGGTCTTGAGATGTATCCGCGGCTTGTTTATTCTCCAGGATTCTAAGCAGCCTGTCTTTTTGTGGCGTTGTCAGGCCTTTTTCCAGTACATAGGCTTCCCATTCAGAAGACCTCATCTTGTCTTTACGGTCAATTAAGCCGAGCACTTCCGCTTTTTTATCCTGGCTAATGCCGATTTGAGCTAATTGAGCATCGACCAGACGCCGGTCATTCACCAGGATTTTTACTTCGCTTGAAGTTAAGCCCACGGATCTAAGAAATTCCGCGCAAATCGCTACAAGCTCTGCGTCAGATTCAGGAGAATTGACACCGATCAGGTCAATATTCCATTGGAAGAACTCACGAGAGCGGCCTTTTTGCGGTTTTTCATAGCGCCAGAAAGGACCAAATGACCACCAGCGTAGGGGATAAATGAGTTCATTTTGCCTTTGTGCCACCATTCTAGCCAAACTGGGCGTCAATTCGGGGCGTAAAGTGATCAAATTACCACCGCGATCTGGAAAAACGAAAGATTGCTCTTTAACCAGCTCTTCTCCTGATTTCGCTGCATATAGATCAATGCTTTCCAGAAATGGTCCGTCATATTCCTGATACCCAAATGATTCCGAGACTGCACGGATTTGCGCGTAAAGCCATGACCTGATTGCCATATCGTAAGGATAGAATTCTCTAGTTCCTTTTACAGATTGAATGATATTTTTCATATACTTTTTCCAGAATCCAAAAATTTTAACATATAATTACTTATGATATTTTTAAGGAAATTCATAATTTTAAAAATTGGATGATATGAACATAAAAAACCTTCTTGAATACATCGATGGCGAACTATTAACAACTTCAGCGGATCTTTCCAGGGAAATAAAAGGCGGCTGCGGGGCTGACTTGATGAGCGATGTACTCGCATCAATTCAACCGGATGCTGTTCTTCTCACGGGTCTATGCAACCCTCAAGTGGTTCGAACCGCACAAATGTCTGATGTGGCGGCTATTGTTTTTGTGCGCGGTAAAAAACCGCCTGAAGAGACTATTGAACTTGCCGATATGGAAGGTATTCCTTTAATAACCTCACCTTTTGGGATGTTTGAATTATCCGGCCGCTTATATTTGGCAGGCTTACCCAGTTTGGAGCGACCTATTACCAATTAATTTAAATGCCAGATACACCACCTGAAAAACAGCACCTTCGTTTTAAAGGCAAGGTCATCACTGATGAACTGGCTGGTAGTATCACGCGTGTTGAAGAACTCGCGTATATCCTAAAAATATCGGACGTGATGACCCATGGGGTTAAAACGCTGCGGCCTCAGGATACGATGCGCAACGTCATGGTTGCACTGCGGGAATATCGGATTTCAGGAATTCCCATTGTGGATGATTCCAAAAACCTGATCGGCCTGGTCAGTACTGAAGACCTGATCAAATGCCTTGCCAATCAAGATATTGATAAATGCGTTCAGGAGTATATGACGCATGATCTCATTACAGTCAATGCTTTTGATCACCTGACTGAAGCGCTCAAACTGTTTGCGAAAACAAAATTGGGACGCCTGCCTGTAATCAACGAAAAAGGGGAATTGGCAGGGATAATTACCAAAGGGGATGTGACCACAGGCGTACTCAGGGCTCTCGAACATGAGTATCAGGAAGAAGAGGTTCGTAAATACCGCGCTTCCCACTTGTTTGAAGATATCGAGTCCTCACGGACCAGTCTCATCCTTCGTTATGATATCCAGAGATTTAATTTTACAGAAGGCGGCGCGGCATCAAGCAATATTAAGCGGGCATTGGTGAGGCTGGGTGCAAATCCGCAGCTTGCGCGTAGGGTCGGGATCGCAATCTATGAAGCAGAGATGAACCTGATCATCCATACCACTAACGGCGGATCAATCCATGTCGAGATCGAGCCCAATCAAATTTCTGCCTATATCTGGGATGATGGTCCTGGTATCAAGGATGTCAAACTTGCCGTTCAGCCCGGTTATTCAACAGCCACTGAAGAGATCCGCGAACTTGGATTCGGAGCCGGGATGGGCCTTTATAATATTTCGCGTTGTGTGGATGAGATGAATTTGAAATCTGATATCGGAAAGGGCACACATCTGACTCTGAAATTCTTCCTAAAAGGCGAAGATATTATGGGAGATGGGCATTCAAATACGAAGGAGGACGAAAATGACGCTTAATCAAATCATTAAAGATCTTGATCTTAAGGTTCTTTCGGAAGGAAGAGAATTTAAGACAGTTAACCCGACACATGGATACGTTTCCGATATGCTCAGCTGTGTTATGACTGGCGCAAAAAACAAAAGTATCTGGGTCACGCTCCAGGCGCATAACAATATCGTGGCGGTAGCTTGCCTGCTGGATATCGCTGCAGTGATCATTTCTGAAGGGGCAAAACCAGATGAGGATACAATAAAGAAAGCAAATGAAGAAGGTATCACATTACTTACGACGGAAAAAAATTCATTTTATGTTGTCGGCAGGCTCTGGGAATTGGGCCTTAGAGATCAATAACGAACATATTCGTGGCCGGTCCACAACAAGATTTCAAGACTTTTAGCGCTGAGCTCCATCTGCACACAGTTCTTTCTCCCTGTGCGGCGGTAGAAATGATACCGCCGCTTATTATCGAAGAGGCGCTTTCAAAAAAGATCAATCTGATAGCCGTTACTGACCATAACACCATAGACAACGTCGATGCGGTTATTCAGGCTGCATTGGGGACGAATATCAAGGTTATGCCGGGAATTGAACTGCAATCTCGGGAAGAAATTCACAGCTTGTGCCTATTCGATTCACTGGATATGGCATCCATTTTTTATGCGAATATCAAAAGTTCATTTCCAAATATTAAAAATAACGCGGAATTCTTTGGAGAACAATTCGTTGTCAACGCAACTGGAGAATTCATCAGGCGGGAAGAGCGTTTATTAATTACCTCATCTTCTCTTTCCCTAAAAGAAGCTTGGCAGGAAGTAAATGCCTGCAGCGGATTATTGATTCCGGCTCATATAAATCGAACAGCATTTGGTTTGCTGCCTGTATTGGGAATGGTACCCACTGATTTCGATCTGCAAGTGCTCGAGATTTCCCGCCATTTATCATATTTACAGGTGATTGACCAGTATCCCCAGCTCAGCAATTATTGCTTGCTACAGGGAGGAGACGCACACACACTGGAGGATATAAAGGGGTGGAATCAATTTACGATATTGGAACCAACGATTCGAGAGATTTTATTGGCATTAAAAGGCCAATCTGGCCGATCGTATAAGAACCTGCGAGAATCTACCTGACATTTATTCTTTTTTAGGCAATTTTCGTCATATTTATTCGCATTATTATCATTGAGAACCTAACTTATGGTAAAATCACGTGGTTTTAAGAAAATCCAACTCTTGGTAATCCAAATGACACAAAACAAACAACTTAACACGCTGATCGACCCTGCACAAAACACGGAACTGGCTGAAAAACTTGTTCAGATTCTCGAAGAACACAAGCACAAGCCCGGCAGTTTGATGGTGATTCTAAATGATGTTCAGGCTAGGATCGGATTTGTTTCCGAGCCGATCCAGTTATTTATCGCCAATTATCTGAAAGTACCTGTCAGCAAAGTTCACGGAGTGATCTCCTTTTATTCATTCTACACAACGCAGCCGCGCGGCAAACATACCGTCAAATTCTGTATCGGCACAGCCTGCTACGTAGGTGGCGCTGAACAATTGATCGATAAAGCCAAGCAATTAATTGGCATTGAAATGGGCCAAACTACCGCGGATGGCAATATCACCATGGAAGATTGCCGCTGTGTGGGCGCATGCAGCCAGGCGCCGGTAGTTGTGGTGGATGAGGTTATTCATGGCCGAGTCCAACCCGGCAAAATGGCCAGCATTATCCGTACGATCGAACGGCAGGATAAAGAAGGATAATTTTGAGAGAACTTTCTCTGCATATTCTCGATATTGCAGAAAATAGCGTCAATGCCGGCGCATCAAAGATCGAGATATTGGTACATGAGAACCTTAATAAGGATGAGTTGATCATCAAGATCACTGACAACGGTAAGGGAATGAGCTCCGAAAAGATGAAAAATCTCGCGGATCCTTTTATAACTTCCCGAACAACACGAAAAGTCGGGCTTGGAATACCGTTCTTGAAGGCTGCAGCCGAAGCATGCGAAGGCAGGTTTGAGATCAGATCAGAAATCGGTACTGGCACTGAGGTCGAGGTGCATTTCAGGCATAGCCATATTGATCGAATGCCTTTGGGAGACTTGAAAGGCACCTGGCTTAACTTACTGATTGGTTATCCCAAAATCCATTGGGTACTGGACTATTCAGTGAATCAAAAAATATACAGGCTGGATGATCAACCCATCAAAGAAGTCCTGAATGGAATACCGCTCTCCGACCCACAGGTGATCGGATATTTGAAAAATGAAATCGCAAACGGATTTGACTCGGTTACTAATTAAAAATCATAATCAAATCAGTTTTCAGGAGAAAAAATGAACGCAATAAAAAGTTTGGATGACCTTAAGAAGATACGCGAGGAAGCACTGGCAAAACGGAAAGTTACTGAAACCTCAGGCGCGACACAAGTAATCGTCGGTATGGGAACCTGCGGCATTGCAGCTGGTGCTCGCGAGACCATGAAAGCAGTTCTGGAATATATTGAAGCAAAGAATTTGCCCAATATTGTGGTAACCCAAACCGGTTGCATCGGCTTGTGTGAACAGGAACCAATTCTGCAAGTTGTGATGAGTGAAAAAGAAAAAGTAACCTACGGTAAAGTATCACCCGAGGTGGCAAAAACCATCATGGAAAACCATGTGGAAAAAGGCGAAGTCGTTGAAGGTCATGTAATCCCGATACAGGGATAAATCAAATTCATTTTTAACTAGGTAGAGATGGCATATTTTCGATCGAATGTATTGGTATGTAATGATCCCGAGTGCATCGGGAAAGGTTCGGGAAAAATTCTCGATACTCTTCTGGCGGAACTTGATAAAAAAGGATTAGCAGAAGAAGTAAAAGTCATGGATACTCCCCGCATTGGGGATTGCGATAAAGGGCCGGAGATCCTGGTCTATCCTGAAGGGTATCACTATGTTGGCTTAACAGTAGAAGATATCCCTTTTTTGGTTGAAGAACAGTTCCTTAAAGGCCGCCCGGTAAACAAACTGCTTGCTCCTCCCAAAAAGGAAGAAGCGCAGGAATTAAGGGAGCCCACCGCCAAAGAGGTGCGCGTTGTTTTGCGAAATTGCGGCAAGATCAATCCAGAAAATATTGAAGAATACATAGCAGAAAATGGATATGCTGCTCTTGCCAAGGTCTTTACTGAATTATCACCTGATGATGTTATCCAGTTGGTAAAAGAATCTGGTTTACGCGGACGCGGTGGCGCTGGATTCTTGACAGGCTTGAAATGGTCGTTCACACGCGATGCCATTGGCGATATTCGCTACATCGTCTGCAATGCAGATGAAGGTGATCCGGGAGCTTTTATGAACCGCTCAGTATTGGAGGGCGATCCGCATTCAGTGGTTGAAGGAATGATCATCGCAGCCTATGCCATTGGTGCTCAACGAGGTTTCGTTTATTGCCGTGCTGAGTATCCCATTGCCGTCCGAACCCTCGAAATCGCCATTAAACAGGCTCGAGAATACGGACTCCTTGGAGAACATATTTTTGGTACTGATTTTTCCTTTGACCTTGAAATCAGGCAGGGAGCTGGCGCCTTTGTTTGCGGTGAAGAAACTGCTTTGATCGCTTCCATCGAAGGTAAACGTGGCGAACCACGCCCGCGTCCTCCCTTCCCAGCTGTCAAAGGCTTATTTGGCAAACCAACGAATATCAACAATGTTGAAACATATGCGAACATTCCCCAGATCATTCTTAACGGGCCGCAATGGTTTGCTTCCATGGGTACAGAAAAAAGTAAGGGTACCAAAACTTTCGCCCTGGCAGGTGATGTTAAGAAAACAGGATTGATTGAAGTACCATTTGGCATCACTTTGCGTGAGATCATCTATGATGTTGGGGGCGGTATTAAGAATGATGCGGGTTTTAAAGCTGTCCAAACAGGCGGTCCGATGGGCGGCTGCCTAACAGAAGAATTTCTGGACCTGCCAGTTGATTATGAAACACTGACCAAAGCTGGCTCAATCATGGGTTCAGGTGGCATGGTCGTCATGGATGAAGGTACGTGCATGGTCGACATTGCCCGCTTTTTTGTTGAATTCATTCAGGATGAAAGCTGCGGTAAATGTATTCCCTGCCGTGTTGGCACCAGGCGCATGCTTGAGATCTTGACCCGGATCTGTAAAGGCAAAGGTGTCCCGGAAGATATCGATCTTCTGGAACAATTGAGCCGGGAGATCAGCCAGGATAGCCTATGTGGTTTGGGAAAAGGTGCACCAAATCCAGTTGTCAGCACCCTAAAACACTTCCGTAATGAATATGAAGCTCACATCTTTAATAAGGAATGCCCTGCAAAAGTATGCCGAGCGCTGATCTCTTACGAAATCGATGCTGAAAAATGCGTCGGCTGCACGCTTTGCGCCCGCAACTGCCCGATGAACTGCATTTCAGGTGAATTAAAGAAAACGCATGTCATAAACCCAGATATCTGCATTCGTTGCGGGATCTGCAAACAGGTGTGCAATTACAATGCTGTGCTCGTCAAGTGATTCTCTCGATCTGTAAATATTCTCCATCAAAATAAGTTTGATCAAGGAGGAAGTTACATGAAAGTGAATACAAAGAGTACTACTGATTGGGTGCAAAAGATCGATAATGTGATCGATGAGTTTCAAAAAAATAAAGATGAATTAATCCCAATTCTGATAAAGATTAGCTCAGAATTGGGACATATTTCACCGGAAGCTATTGAACAGATCAGCAACCGCATGCATCTACCCAAGAGCAAAATACACTCCGTTGCCAGCTTTTACCAGCTAATTCTGACAAAAGAGACTGGCAGACATGTGATTAAATTCTGTGAAAGCGCCCCCTGCCATGTCGCTGGCGGGCGTGAAGTGTGGAAAGCGATTCAAGAAGAATTGAAAATTAAACCAGGTGAAACCAGTGCTGATAGCAAGTGGACCTTGATAACCACAAGCTGTCTGGGAATATGCGCAGTAGGTCCAGTGATGATGATAGATGATGACATCTATGGCAATTTACGTCCGGACCAGATTTCAAGTATCTTTGGAAAGTATGAGTAAAGGAGATAACGATGAAGATCAAACGTTCGATGGTTCTAGTCTCCAATGACCCTCAGAGTATTGAAAAAGGTGCTGATAAAGTTTTTGCGCGCTTGTCTGAAGAAATCAAAGCCTTTAAGCTCGAAGATGAGATTTCTCTCTCCATGGTTTCAGATATCGGCCGTAATGATGCTTCGCCTTTGGTGATCGTTTATCCTGAAGCAACAATATACGGCCCGGTGAAGCCGGAGGATGTTCATTTTTTGGTTGAAGAGCACCTTTACAAAGGTCGTATCGCGACTCGTC
>CAZBNE010000091.1:0-8292 GCA_964493155.1 uncultured Pelolinea sp.
TCGATCAGTGAAGGACCAGATCCTGCTCTTGCCCTTTGCACAGGTTCGATCAGCGCTTCATACACCCTTACAGCATCATTACCATCAACTGACAAGCCGGGAATGCCATAACCTAAGGCATGAGTTGACAGGTCCTTAACCAAATTCATTTTTTCAACAGGCGCAGTCGCAGCATAATGGTTATTTTCAATAATGTAGATAACCGGTAGATGGTAGATTGCTGCCAGGTTGATCGATTCATGGAAGACACCGTTGTTCACAGCCCCGTCGCTGAAAAAGCATAGCACCACCTGGCTGGTTTTCTTCTGTTTGATCGCCATACCGGCACCGGTCGCCAGAGGAATACCGCCGCCCACAATGCCATTGGCACCAAGATTGAACTGCTTCAGGTTGGCTACATGCATTGAGCCCCCCCGCCCCTTGCAGTAACCAGTCTCTTTTCCTAACAATTCAGCCATCATCAACCTGACATCATGCCCCTTGGCAATCGCATGCCCATGTCCACGGTGGGTACTGGCGATATAATCATCAACATTAATGGCTGCAATGGCGCCCGTCGCGATCGCCTCTTCTCCTAGATAAGGGTGCAGATATCCGTAAATATTACCCTGCCGGTATTGTTCAATCGCCGCTTCTTCAAAGCGCCGGATGGTCAGTGCGGTTTCATACATCTGCTTCAATAAAATACTATCCATTAATTTGCTACCTTTCAGTGATTTTGTTCTGTGTCATTTAGCCTTCAAAATAATTGACCAACTGAGCGGCAGTCAGAACACCATCAAAAGTTATTCCCTTGCCTCCCGCCTTCAATACACCCAATTCGCCATCCCTGTCTCCCAGGCAGGTGACAATGATATCCGCCTTGCTCAGATCTTCATTCTCAGTATAAAAATTGGTGGTCGCCACTACATGCATATCCGCGGCTTTGGCTGCCGCAACACCATTTTGAGAATCTTCAAACACAATACACTCATCAGCCTTTAAGCCTGACCTTTCCAGAGCTAGATGATAGATCTCTGGATCAGGTTTCTTTTTGGAGACAATATCACCAGCCAGGACAAAATTGAATTTGATGTCACTCAGTACCACCCCCGCAACTGCCTGTGCTGCCCGCTGGTCGGAGGTAGTACATACGCCTAGCACATATCCGCCATGATTAATTTCCTTCATCATACGGTGAATTCCGGGGCGGAGTGGTAACTGCTTGCTCTCGATCAGTTGAATAAAAGCATCAGTTTTGGCAAGGTGCAGCGATTTGATCAACGCTTCTTCCTCATCCGGTTTAACTTCGCGGCCGAAACCTTTGGTATGCAGGTAGTGCTTCATGCGCTCCTTGCCTCCGCCGATCTGCAGCAGGTCATGGTATTCATCCACCGTCCACTCAAAATTAAAACCAAATTTTTTAAAGGTTTGGTTGAAAGCAACACGGTGTCCGTCCTTTTCCGTATCGATGATAACGCCGTCCTGATCAAAGAAAAATCCTTTTATCTTGGCCATGGTCTCTCCTTGTAATATATATTTACTCTTTACGCCTTTCCAGCGCTGCCGAGCATGCCGATCCATTCAGTAACTTTGGTTTTGATGGCATTCTTGGCATGCTTGTCAAGCTTGCCGGGATCATATTCTTCACGGTTGGCAGAAATATATTCATAAACCGCGTCGATCCAGGTACGTTTCAGTTCAGTGGAAACATTAAATTTGGAACCGCCCTCGGCAATCAGCCGGGATACGTAATCCGCAGGCAGACCTGTTCCGCCATGCACCACAAGTGGCGTACGGATCTTGTCACCATTGAGCAGATGGAAGATCTTACCCATGCGCTCAAAATCAATTTTTGGATTCTTGGTCTTGTAAACGCCGTGCGCGGTACCAATCGCTGGCGCGAGCAGGTCAACCCCGGATTCTTCTACAAAACGCAGGACCTGGTCTGGGTTGCATAGCTGAGATTCGTCTTCAGCAACTTTGATCTGATCTTCAACACCTGAAACTGTACCCAGCTCACCTTCAACGGTGATGTCGCCGATTGAATGAGAATAATCGACCACCTCGCGAGTCTGGCGGACATTCTCATCGAAGGGTTGCTTGGAGGCATCGATCATGATATTGGTCCAGCCGGCATCCGCACAGGATTTGCAAAACTCAACATCTGTGCAGTGATCCAGATGTAAACAGATTGGAATATCGCTTTTTCCTGCGATCGAGCGGTATACCGCTACAATCACATCCTGCCCCAGAAATTTGGCTGGTGATACCGAGGTTTGAATAATAAGCGGTGCTTTCGCCTCCACGTGCGCCTCAACCACCGCTTCAAGCTGGATAATGTTGGTGACATTAAACGCACCAACGGCAAATTTCTTGCGGCTGGCATCTATCAAGATTTCACGCGCATTTACGATTGACATGGTTCCTCCTGTTTTTTTAAAAATTACTCTGATTGAAAAACAATATTAAGGTATACTTGCTTTGTTCATAATTTGTGAACATTATCTACCCAAAGTATAATTCTGTCAAGGTAAAAGATGCCAACAGATAAAGTCTTCATGAAAAGAGAAGAGGTCAATCGCCGGCTTGCCGGTTATTTCCTTACTCTGGAACCAGGGATCAATATAGAAAGCATCAGAGACCTGGCTGCTGCAATGAATGCCAGCATCGGTTTGATCTCTGAAAGCATTACCCGCCTTGAAAATCTTGGGGCGATTGAGATTGAACGTCGTGGCCAGTTGGGTTCTTTTCTGATCCGCCAATCAGTAGGTAAACTGTGGGCAGCCGTCGTAAACCAGCCTCTGGTCATCGCTCATACCTTGCCATCCAACCGTCGCTATGAAGGTCTGGCCTCTGCCCTCAAGATAGTTCTTAATGATGCAGACATAGAAACCTATTTCATTTTCGTACGCGGATCACGCACCCGTCTGAACGCATTACGGGAAAACCGCTGCCATATTGCCATTGTTTCACAATTTGCTGCAGAAGGATTGCGTACGCCTACTGAAGAGATCGCCGCCACTTTGTTACCTGGTAGTTTTGTTAAATCTCATCAGGTGTTTTTCAGGAAGGACATTCAAAGCGGTCAGCGGATGAAAGTTGCCATCGACCCGGATTCTTTTGATCAGGCCCAGCTTTCAAATATCGAGTTTAAAGGACAGCCTATTGATATTCACAAGACCACCTTTATGAGTATCCGCCATTATCTGTTTGAAAAAAAAGTAGATATGGCGATCTGGACTGAGGAAGATATGGAGAGCCAACTTGGAAGCTCGATCGCAATGAGCCCTTTATCAGCAAAAACCAATGAAATCGTAAGTGGGCGGAACACCAAAGCAGCACTTGTAACTCGTGTTAATGATGATGCCACGCGCGCCCTGGTCCAAAAATTGATCGATCCCGTGGTTATCCAGTCCATCCAGCAGGCGGTTGTTTCAGGCGAAATGATCCCTGAATACTAAAATTATTTATTATAGGAGCAAAGATTTATGAATAAAAAAGATATGCAGGGATTCTTCGCCAATCTATCGGATCTGAATAAAGAAAAATACATCCTGGTTGATTATTATTTTGAATCGCTGATCGAACCTTATGAAACCGCAGCTCATTTAAGTGAAGAAATGTCAACCATTCAGTGGCATCGGGTTGGCGTGGAAGAAGATTTTAGGCCGGAATTCGGCGCCAAAGTGGTCGCCCTCACCAATATTCATTTGATCGACCAGCCCAGCAGCCCCTTCCTTGCCGCACACATGGGGTGGAAAAGCGGCCCGGTTCATGCCTGCGAGGTAAAGATTGCCTACCCGTTCATGAATTTTGGGACTGAAATTCCCAATCTACTGACTGCATTTTGCGGAGAAGGTGTCATGCATGCCCCGGGAATCTGTGCTATTCGCTGGCTGGATATCCATTTCCCAAAGAATTTTCTCTCGTCTTTTCAGGGTCCGCAGTTCGGTGTACAGGGTTTGCGGGAACTTTTAGATGTTCATGAACGACCGTTCTTTTTTGGCGTGATCAAACCCAACATCGGCTTAAAACCTGAAGACTATGCCCAGCTTGCCTACGAAGCCTGGCTTGGCGGGCTGGATGTTGCCATGGATGATGAACTGGTCGCTGACGCTTATTGGTCGCCGTTGGCAGAACGCTCAAGGCTGCTTGGCAATCTCCGTCATAAAGCGGAAGAGGAGACTGGAAAAATCAAAATGTTTCAGGCTAATATAACCGCTGAGGTAGACCGATTAAAGGTCTTGCATGATCTGGCTGTTGCGAATGGCGCCAATGCCGTGATGCTTAACAGCATGACCACCGGGCTCAGCGCAGTACGTGCTTTGCGTAAAAGCGCCACTGTTCCTCTGGTTTCCCATTTTGACCTTTACGGCGCGATGACCCAGATTCCCTTTCATGGCATCCGCGAAAAGGTTTTCATTAAATTACAACGTATGGCCGGATTTGATGCCATCCTTTTTTCAGGATTTGACGCGCGCATGAAATCATCAAAAGAGGACGTGCTGGCAAACACCCAAGCTTGCCTTGAGCCGCTTGGTGATCTCAAGCCCTCGCTGCCCATACCCGCGGGCAGCCAATGGGCTGGTTCGCTGCCTGAACTATATTCTTTACTCGGAACTGTTGATTTCGCCATCGTTCCCGGCCGGGGTGTCTTTGAGCATCCGCTTGGACCCCAAGGCGGCGCCCGCAGTCTGCATCAGGCCTGGCAAGCTGTCATTCAGGGAAAACCACTTGTTGAATATGCGGAATCTCATGAAGAATTGCGCCTTGCGGTAGCCTCCCGAAAAAGCAGTTAATCGTAATTTGGCAACATAAATATTGGAACCATACCTTAAGAAGACCTGCTGTTTTCTTTATTTTTTATGTTAAGATACTTCGATTCTAATTTATTATTAGATGAAGAGGACTTATCATGACCAAGATTTCGATCGTAACAGACACTGACAGCAGCATGCCTGTCTCACTGGCTCAAAAATTCGGGATTCTACAGGTGCCAATCTCGATCAACTTCGGTGAAGAACGTAATGAAACCGATCTAACCCTATCAAACAAGACGCTTTTTGAGTACGCTGATAAAGAAGGCCGTCTTCCAACCACGTCAGCCCCTACACCTGGAGATTTTTCTGATACATTTCTGAAAGCATTTGAAAAGGATGGTTCCGAAGAACTGGTTTGTTTTTGCATCAGCAGTGCCATGAGCGCAACCTTTGAGGCAGCTCAGATGGCTGCCAGAGATATCCTTCCGGATCGTAAAATCACAGTCATTGATACTAAAACACTGTCGGTTGCCCAGGGATTTATGGCCATCGCTGCCTCTGAAGCCGCGACCAGAAGCGCATCCGTCCCCGAGATTATTGAAATTGCCGAAAGCATTCGGGAACGGTCCTTTATTTATGGCGCGTTGGCAACCCTTAAATACCTTTCCATGAGCGGGCGGGTTAGCCATGTCACAGCTGGCATGGCTGGCTTGCTGGACATCAAACCCATTCTTTCCGTTCAGAATGGAAAACTGGATATGCTTGAAAAAGTTCGTACCAGGCATAAAGCCTGGGAACGCGTGATTGAACTAACAAAGACTGACGCTTCCAGATCTCATATTGAAAAATTGGTTGTTCTGCACGTTTCAGCCCTGGATGACGCCCATGAAATGGAATCCCTTCTGCGGGAAAAACTTGATTGCCCGGAAGAAATCCTCACTGTGGAATTGAATCCTGGATTATCAGTTCACACCGGATCAGGCTTGGTAGGTGTTGGTTTTGTAATTTCTTAAGTAATATCTAATACTAAATTTTTTTACGATAAGACACATTCAAGTTTTGCTAAATGGTTGATAGTTCAAGCGTAGTAGATAGCCATTTAATTACAATAAAGTCATTAAACGGTAAATCCTAACAAAATACCATCAACATGATGGGTGTTTCAGGTTGCAGAAAGACAACCATCGCATCCCACCTGGCTGAAGACCTGAATTGGATCTTTATTGAAAGTGACAATTATCATTCCAAAGTGGATACCCTTAAAATGTCCAGCTGTATTCCTTTAACCGATGCCGATCGGCAGCCCTGGCTTGAGACGTTGCGCGACCTTTTAACCAACCTCAGCAATCAAAACCTATCTACGGTAATAGCCTGTTCTGCATTAAAAGAAAAATATCGTCAGACCCTGACTGCAGGATTAAAGAGGTTTCACTTTGTTTTTCTCAAGGGGGATTATGACCTCATCTGGCAGCGCATGCAAAAGCGTCAGCATTACATGAAGCCCATTATGCTCCAAAGCCAATTTGAAGCATTGGAAGAGCCAGAAGATGCCCTGGTTATCGATATTGCCTTGCCGCCGGAAGAAATCGTATCAAAAATAATGCAGAAAATTTAATCCTAATTTCGCAATCATAGTAAAATCGTTCAATGCCAACCGAAAAAGAAGTTTACCAATCCCATGCAGACCAATATGAACGGCTTATCCTGCGTGAGGATTATCAAAATAATATTCCCGGAGAGATCAACAAAATTATCCCCATCAAAGGCTTGAACATCATCGAACTCGGGGCTGGCACTGGACGCCTGAGCCGTTTTCTCGCGGATAACGCCTGCAGCCTGGCAGCCTGCGATGCTTCGTATCCTATGCTTGCGCAGGCGAAAGAAGCTTTGGAAGAAAAGAAATCCCCCAACGCGTTACTATGCGTCGCGGATATGCGTATCATGCCCTTCGTACCCCACTCAGCGGATTTGGTGATCGCCGGTTGGAGTCTCTGCTATCTGGCAGTCTGGGGCGGAGTAAATTGGCAAAGCGAGGTCGATAAAGGACTGGCTGAAGCCAGGCGCCTGCTCAAACCCGGCGGCATGCTGATCGTGCTTGAAAACTTTGGAACGGGTTTTGAGACTCCCAATCCACCCCCGCACTTGAACGCTTATTTTGATTATCTTAAGCAGAAGGGTTTTTCCTCATCCTGGTTTCGGACCGATTTTCGGTTTTCATCCTTTGATGAGGCACTGGAACTATCCGGATTCTTTTTTGGCGAAGAATATGCCGCCAAGGTCAGGAAAAACCGCTGGACCATCCTGCCGGAATGTACTGGTTTGCTATCGATTAGATACTAATTCGCAAAGAAATGGAAAAATAAAATCCCGATTTTTCAACCGGGATTTTATTTTTATTACTGATGAATGATAATATTAGAATCCCTTGAGTACATTGCCAAGCCAAAGGAGAGCAAAACCTACAAATGCAAGCCAAAATGCAGGCGCAAAGCTGAAAACTCCAAACTGGCTAAGCAAACCCAAAACTGCCAAAACAGTCGCGATCCAGAATACTATCATCGTCGGGGTTGAGAGTTTCATTGCAATATCCTCCTTTCTTTATGATATATATATTAACAATATAGCATATGATTAGTTACGATGTTGTAGTTTTTATTTTCTTATCAATTTCTAATAATTCGAAAAGTATCCGTCATTGCACATTTTTCAATCCACAACTGACTGATGAGACCACAAATACTTTGATACGACAAAATAAAAATGACCATTGCTAAATCCTGCTATCAAATAAACATTTCACCAGACTTCTCAGAAATTTATTCGGGCGCGTCTGTTGGAATTCTTGTAATCAACAATGTTGATGCCCTTTCACTGATCCCAGGTTTTGAAACCACTAAACGAGAAATCGTCCTTGGGTTGCGAAAACAATTTCAAGACATAAACTCGCTTAAAGAGCACCCGGTTATCCAGGCGTATTCAAAATATTACAAAAAATTCGACAAAAGCTATCACGTACTCGGCCAGTTGAGATCTGTAATATTTGATAATCGCCCTCTTCCTTCCGTCTCACCTTTGGTCGAAGCGATTTACGCCGTGGAACTGAAGAATATGCTGCTGACTGCATTTCATGATCTTGAAACAGTATCTTTTCCTTTATCAATCGGGATTTCAACAGGGGATGAAATATATACTTCACTTACCGGAGGAGAAAAACGTTTAAAACAAAAAGACATGATGATCAGCGATCAGAGCGGTGTGATATCAAGCATACTCTATGGCCCGGATTTGCGGACGCGAGTCACTCCTTCCACTTCAGAATTATTGATCACTGTATACGCCCCAGCAGGAGTCAACCGCGCTGATATAATCGGCCATTTTCAAGATATTGAAAGGCTCGTCAGCCTTGTCTCGCCATCTTGCACAACATCATTGCAGATTCTGTTGCCGATCAGTTAAAAGATATAAGAGCAGCTGTGAAGCTGCTCTTTGTATTTACTTGAAGTATGGTTCTCGATTAGAGAATGATGACTTCTGACGCCTGCGGACCTTT
>CAZBNE010000092.1:0-8243 GCA_964493155.1 uncultured Pelolinea sp.
CGATCGGTATCGTGAATTCGCCTTGCGGAACTTCCCCGCGCTGCTGGTATACTGTCGCATTCTCAATGTAAAGAACCGGGTCCTCACTGCGGATGGCAGATTTCAGCAATCCTTTGGCGTCTTCAGGCGTGCCGGAAGCGACTACTTTCAAGCCGGGGAAATGCGCAAAGATAGCATCCGGCGTTTGGGAATGAGTCGCAGCCAGCTGACGGCCACCGCCGCTGGGCGCCCTGATCACAAGGGGAAGGCGAAACTGGCCATTGAACATGTAATGCAGTTTGGCTGTCTCATTGACGATATGGTCCATCGCTACGAAGGCAAAATTGATCGTCATCAATTCAGCCACAGGCCGCATGCCATTTAATGCTGAACCGATTGCGGCTCCAATGATAGCGGCTTCAGAGATAGGTGTATCGCGTACGCGTTCAGCGCCAAAATGATCCAGAAAGCCTTTGGTAACAGCATATGTGCCGCCCCAGACTCCGACCTCCTCACCCAGGATAAACACTTTGTGATCACGTTCCATTTCTTCCCATAACGCCTGGGAGATGGCTTCACGCATAGTTATGATCGACATAATTACCCTCGCTCCAAATCTTCGACATAGATATTCTCATACAGCGCTTCATCGGTTGGTTCAGGGTTTTCGTGCGCGAATTTGACGCTGTCCACAACCTCTTCAGCAGCCTGCTTTTCTATCGCGATCAGGCTTGCTTCATCACTAATAACTTCAGCCAGAAGAAATTTCCGGTAATTGTCGATTGGTCCTTTTTTAATAAATTTCAGGACTTCTTCTTTTGTTCGGTAACGTTCGGGATCACCCATGGAATGGCCTCGAAAACGATATGTACAAATTTCCAGAAATTGCGGGCCATTGCCTGCCCGGATCTCATCCAGGCGTTCAGAAACCATGTTTTTAACTGCGATCACATCCATCCCATCCACATCATAGGCAGGCATACCATAGCCGCAGGCTTTCTGGATTATCTCTGATACTGCCGAGGCGCGCTCAGGTGAAGTGCCCATGCCATAGCGGTTATTTTCACAAACCCATAAAACTGGCAGATCCCAGGTCTTGGCCATGTTAATCGCCTCGTGGAAAAACCCTATATTCGTCGCACCTTCACCAAACATGCAGATCGTAACCGCATTGCGTTTTTCCATGTGGTCCGCCAGCGCCAGACCAGTCGCGATCGGCAAGTGCGCACCTACAATGGCATGACCACCCCAGAAATGTTTTTCCACATTGGCCATGTGCATAGATCCACCTTTTCCACCTGAGCAACCAGCAGCTTTCCCCAGCAGTTCTGCCATCACTACTTTGCAGGGGATGCCGGCATTGATTGCCACACCATGGTCGCGGTAGGCAGTGATGACATGATCCTGCGGCTGGCGTGCCGCAATGATCCCTGTACTGACCGCTTCCTGCCCGATATAAAGATGCAGAAAACCGCCGATCTCCCCTTTCTGGTAAAGATCTGATGCCGTCTCTTCCAACCGTCGGATCAAGACCATTTGCCGGTAAAGCTCCAGATAATCGCTTTTTTCCATAATCTTGGGTCCTCCAATGGACTATTTTGAAATATAAAATGGACAATTCTACTCATATTATAGCAACACGAACACTCGGATTGATAAATCATTCAGCTGTCACCGGATGATGGCCTTTACAGATACCCAATAGGTTTTGCGGAAAGAATAAATAGACCAGATAAAACTGCCTGACACACATGAACATCTGATTTCCGAATCTGTTAGAAATAAGACCGACCTCGATTTCACATATCTCATGCCGATGTATCTCAATTCTGAGCAGATTATCCCTACCCTTCTGAATTGGCTGTTCTTGCCAAGAATTCTTCCAACGTTTACGTCAACCTGTGCTGGCTGCCGATCATCTCTCCCTGGATGGCAGTGCGCGTACTGAGCGAGTGGCTTGAGGTGATCCCGATCTCAAAGATCTTTGCTTTCGGAGGGGATTACACGATCGTGGAGGGCGCTTTAGGACAAGCCATAATCACTCGCCAGGTTGTGGCAAATGTTCTGGAAGAAAAGGTTGCTAAAGGTTACTTCTCTGAGTGTCAGGCTCAGAATTTCGCAGAAATGATCCTTTCACAAAACGCGAACGAATTTTATGCTATTGGCAATAAACCGGCAGGTTTATGAAAGCTGTGATGTGCAATGAGGGCAGCGTGTTGCCTTGACCGCGATGGTACTGGCGCAGAAAGGGCATTCCTTGGTATTTACAGGTGCAGGTTCGACAGGTTTCTGGAGTTTATTGATCTGCCGCACGAGCATGAAGATCACAAAAGCAACAATGATGAAGTCGATGACAGTATTCAGAAAGGCGCCATAATTTAATGAGACTGCCCCAGCGTTTTTGGCATCTGACAATGTGGCATATTTTCCACCGCTCAAATTAATGAAGAGGTTGGAAAAATCAACCTTTCCCAGTGCCAGTCCGATCGGAGGCATTATGATGTCATTAACCAACGATGTCACGACCTTTCCAAATGCGCCGCCGATGATCACGCCGATGGCAAGGTCTAATACATTTCCGCGCATGGCAAATTTCTTAAATTCTTCAAGCATTTGCGCCTCTTTTAATTTATCTGACCTTCATATAGCCTGACACAATTCTTCCCATCTTTCTTGGCTGTATATAAACTGGTATCTGCTTGACCTATTATCACATCGATCTGGGGTGCATTTCGCTGATGAGAAGTGATTCCAAAACTTGCTGTTATATGAAAATCATTTTCTCCTATTGAAAAAGTAGTATTATCCAGAATTTTCCGAAGGCGATCCATGGCTGGAATTGCATTTTCTTCATTTGTCTCTGGCATCAAGATCATCATCTCATCACCACCGTAACGGCCGATGATATCAATATTTCGTAGTTTGTCCCTAAAGAGTTGGGCGACTTCTCTGAGAACTTCATCGCCTGTTTGGTGGCCGAATTGGTCATTGATATGTTTGAAATCATCCAGGTCAACCATTGCCAATGAGATGGGATGCATTAACCTTAACGCCCGGTTGATTTCATATTCGCCCATCTCACAGAATGCTCTTCGGTTCAGCAGACCGGTTACTTCATCAATACGTGCCATTTGCTGAACTTTTTCAAAAAGCAGGGCGTTTTCCATAGCAATAGATGCGTGCTGGGCAAAAAGGGAAAGGATATGCAGATCTTCGGATGCAAATCGCTTATTGGGATCTGAATAAACTATTCCAAGTGTCCCCAATACATTTTCGCCTTTTGTTATTGGTAAAAGAACAGTTGCCCGCAGCGAAGTATCGCTGAGGATTTTCAACCTTCCCGGCCACTTCGAATAATCATCGATCAACAAGGTTTCCCTTGTTTCAAGTACCTTTCCTGAAGCGCCTTCACCAAAGGGGATTATGGTTCCAACATATTCTTTATCAATATTTATTGAAGCCACTACTCTCAGATTTCCTGTTTGTTCATCTACCACGCAAAAATCTCCGCTGTCTGCTTTCATCAATTTAATGGCACGTTCCAAAAGTGTCTGGAGAAGTTTCTGAAGTTCCAGTTCTGAGGTGATATCCGCGATCGTAGCCCTGAGTGCGCTTAATTCTTCTGATCTTTGGCGGGCTTCTTCAAGGGCTTTTGTTTTTAAAATTGTCAGCGATATTTGTGTAAAAAATTGATTACAGAATGAAATTTCTTCTTGGGAGAATAAATGTGGTTGATTGAAAATGAGCAGGATTATTCCGGGGATTGATGGATCGCTGCATAACGGAAGCGCGATATGAGATTTCCCCAGGTATTTATTGGGAATTTTTGTTTTAATTTGATCCTGCTCAGATGTAAATAGGATCCCCGATTGCGTACTTTGAATAAGATCTTTATATATTTCGTGTAAAGATGCTGATAAGGTTATTTTTCTACCGTTTGAAAAAGCATTAATTGATCCTTTACCTTCAGTGAAGATTAAATATGACTGGTCTGAATTGATCAGACCATTTAAATGTTTTGATATCTCCCTGCATGTAGCATTAAGAGTAGATTTTCCAATGCTCATCCGGGTGATCTCATTTAAGGTTGCCGAGTTATTCTGGTCGATCAAAATTCTGCTTTCATGCCGCTTGCGATCGATCACACTGGCGATTACCGCACTAATAACCTGAAGCAAGAGGATTGTTTTTTCAGGCCACTCAGTCTTTTTATTGATTAAGTCATAAGCTAATATACCTACAAATTCACCGCTGACGATTAAAGGTATTGCCGCGAGAGATTGTATCGATTGGCTTCCCAAAAGATCCATTTCGCTTTTTTCTTCTTCTGACAATAAGGCAACATCATCGATCAGGATCGGCTTGTCAGATTTCAAAGTTTTGATCCACCAGCTTGATAAATCGACCTGAATATTTTGCCGAGTATTTTTCACTGAAGGAATTCCATCGGCGCACCATTCATGGGTTACATCCATAATGTTTGAGGCGCCCTGACGAAAGAGTTGGACGTAACCACGGTCAGCTTTTGAAAATTCCCCGACAACTTGTAGCAGACGTGAAATGCCCTCATCAATACTTTCAAAAGGCAGATTTATGAATTCGGTGGAGATCCCGACAAGCAGCCTCTCAAATTCGAGATGGGTCGTTAATTCATTCTGAATTTGAGATAGTTGCGTAAACGCATTATTCATCTCAACAGAAAGACTGGAGATCTCATCCCTGCCTTTAAGGATCATCGCTTTATTTTCTTGTGGGGATAATCTGAAGATTTTTACTGCATTTGATATTTTTAAAATTCGCCTGAGGAATCCAAATTCAAGCGCAATCAACGCTACCGTACCTGCCACAATACTGCCGATCAACAAAGCAGTCATAAACTCTTTCTGGCTGGCGAGACCTTGCTGGTAAATATTTCTTTGCAGGGTCTGCTTGATCATAAAAATCGGGAATCCATAGATATCGGTTATTTGTGTATAAAAATGGGCATTGTCAGGCTGTGAAAGGTTGACCCAATAAACCGGATCGTGCGTTGATTTTGAGAGAGTCTCAATCTCTTTCGGTGAGTAAGAGCCAATGGTAACTTCGGAATCCACGGAAGATCTAATATGCTCAAAAAGCGATCCGCTGATAACCTTTACAAAAACCAGGGTGCCGTGACTTGGGCCTTCTTCTGTGCTTTTCAAGATCGGTCGGGCTGAAAATATCACTGGCAAACCATTATTCGAAAAGGTTCCTTTTAAGAATTGGCCAGATTTAATGAGCGTTGAATTCTCAAGTATATCCTTTATATATTGAATGATTGACTCATCCACAGGGATTTCTTGGTTTTTTTCAAGATCGAAGCCCTTTTGATAGACTGAGTTTCCCTTACTATCGAAGAATATGACGAAATTCAGTTCCAATCCACTGAATGTGCTTTCGATAAGGTTCGATTCAATATAATTTTGATCGTAGTCCTGCATGTAGTAATAAGTATCATCCCATGCTGCCCAGTCATCGGTCAATATATCCAGATCATCAATTTCGCTTTGAAGTGAGTATTGGATCCTGCGCACATTCGATTCAATTTCCTGAGCCTCCAAAGTAATATACCCATTCATAAAAACTGTATTTGTGTAAATATAACCAACAGTCATTGTCAAGATGAGGAGAATTACTATTACCAGGATGGTATTCTTTCGCAGGCTCATTGACTAATCCAGGTTGGTTTTATCATTGATCAATTCATTTTGAATGAGGCTGAGGAAGATCTCCACAACCTTGGGATCAAAATGAGAATTCGCTTGCTGTTTAATATATTTTAGCGCTTTCTTGTTGCTCCAGGCAGTTCGGTAAGGCCGGTCAGAGGTCAGGGCATCCCATACATCCACGATTGCAAATATTCTGGCGGCGATAGGAATCTGCTCGCCTTTCAGCCCGTTGGGATATCCGCTCCCGTCATATTTTTCATGATGATATAAAGGAACATCAAGCGCGGGGCGCAAATAGGAAATGGGGTACAGTAGATTATAGGCAAGGGATGAATGGTTTTTCATTATTTTCCATTCTTCCTCATCCAGGGGGCCGGGTTTTAATAGAATACTATCCGGAATCCCCATCTTTCCTATATCATGCAGTAAGGCGCCTCGTCGGATATTAACAATTTCCTCATCCGGGATACCAATATGCTGCGCGATCCGGATGGTTAAATCAGTCACACGTTGGGTATGGCCTTTAGTTTCCTTGTCGCGCAAATCCAGCGCTTTTGACCACCCTTCAAGAGTCGTATCATAAGCCAGGGTTAATTCAGCATTCGTTCGCTGAAGATCTTCCAGCAAGGTTGTGTTATCGATGGCGATGGCTGCCTGACTGCCCAATGTTTCCAAAAAGTTATACCAATCCTGATCAGGATTAAAACTCTTGCGGTTAAACACATCCAGAACTCCTTTAACCTGGCCTTTCGCAATCAGGGGCATGCTGAAATAACTGGCGAAGCCTTCTTCACGCATGATATTGGCGTAAGCCACTGAATTATCCAATTCATCAAGATTGAGCGCCTGAATTAAATGCCTCTCCATGGCTGCCTGTCCGGATATTCCCTCGCCGATGCGCAAATGGTAATTTTCGATAGATTGGGATCGAAATCCTCGTCCTGCTGCATATTCCAGCATTTGGTTTCTGGGATTGTATAGCAAAACTGAAGCAGCGTCGATTTTCAGTTTTTCAACGACCTGATCGAGCAAAATATTTAATGTAACTCGCAGGTCCAGGCTGGAGTTAATAACCAGGTCGATATCATGCAATGCGGCAAGTCGATTGAGCTGTTCCTGCGTTTGTTCAAGCAGCCGGGTGTTGTCAAGCGCTATTGCGACCTGGGCAGCAATCGACTCCAATAGACGTTGGTGATCCTCATTAAAAACATTCGGTTCAAAGGATTGCACTGATATTCCACCGATTACATCGCCTTTCACAATGAGTGGAACACCCAACCAGGCTTTGGTTGGCTTCCCGTTTTGGTGAGAATCAACAGGCAAAATGTCCACAGTGATATCTTTTGAAAGGAAAGATTTTTTGTTAGAGATCATCCAACCGAGCAGACCGCCATTCTCTTTCGGAGATCTTTTACCTACTAGGCCTTTCAGCGGCTTGTCATTTTCCATGGCAAATGTTATTTGAATCGATCCATCAATGCTGTCTGAGCTTGCAATTAAAAAGGCATCGAACGAGAAAAGTTCTTTTACCTGGACATACAGTTTTTCATAAAGTGATTTTGAATCCTGAATGCTGCTCGTTGCAAGTGCTGTCTCATATAAGCCTGCCAATTCCTTGGCGCGCTGCTGCTGCTTTTCCTGCAGTTGGAATTTTTCAATGATCGTGGATAATTGATTGGCTATGGCGATTAGCAGTTTTAGGTCGTCTTGCTTGTAGTGATTCTTTTCCACGCTTTCAGAATTGATTATTCCGAAGATTTCTCCAGCAACTTTTATAGGTACTGCAATCTCAGAGCATGTTGTTTTGCGGATTTCGATGTAATCCTTGTCCTTTGAGACATCAGTAACCAGTTGAGGCTGACCAGTTGAGAAGGTCCTGCCGATGATACCGGATGTTGTGGGTAAACCCACCTGTATATATTTGTCAGTAATACCCCGGTATGATGGATGCATCATCAGCCAGTTTTTTTGCTTGTCGTAAATATTAAAACCAAAAAAGTCGCTGAAAATTGTTGCTCCCAGGATCTGGGTAACGCGTTCGATAAGATCATCAATATTGTTAGCTTCTGTGCCTGCTGAGGAAATTTCATGCAGAACCGTTACTTCCTGCAGCTGGCGTAGCAGTTTCACTTCAGATTTTTTCCGTTTGCTGATGTCGTGTACAAAAGCCCACATTCCAGACGGCTTGCCGTTTTTGTCGCGGGTTAAGTATCCACTTATTTCGACAGGCACCAATGTGCCATCTTTATCAATATATTCTTTTTCATAGAGATCCGAATATCCCCGCTCGAGTATTTGATCCAGCCTTTTTTGTTCTTCTGTATGGAATTTTTCTGCTGTGATATCCTTAAATTTAAGAAATCGTAATTCTGCAGGAGTGTAGGAAAGGATCTTGAGAAAAGCAGGATTAAAATCAATGATTCTTCCATCCAGGTCGACTGAAACGATACCATCAATAGCACCTTCATATAACTGCCGGTAGCGCTCTTCTGAGTCCGTAAGTGCCAATTGAGTTTCTTTTTTTTCAAATGCTCGGCTTATGGTCAGGAGCAGATTATCGATGTCGTAGGGTTT
>CAZBNE010000093.1:0-8119 GCA_964493155.1 uncultured Pelolinea sp.
AGAAAATGGGTGAATTGGGACAATTTCAGCTTTTTCACGAACGATCTTGAAGAGGTACGCCAGATCATCCGGCATACAGCACCAGAGATATTAAAGGGCATGGGAAAGATCGCCAAACTTGAATATGGCATGCATTTTGATTTTCAGAAGTGGTGCAAGTTTGTTTTGATGGAACTGGGCGATTTGCAGAAAGCGCGTGAAGAAAGCCAGCCGGAATTAGCATCATATCCATACATACTTTATTACCATCAGAAATGGCAGGGCGAGCCGCCAAAGAAATTCGGTTATTGTAATATTTATGCCAGGAAAATAACCAAATCTCTTTATAAGTTTTATAAGAAATCGGGGTTGAGGCGGTTGATCTCTAAAAAAATATAATTCCTGTGAGCGGTAAATAACCATGATATCAAAGATAAAAGAAATATTAAAAATATTATTCTTCGGAAATAAAAAAAGGGTAGGATCCTCCAACAAAAGCAATCGCGATGGCTGGCTTGCAGCAACGATCAGCAGTATTCCGGAGGGTGCCCGAATCCTGGACGCTGGCGCGGGCGAACTCAGGAATAGGGATTTGTGCATCCATTTAAATTATGTGAGCCAGGATTTCGGGGACTATAAAGGCAATGATCCCAACGGCCCGGGTTTGGGATCGACCAAAATCTGGGACACATCAAAAGTAGACCTGATTTGCGACATCGTCAATATTCCCGAACCCGATTCAAGTTTTGATGCAGTGCTGTGCTCAGAGGTATTTGAACATTTGCCAGATCCGATCCTGGCACTTAAGGAGCTGGTTCGTTTATTAAAACCAGGTGGAAAGTTGATCCTCACGGCGCCTTTTTGTTCCATAACCCATCAGGCGCCTTTTTTTATCATACAGGATTTAGCCGTTTTTTCTATGAATATTGGTGCGCTGAACTGGGTTTAAATATCATCGAATTAGGATCAAATGGCAATTATTTCGAATATCTGGCGCAGGAGTTAAATCGCTTGAGCACTATTTCCTTAAAATACAGCAAACTGAAGTTTGGATTCTTTGAAAAAATTTCCAGAGCCCTGCTGATGCGATTCCTGGATCGCTGCTCATTTCGGGATTCAACATCGCATGAATTGTTATGCTATGGATTTCATTTATTTGCGGAAAAGAACTCTTAATTATGATTATTACAAAAATTACAGGCGGTTTGGGCAACCAGATGTTCCAGTATGCCCTGGGACGCAGGCTGTCGCTTGAACGGCATGTTCCTTTAAAATTGGATATTAGCTTTTTTGGCGGCCAGAAGAAGAGGGCATTTGAGCTTGACCAGTTCAATATCCCTGATAATCTGAAATTGCCGGACTACTGGTATAGATTACCACCTTTTACCAATAATTCAAATATTCGAAGACTGTATAACAAAATTGATAGCCGTTTGCCAAAGAAGTTGAAATTTGTTTATAACGAAGCCAATCCCGGAAATTTCGAAGACGGGATTCTCAAAGCCAATAACTCGTCCTATATTAAAGGATACTGGCAGACTGAAAAATATTTCGACACAATCAAGGACCAGATCCGTAAAGATTTCACGCCCAGGCAGCCACTTTCGGCGCAGGACCAGGCGCTGGCCGATGAAATATGGACCAATCCAAAATCAGTGAGTGTGCACATCCGCAGGGGGGATTATGTTTCAAATTGGATGATTATGAGAAGGCATTATGTTTGTACCCCGGATTATTACAACGAAACCATGCGCCTGATGAAGGATAAACTGGGGCAAGGGGTGATTTTCTATGTGTTTTCGGATGACCCGGACTGGTGCAGCACCGGTGTTGACTACCCGTCAGACTTCAGGATTGTATCCGACAGAAAAAGATCCGCCTCGCATGAACTCATTATGATGAGCCGATGCAGGCATGCGATTATGGCGAACAGTAGTTTCAGTTGGTGGGGCGCCTGGTTAAAGGAGGATCCAGATAAAAAAGTAATTTTCCCTGCGAGATGGTCCTATGATTACAACGCACCGGATATACCCTTAACCAATTGGCTGGCCTGGCAGCATAACACCAGGAATGACTGGAAGTATATCGATATCCCCTTCGCGAAAAGCTTATACAAGTCGAATTTCAAAGCGGAATTAAACCTGGATGAACCACGGCGGTTTACCGAAAAGATCCAGTGGCTTAAGATCTATGACCACAAACCGCTATATACGCTGCTTGCGGACAAGCTGGCCGTCAGAAACTATGTTGCTGATAAGGTTGGCAGCCAATATTTAACCCGGCTCTTTGGAACCTATGAGAACAGCAGCGAAATTGAATGGGATACTCTTCCCGGCAAATTCGTCTTGAAAGTTAATCATGGCTCTAACTGGAATATCATCTGTAAAAACAAAGACCAATTGAATATTGAAGCAGCCTGCCAAAAATTAGATCACTGGATGGGGAAAAATTTTTATTATGAGGGGAGAGAATGGCAATACAAGGATATCCCGCCCAGGATAATGTGTGAAGAATTTCTGGAGGGCGATAAAGAATTTGGGCTGTTGGATTACAAGATCTGGTGTTTTAATGGGCAGCCAAAATATATTGATGTTATTACCGATCGCTTTATTGCAGCCAAACGCGCGATTTTTGATTTGAACTGGCAGAAATTGGCAGTTCCATTTACACTTCCTCCGATTGACCGCGACATTCCGCGCCCCGAACAGCTGGGCGAAATGTTGAAAATCGCGGGGACTCTTTCACAAGGGATTCCTTTTGTCAGGGTTGACTTGTACAATTATGGTGGCAAGATCATTTTTGGCGAACTGACTTTGACTCCCCGCGGCGGTTTTCAGATCATTTACCCCCCGGAGTTTGACTTCAAGTGGGGGAATGAATTGATCCTTCCACGCTGAACAACCATGATTTCTTACCATATATAACATTTGTGAAATCAATAATTCATAATCATCCTTAATTTGAAAATATTGCATGATGAAAAAAGAAATGAGTGAGTATTGATTATGAATAAAAAAATTATGGGATATATATTTCTCATTATCGGAGTAATCACTTTACTTCTTTCGATCCTGTTTGATTATTTGAGTGGGCAAAAAATCAATTTTGGGCCAAATCAGATAATTGTATTATTGGCAGGCTCGCTCTTTATTTGTCTGGGCTTATTTGAGCTAAATGAAATCAGGGTATTAAAGTTTTTTGATGCGATCAATACTTTCACGTGTGATTTAAATTTTTCATTCTTAAATATTGCTGTTGTTGTTTTGATCGCTTTATTGACTATTTATCCGGTTTTTTTTATCATTAATTATTACTTCTCCCCATTCCCATCCGAATACCGTGATGCAGCAGTGATCAGTACTTCTGCTGCTATGTCAAAAGGGATCAATCCTTATGATCCGCAAAATTTTCCCGAGAATATGTATGTTTACGGCATTCTTACTCCGTTGTTGCTTTCGACTTTTATAAATTATTTCGAAAATCCCATACTGGCCGCGAAAACCATGGATGTATTTTTTTTGTTTCTTTTGCTTGTTTTGTCTTTTTTAATACTCCGAAAGCGTAAAGCGCCGATCAGTTCAGCTTTAATTGGTGTACTGATACTTATAAATTCTTTCTGTTTAATCTGGAAAATTAATGGAAGCCGCCCCGATGCGTCAGGATTATTCTTTTCAATATTGGGATATTCCTTGTTTTTGATGAAAGAAGAACCAAATGACATTCTTGTGATTCTAAGCGCGATTTTTGCTGTGATCAGTTTTTATTTTAAACAATATATGATCTTTTCTGTTCCAATTGTTGCGATATACCTTTTCTTTTTTAAATCCCCTAAAAAGGGTTTGATTTATGTTACAACCGCAACAATGATGGGTATTGTATCTTTCCTGGTGATAAGAAGTTATTTCCCTCTTTTTTATGAGTATTCAGTCATTCACCATTTCAACAAGGTCAATAGTAATACGTCTCATATGGTAAAACAAACCCTCATGTTTATAAAGTATTTTTGGATTCTCGGATTTATTTATGCTTGCTACCTGTATAAAAAATCAACTGTTTTTCGCATTAAGCAGTTAAAGGTAATCCGAAGGGAAAATTTTTTTTCATCCCCTGTATTTCATGAGTTTGATGCGGATCTGCTTGATATCGGCATCGTCGTAACTGCGATTCTTTTAACCTTTTCTCTTGGCAAGCACAATGGAAATCAATATACTTATTATGGTGAGTTGCTTTTGCCATTTTTGGTTTATTCGACCATCCCAAAAATAACCGATCTTTATCATTCGAAAATTGTTCAATTGTTTTTTCAGTTGGCTATACTGGCAATCAGCATTTTTCCATTCCAATTCACCTTTAAAGAAAATTTTAAAGTCAACCGCATTGCTTACGAAAAGTTATACGAATATGCATCAGGATGTAAACATATTTATGACCAAACACCGTTGATTTCACTGTATAAAATTAATAATAATGAATTCCCTGTTTACAATAATGGTCAAAATGAATATGTTTTAAGTGTCATTCCTGATGAAGGTACTATCCTGGAACGATTCGCATCTCTTCCAGCGAAATCCTTAAATGAAAAGTTATTCAAATGGAATAATGAAATAGAGGAAAAAATCGAGAATCAAGAATTCGATTGCATTTTTTCGGAAAAGGAACAAAACATCCCCAATTACCGCCAATTTGCAAAAGTTGAGCGGGTTTTGGACCGTACAGTTTATATTTTTACCCCGGATCTGCCAACACAACAATAATAACTTTTTCTGGCACAGTAATAGATCTGAAGTGGGGAAGTGATTCGAAGATTTCCCATAAACCGGTTTTATTCGTTTTACAAGTCAAAATCCTGACCGTTTATAATGGTATTTGTTTACACGCAGGCAGCAAAATTCACAGGGATTTTGATTATTACTATGATAGTTTTAAACATGCTTTAACAGATGGGAAGGAAGAATTAAGTGGAAGATCCTAAAATTTCGTTAATCATGGCTGTGTATAATGGCCAGCGTTTCCTGGGCCAGGCGATTGACTCGATACTGAACCAGACTTATCGCAATTTTGAATTGATTATCGTAAATGACCATTCGACTGATGATACTAAACAAATCATCGAATACTTTAAGGCAAGGGACAGTCGAATCATTAATATTGATAATAGTGAGAGAAAAGGTCAAACTGTATCAGCAAATCTTGGGATAAAAATCGCTAAAGGTGACTATATTGCCCGCATGGACGCGGATGACATCTCGCTGCCTACCCGGTTTGAAAAGCAGATTGGTTTTCTGGAAGGTCATGCGGAGATCGGTCTGTTAGGGACTAACGGGTATTATATAGAAGAAAATGGCAGGAGATCAGGGCTGATAAGACATTATGAGAATGATCTGGGTATACGTTGGGGTGATCTTTTTAACAACCAGTATATTCACAGTTCCATTATGTTCAGACGTTCGCTTCTCTTACTTGCTGGTAGCTATAACAATGACTATAGATACGCGGAAGATTATGAGTTTTTAAGTAGATTATTAAAATTTACAAAAGGCGCAAACCTTAAGGAAAAATTGGTATATTGGAGGAAATCATTCGGAGGTATCACTTCACAGAAAGCAGGTGAAATATTTAAGTTTGGAACACAAATAGCAAAAGTAAATATCAATGAATTGTTTGGCTATGATTTTGTACACAGCCAGGATGAAATGCAGTCTTTCCGCGCTTTATACCAGGGCAGCTACACATGCATTAAAGATGATCAGATCAGCGGATTCCTGAAGATTCTGGAAAGGTTTAAACAGAAACATGGAATAACTGCTGCAGATGAAAAATGGTTAAACAAAACGGTTGCCTCAAGGATTTTTGAATCGCTTTATAAAAAAGGTTTCAATAAAACAAATCTCAAATATTTGCAAATAATAATTAAAATATCGCCAGTAGCGGTTATTGCCGGTTTATGGAACCTGGGCCAATATGCGATTAAAAAAGCAAAAAAACGCATAGCAGGTATCTATGAAAAGAAGTGACCCCAAAATTTCGGTAATCATGCCTGTTTATAATGGCCAGGCATTTATAGGCCAGGCAGTTGACTCGATTTTAAACCAGACGTACAGCAATTTTGAATTAATAATCATTAATGATCATTCAACTGACGATACGTGCCGGATTATTGACACGTATCAAAAAAATGATAATCGTATTATTGGGATAAAGAATTCACAGAATTGGGGCATTTCTGTCTCGCTCAACCGAGGAATAGAAGTCGCGAAAGGCTGCTATATAGGTCGAATGGACGCAGATGACATCTCGCTGCCGACTCGTTTTGAAAAGCAGATCGATTTTTTGGAAAGGCATGATACGATCGGCCTGTTGGGTACAAATGGAACTTACATCGATGAAGCCGGCAAAGGTTTGGGGCTATTCTGCCATTTCGAAGATGATTTATTGATTCGTTGGGGTTCGCTCTTTAACAGCCAGTTCATCCATGGTTCCATCATGTTCAGACATTCATTAATCCCACAGGCGGGCACGTACCGGGAAGACTTCAAATATGCGCAAGATTATGAATATTTCAACCGACTGCTCCTGTATACCAAAGGCGCAAATTTAAAAGAAAGACTGGTTGAATGGAGAAAGATAAAGGGAAATATCTCATCTCAAAGGAAAGATGAGCAGCTTGAGTTCGGGGTGCGGATAGCGATGGATAATATCAACCGGTTATTCGGCTATTCTTTCGTCAGTGATCAGGAGGAGATGCTGGTATTTCGCGGTTTGTATCGCGGCTCATTTCAAAATGCACGGGAAGAACAAGTAAGCAAATTTCTGCAGATTCTGGAGAAATTTAAACAAGCGCAAGCTATTTCTCCTGCGGTGGAAAAGCGCTTAAAGAGCATTATTGCCACCAGGATGTTTGAAGCACTGTATCGAAAAGGTATCCGTTATGATAATTATCAGTATTTAGGTAAGTTAATTCAGCTGTCGCCTCTCGCGGTTCCTGCTGGCTTAAACAACCTTAGCTGGCGCGCGGTGAAGAAAGCCCTCAGCCTGAATAGGCCTAATTTGGATAACCAATAAATGAGAATGCAAGTATCTGTCGTTATGCCGCTTTTCAACAAACAGGATTATGTTCTGCAGGCAATAAATTCTGTTTTAATACAAAAAGAAGTTGAAATCGAATTGCTGATTATCGATGATGGATCTACAGATAAAAGCATGGAGATCGTTAACTCTATCGACGATGCGAGAATACGCGTTTACAAGCAACAGAACCTGGGTCCTTCCACCGCACGAAACCGTGGAATGAGAGAAGCCAGATTTCCCCTGATAGCGTTCCTGGATGGTGATGATTACTGGGTACCGAAAAAATTGTTCAAGCAAGCGTCATATTTGGAGGCTCATCCTGAAATTTCGGCAGTGTACAGCCAGGCATTGAGGGTAGATGTTTGTGGAAATTTGATTTATCGAAAGCCGTTTGGATATGGAATTAAGGACGAGGATTTTCAACTCAAAAACCTGGTCAATAAGCCAGTATCGCCAGCCTTGGGAAGCACATTGATGATCAGGAAAGATGTTTTAAAGGAAATGGCTGGATTTGATGAAGCGATTGTCAATGGCGAGGATACCGACCTGGAGCTGCGCTTGGCGCAGGCGGGTCATCGACAGCATTTGCTGCCTGAAACTTTGGCTTTCATCCGAATTGATAGTTCCTCGCTTTCACATTCTTTCGATGAAGATCGCTGGGCAGTATCATACCGCTCGCATTTGCTGATCTATGAAAAATTACGGAATAGCCATCCTCTTGATGTGAGCGATGAAAAAGCGTTGAATAAAATACTCAATGTACACCTTCGGCAATTCTTATACTATCAATTGATTGGGAAACATGAAGCTGCTAATGATTTACGCAACACGATTGTCAAGAAAAGACAATTTCTTGAAAAAGATTCCCGGGATTTTTACGCGCAGATTGAATTTTTCACACCGTTGATCTTCCAAGAAGCCGGCTGGCCAGCGTTAGAACTTTTCATTAATAAGGTTTTTGCAGAGCGCGACCAAATCATGCCTAACACAAATAATGCGACCCGGGATGAACTGACAAAGATCAAAGCGATTGTCTGGTGTGCAGGTCAGGCACAAGGCAAGTTAAAGCTAC
>CAZBNE010000094.1:0-7965 GCA_964493155.1 uncultured Pelolinea sp.
GTAGTAAAAATTAATATAATATTAAAAGAAGATGATCCAGGAATTGATGATGTATTGGCTGAACAGGAATTCAAAATTAATTGTCCACAAGAGACTGAATATGTTGTATTGGAATCCAAGGATGGCAAAACTAAAGCAAAATTAAAGATTTATGCAAAAAAAACAATTTATTAAACCCTTTTTTTTTTTCAATTCATTTTTCCAAATTTAAAGTCGATTCTATAGATATTCTTTTATTATTAATAAAGAAATTATATTTATGAACACCAAAAATAAATTATGGAATGATTTTTTGGAAATGGTTGAACAACTCGCTTTGAAATATTCTTTTCCAAAAATCTTTTTGATATAAAGCGAGGTTTTATGCTCGAGAAATTTTTCTTGCGCCTCCCAACACCGCAGGATAAACATTCTGTGTTCGATCTGATGATCCGTTGTGACATCCGTGATGTCGGTTTCCCTGATACTGATCTGGAGGATCTTAACCATGATTGGGATCAGATTGATCTGGCCCGCGATGCCTGGCTTGCTTTTGACGCTAAAGGTGTACTACATGGCTATTGCGCCGTCCTTCCCTGGAATGAAGGTACGCGTTTAGTTATTTATGATGATCCCGGTACAGAGGATACAGACCTGTATTTGGGATTATTGTTGATGTGTGAGCAGCGAGCGATGAATGTCATTCGTGAAAAAAACGATGCCAAAAAACACGGCATCTATGCACACCCTTCTGATTTATCTGTCCACCAAAAATCGATCCTGAAAGAAGCGGGTTACAGTATAAAAAAATATATCTTTGATATGCACAAAGACCTCTCAGATGACCAACCTGCTCCTGAGCTGCCGCAAGGTTTCATGATCCGCACGGCCGTCCCCGGTCAGGACGAACCTGTCATTCATGCCTTGATCGAAGAAGCGTTTGATTGGCGTGAACGAGATCATGTAAGTTTTGAAGATTGGAAAAAACTCATGATCCACCCTGATTCCTTCAATCCAGATCTTTGGTTTCTGGCGATCAAGGATAACCAGATCATCGGCACTTGCCTTTGCTTTAAGCATTCAGATATCGGCTGGATTCGCCAATTGGCGGTCAAGAAACCTTACCGTAAACTCGGCATTGGGCGCGCGCTGCTACAGCGCTCCTTCCAGGCATTCAAATCATTGGGTTTGCCCAAAGGCGGCCTGGCGGTCGAAAGTGTGAATAAAAACGCAGTTGATTTTTATTTATCTGCCGGAATGGTAAAAGCAGTTCACCTGGATGAATACGTGAAAGAGGTCTAATCCTCTTTTCCCAATTCAGATAAATCTCAAGTGGGGATTTCACAATAAGATATTCCTCGATCCAAGCTACATCCATCCATTCGCAAGGTGGCCATTAAATCCTTCCCATAAACAAACATCTCTTGACAACTTTAATTCTTCCCGGTATCATATAGACATATTTATATTTATCTATATATTATGCCGATCAATCTGGATTGTGTAGAGTTCTGCAAAACGCTAGCCGACCCTACCCGGCAGAAGATCCTTGAGATGCTGCTGGATAAGGAAATCACGGTTAGCGGGATCGTTGAAGCATTTAATCTCACCCAACCAACAGTCTCGCACCACCTTGAGATCCTGTCGCGTAGCGGCCTTTTGATCAGCCGAAAAGAGGGCAAGCAGATTTTCTACCGCACCAACCAGGACAACGTGGTAAGCTGTTGCGGGATGCTGATGTCCAAGTTTGACACGGAATGAAAATTTTTTAAGCAGCTTAAGATGTAAATAAAATACTAACCAATCCCAATGGAGAGAAAAATGGCAGTTGATCAGAATCAGAAGGACAGAATTACCGACGCGGTCAGGAGTAAATATGGCAGCCTGGCAGAACAAATGATGGAAAAAACCGGGCGTATCTCATGCTGCGGGGGTGGATCCTCATGCTGCTGCAGCAGCAGCGACAATGGGCTTTCAGAAGAAGCTGCCGCAATTTATGACGTCGCGGAGCTTTCCAGTCTGGCGGAGTCGGTAACGGATATCTCACTAGGCTGTGGCAATCCGACTGCAATCGGCGACCTTAAGCCCGGCCAGACCGTCCTGGATCTTGGTTCTGGCGGCGGTATTGACTGCTTCCTAGCAGCTAAAAAAGTCGGTCCGACAGGCCAGGTGATCGGTCTTGATATGACCACCAAAATGATCGATCTGGCACGCCTCAATGCCAAAAAGCAGGGTGTGAAAAACGTAGATTTCAGATATGGCTATATCGAAGATATTCCTCTGCCTGACGCTTCAGTAGATGTGATAATCTCAAACTGCGTCATCAATCTTTCCGCTGATAAGGCAGCAGCCTTTGCAGAAGCCAATCGAGTTTTGCGATCCGGTGGAGTATTAAACATATCAGACATTGTCACATTCGGTAAACTTCCGCAGTTATTGGTTGATCAGCTTTCTGCCTGGGCTGGCTGTATCTCCGGTGCACTGGACGAGAATGAATACCTGGACCTGATGCGAAAAGCTGGATTTTCACCCATTGAGATACTGGATCGCAAATACTATTCTTCTGACCTGCTTGCCGCGGATGAAAGTATTCAGGAATTGATAGAGGAAAATAAAATCTACATGCCAAGCCTTGAAAAAAGGATAGCCAGTATCACCCTGAGAGCTTACAAAGATTGAGCATTACCGGCTATTTTTTTAGCCATCCCTTGCTAAAATTCGTGAAGAGCCCTGAAAAGGGATTTATTGATTATTACCGGAATTGAAAAGTGTAACAATTTTCTTAAGATCGTGTACAAAAAGTCTGCTTATGTGAAAATCGTCAATTACGATCTCATTCTTTAATCAGATCGATCGCCTTCCAGTCCTCGATCTGTTTCATATCATTAAGTCTCAGTCCCTGTTCATTTGCCGCCTGAATGATTTCCTGCGCCTGATGGGCCAGGATTCCAGAAAGGATCAGATGGCCACCGGTTTCTACCAGGTCGGCAAGTTTTTCTTCAAGCAGCACTAAAATGACCGATGCCAGAATATTAGCCACCACTAGAGGTGCCCGCAAAACATCAAAATATCCGCAGTGGATCAGTTCTGCTGAACCGCGCGCAACTGAAACCTTATCTGATACCAGGTTGAGTGTGCAATTTTCAGTTGTTGAACGCACCGATGCCGGATCGATATCAACTGCAATGACATGCCCGGCTCCAAGGATAACTGCTCCGGCAGACAGGATGCCGGAACCGCAGCCAATATCAAAAACAGTCATTTCCGGCTTTACCAGCTCTTCCAGGAATTCAAGACATAATTGTGTGGTGGGGTGTGTGCCGGTGCCAAAAGCCATGCCTGGATTGATGCGTATCGGTCGTCTTCCAGAAAATTCTTTTCCAATCCAGGCAGGCAAAATTACCAAACCTTTACCAATGGTGACCGGTTTGTAATGCTGTTTCCAGGCTTCCATCCAATCCTGATCATGAACATCGCGGAACTGCACCGACGGAAGCGGCTGGATACGGCTTAAATACCAGAGGGCTTCTTCAATCCTCTTCTTGCGCTCTCCAACCGATTCGTCATTAAAGAAATAGCCATAAACACGCACTTCGGGATTTAAAATTATTTTTTCCTGCCGGGTGTTTTGGTCTGCCAGCTGTTCAATAACAACACCTTCACGAGTAAAGCGGCCGAGTACTTCAGCCACAGCTTCAGCCTGTTCGGGCGTCACAGTCAACGCAACTTCAATCCATGCTGGTTTATCCACCCAAAACATCCTTGAGGATATCAATAAAACTGCGTTCCTGGGGCAGAACTTCACTGCCCAATGTTTCCGCCAAGCCTTCGAACAATTTTCGTTGTTCGCTGGAAAGACGGGAGGGAACTTCAACATTCACAACCACAAGCTGATCGCCTTTACCGCTGGCGCGCAGATGGGGAATGCCCCTGGACTTGAGTTTGAATACCTTACCAGGTTGGGTTCCTGGCGGGATAGTCAATTTTGTATCGCCTTCCAGGGTGGGTACATTAATATCGGCACCCAGGGCTGCCTGCGCAATGTTAATGTTAAGGTTTAAGAGCACATCATCACCGCGCCGTTGGAAATACTTATGCGGTTTGACTTTGATTTCAATATAAAGATTTCCCCGCGGACCACCGCTCGCGCCAGGCTGCCCTTCACCGGACAAGCGGATCTGTGTGCCATTGTCCACACCGGCCGGGACAGGAATGGTTTTCTTAAGTGTTTTGCGTTCAAACCCGCGACCAGTACAGGTCTTGCAGCGGTGTGTGATCACGCGACCGGTACCATTGCACTGCGGACAGGTAGTCACCTGAACCATCGAACCGAGAAATGTCTGGCGAACCTGACGCACCTCTCCTCGCCCCTGGCATGTGCTGCAAGTCTCAGGACTTGTGCCGGGCTCTGAACCGTTACCTTTGCAGCGCTCACAGCTTTCATCGCGCGTGATCTCCAGTTCGCGTTCTGCACCGAAAGCAGCTTCATCAAATTCCATGGTGATGGAATAGTAAAGATCTTCTCCTCGGCGGGGAGCATTACGCGACTGGCGCGAACCAAATCCCCCAAATCCCCCAAAAAATTGTTCAAAGATCTCAAAGGGATCTACTGTGTTCCAATCCGGCATGCCTCCGGTACTTCGCAGTCCTTCATGCCCATAGCGATCATAGATTGATCGCTTTTGCTCATCGGAAAGCACCATAAAGGCTTCGTTGATTTCCTTAAAACGTTCCTCTGCATCCGGCGCCTTGTTAACATCCGGATGGTACTGCCTAGCTAAGCTGCGGAAGGCTGTTTTTATCTCTTCCTGGCTGGCATTCTTGTTAATTCGCAGAACCTCGTAATAATCCCTTTTTTCCATACTTCCTTTATGTATTAATAAAGAGGCGTATTATTCTGAGGCACACAGCCCGAATACGCCTCTTGCTTTTTTCAAGCGTTAATTATAAGCAATTTATACGTTTTTAAATTCTCCATCTACCACATCATCATCGCCAGATGATGAACCGCCGGATTCATTGCCTGGACCAGCATCACCAGCATCACCCGTTGGACCTGCACTCTGATCAGTGCTTCCAGGCTGCTGGTACATACTAGCGCCCACTTTCTGGATAACCTGGCTAAGCTCTTCTGTATGCTTACGGATCGCATCGGCATCCTCACCGGTCATCGCTTCACGCACTTTGGCTACCAAGTCATTAACCTGCGATTTCATGGCATCATCGATCTTGTCACCATTATCGCGAAGGAGTTTTTCAGCGGTATAAGCGGTATTGTCCGCGTTATTGCGGGCCTCGATCACGCCTTTGCGTTTGTTATCCTCATCCGCGTGTTGCTCGGCTTCACGCTTCATGCGCTCAACCTCTTCTTTAGATAGACCGCTGGAGGCAGTAATAGTGATTTTCTGGCTGCGACTGGTAGCTTTATCAGAGGCAGTTACATTGATGATGCCGTTGGCATCAATATCAAACGCGACCTCGATCTGCGGTACGCCGCGCGGCGCCGGAGGAATGCCATCCAAAATGAACTTGCCCAGGGATTTATTATCTGCCGCCATGGGTCGCTCACCCTGCAGTACGTTGATCTCAACCTGTGTTTGATTATCGCCAGCAGTCGAAAAGATCTGGCTTTTATGTGTTGGAATGGTCGTGTTACGTTCGATCAGAGGAGTTGCTACGCCGCCCAAGGTTTCAATTGAGAGCGTAAGCGGGGTAACATCCAGAAGCAATATATCTTTCACATCTCCGCCCAAAACACCGGCCTGGATGGCAGCACCTACTGCAACAACTTCATCGGGATTGACGCCCTTATGAGGTTCTCTATTGAATTCCCTGCGAACAACATCCATAACAGCCGGCATGCGGGTCATACCCCCAACCATGACAACCTCGTTAATATCTGTAGGTTTAAGTCCGGCATCCTTCAACGCTGATTTGACCGGGTTGATCGTCTTTTCAGAGAGATCATTGGTTAATTGGTCAAGTTTTGAACGCGATAGTTTCATTACCAGGTGTTTGGGGCCGCTGGCATCCGCTGTTAGATAAGGCAAATTGATCTCGGTTTCCATAACCGTAGAAAGCTCAATCTTGGCTTTTTCAGCCGCTTCTTTTAACCGCTGTAACGCCTGGCGATCGTTATGCAGATCCATACCCTGCGATTTATTGAATTCTTCGATCAGATAATCCATCACTCGCTGGTCATAATCATCACCACCGAGGAAGGTATCTCCGCTGGTGGATTTCACCTGGAAAACGCCTTCGCCAACTTCCAGGATGGAAATATCAAAAGTACCGCCGCCAAGGTCATATACAGCAATGGTTTCATTTTTCTTTTTGTCCAGGCCATAGGCAAGCGATGAAGCTGTTGGTTCATTAATGATACGCAGAACTTCAAGTCCGGCGATCTTGCCGGCGTCTTTGGTTGCGTTGCGTTGGGCATCGTTGAAATATGCCGGAACGGTGATAACTGCCTGAGTAATAGTCTCACCCAGATAAGTCTCGGCATCTTTCTTGAGTTTGGAGAGGATCATCGCTGAAATTTCAGGGGGTGAATACTCCTTGCCATCCAAAACAACAAGCACGTCGCCGTTCTTTGCTTCAGTTACCTTGTAAGGCACACGGCTAAGTGTGCGCTGAACTTCAGGATCCTTGTATTTGCGACCCATAAAACGTTTGATGGAAAACACAGTGTTCTCCGGGTTAACAATAGCCTGGTTGCGGGCTGCCCGCCCGACAATGCGTTCTCCATTCTTGTTTATGGCTACCACTGATGGAAGCAGTCGTTCACCTTCCGCAGTCGGGATGACCATCGGTTCACCGCCGGACATCACCGCCACTACAGAGTTAGTCGTACCTAAATCAATACCAATAATCTTTCCCATTCTTGTCTCCTATTTTGCGACTCTGACCCGCGCCGGGCGAATTACCCGATCGCCGATCATGTAGCCTTTCTGGACTACTTCAATAATTTTTCCACTTTCAAAACCCTCAACCTCTTCACTTGAAATTGCTTCGTGAAAGTCAGGGTTAAAAACACCATCTTCAACAGGAACAGGCTGCATGCCTTCACTGTTCAACAGATTGCTTAACTTTTGATAGATCAGCATGATGCCATTGACCCAGGCGTCGGATTTCACGTGCTCAGGCATATTCTTGATCGCCAGTTCGAGGTCATCATGAATCTCCAGATACTTTCTGAGGATCGCCAGTTTGCTGTTCTGCTTTTCTGTATCCTGATCGCGAGTAATGCGTTTTCGATAGTTCGCAAATTCAGCGCGTTCCCGCTGCCAACCGTCGCTAAAATCGTCAACCTTTTTACGCAGGTCATCCAACTCTTCAAGCTGGCTGGCGTAATCTTTCAAAGGAAGGGATACAGTCTCAGCAGCCTCTTGATCAATGCTCTCAGAAATATTTCCCTGCAATTCCTCTTTGTGTTCAATCATTTCTTCTGTTTTTCGTTTCTTTTCTTTTTCTGTCATAAGTCTTTTTCCTTGCTTACCATTGTTCGCTGATGAAATCACTCAATATGCCCGAAAGAAAGCGCACCATGGAAATGGATTGCCCGTAAGGCATACGCATTGGGCCGAGAATTCCAAGCGTTCCGGTGGCAATGTCTGGCGAACCGTATTTTGAAAGGATCACTGAGCATTGCCTTAGATCGTCCCAATGGCCTTCGCCACCGATGAGAACCTGCACACCACCGATGGTTTCAGGCAGCACAGCACGCGAAAGCATTTCCTGCAGCGTGGAACGTTCATCAAGCACCCTCAGCGCACGCCGCGCTTCTTCAGAATCCGAGAATTCGGGTTCAGAAAGCATGTTGGTAATACCATCCATGAAGATCTCACCAGTCGGTAGTCGGTCTGAACGCGCCATTTCTTCCTGCATCCAATCCATCACGGCGCTTTCCAATACGGTCAGCGAACCCTTGAAGGTGCTGATGAAATTCAAGTTTTTGCCTGAGAATATCTGGCTGAATTTTGTTGA
>CAZBNE010000095.1:0-7826 GCA_964493155.1 uncultured Pelolinea sp.
CAATGGCGGCATGTATGATGACGGCCTGAGCATCAAGACGGAATCCGATACCAGCACGGTGAAGATCGCCAACAGCAGCTTTATGAACAACTGGAACGGCAGCGGCATCGAGATTGAGCATCCGAAGGCGGATGATCCAGACGAGCCTTTCTGGCCGACGCTGATCAATACCAGCTACCTGGGCAACAACAATACAAACCTGTTTGTTCACCAGCTGATATCTTAAAGCAAGACAGCGAAAAATGAATCGAACGAAATAAAAACAAGCTAAGCCAATAAGAACACTATCGGGCGGGGAATTGTCCCCGCCCGATCTTTTTAACAAAGACCTCCCCCACCCACGCCTCCCCCGTAGTACGTCGGGGGAGGAGAAAAGCGGCAGGCGGCTGTACCCTCCACACTGGCACCCGGAGGGTGCCGCGTTTCGGGTATCCCCGCTCCCTGCGCATGCAGGGAGCTTCGGACAATGACCAATTAATTTGGATTCGCGTGACAACCGGCAGATGTTTCGGTCGCTGCGCTCCCTCAACATGACAGTTGTTGGATGGTGAGCTTTAGTGCACCGCTTTATATTGCGCTGATTATCGCTAAAAGCGACAACGTACGTGACAACTGGCAGATGTTTCGGTCGCTGCGCTCCCTCAACATGGCAGCCGTTGGAGGGTGAGCTTTAGTGCACCGTTTTATATTGTGCGGTTTCCGCGAAAAAGACAGCGTATGTGGCAACTGGCAAATGTTTCGGTCTCTGCGCTCCCTCAACATGACAATCCTCGCAGAATGCGCTCTAATACACCGATTTCGATGCATCAGGCTGCAACCTACCAATTGAACACATTTCGAAATCTCTTGTGTCACCTCAATAAATATTGACATATCACTGTATAATCTTAGTAACAATATGATCATCATTGATAATTCAGGCATTGATCTGAAGCATTAATGTGGTCGCTACCTTTTGGGGGAGTAGCCCTGAAAACGCGTTTCAGGGAGCCAATAGCGAAACCGGGAACTGTTCTGGTTTTTTGCATTTAAAGGCAAAATACGCAATTTAGATCGCGCTGAAATTCCAAGGGGGCGATACAACGGTCTTAATTCCGCTGAACATAGCTGAATCAACAGAAAATTGTAACGATTATTAAGAAAACTTGTCTTAGAAAGGGAAAGGAGGCGCGCTGGGACAATCCATGATTCTTATTGAATCAGTCATTAATTAGTTACAGAAAACGGGAGGAACATGATGTTCATGAAAATAAACAGAAAGCACTGGCTGCTGGCGTTGAGCGCGGCTTTGCTGGCAGCGCTGCTGGCAGCCACGACGGTCTTTGCCGAGGGCGAAGAACCGCCCGCGGCACCCGCAGCGGAAGAAACGGCAGCCGAGGCGCCTGCGCCGGTGGAAAGCGAACCGGCACCGGAACCGGAGGCGGCTCCACCTGAACAGATGGTGGATGATCCGCCAACTGAGGAACCGCTGACAGAAGAACCAGCCGCCGAACCCACACTGGAAGAACCTGCGGCGGAAACACCGGCAGAAGAGCCGGCTGTTGAACCGCCATTGGAAGAACCCACATTGGAACCATCAGCGGAAGAACCTGCCGCATATATCCCAACTGAGGAACCCGCGGCAGACGTTCCGGCAGAGTCCGTGCCTGAAAATGCACCAGTTTCAGAAGTGCCGGCTGAAACAGCCGTTGAGCCACAAGCGGCGGAACCGGCTGCTGACAAGACAGCCGCACAGCAGGATGGCGAGCTGCTGCTGGTGGATGAAAGCGGTGCGGTTCTGGAAATGGCCAGTGTGGAAAGCGCTGAATTATTAAGCCAGGGCGACCCTTACTTCACCTATCTGGGGCTGCAGTACCACTGGCAGGCCAGCTGTCCGGGCACACTACCGGCTGGCTGGGGAGGTTGCACCCCGACCGGCACGACAGCCGCCTCTCTGCAGGCGCTGTTGACCTACCTGGCAGCCGGTTCAAACCCGGAATATCCCAGCGACGGGATCGTCCATATCCTGGCAGATCCCGGCGCTTATAATGCTACATACACACTGGATGCGACGATCGGGAAGCTCAGCAAGGTCAAAAGTATTATCGGGGATGGATCAGCGGACACTTTCCTGAGCGGGAATCTGACCATCCAGAACTATCTGGCCGGCTTTACGCTGCAGGGTTTTGACTTCAGCGGAGGGATCACCTTTATCAACAACAGCGGCACGATCAAGGTGACGGATGTGAAGGTCAAGAACACCAGCGGCGATGGCCTCACCATCAACGGCCAAAGAGGCGCAGTGGTACTCTCCAACGTGCGCGCGGACGGCAGCGCCAGCCGCGGCGCATGGCTGAGCAGCGGCACAGGCACCTATACGGTCAGCATCAGCAACAGCACCTTCAACGACAACTGCACCAGTACAGTTACCTCAGGGCTGGATATATCAAATTTCCTGGGGGCCATCACCCTGGACGGGGTGAGCGCCAACCACAACAATGGCAGCGGCGCCCGTATCCAGAGTGATATTTCCGGTGCCACCGCTGCGCTGACCATCCGCAATGCCATTTTCAACGACAACCATGGCTCCGGCAAGAACGGGCTGGTGATTGAATTTAACACCGCACGCCCGGTGACACTGGAGAATGTCAGCGCCATGCGCAATATTAACCACCGCGGCATCTCCATCACAACATACGGTGCCGTGATACTCAGGAATGTGCGCGCCGAGGGCAATCAATTCGCGGGCGCATATATCCATAACAGCGGCGGCGGTGTTAAACCGGTCACGGTGACCAACAGCATTTTCTCCAACAACACCCTCGGCACGACGGATGGCCTGACCATTTACTCATACGGTACGGTCACACTGACCTCCATCCGCGCGGAGAACAATACCGGCAATGGGGTGAATGTGGATAACTGCAGTTTATCCTCAGGAGACTGTCTGGGTTCAGGCACAGTGACCATCAACAGCCCGGCGGCGAGCGGCCAGGCGGCTGTCAACGTGTTCAACAACAATGGAGCCTACGGCTTGTATGTGTACTCACGCGGGGCGATCTCACTGACCAATTTCTACGCGGACGAGAACGACGGCAGCAGCGGCGTGTATCTCAATAACCAATGGTCCAACAGCAGCGCCGCTGTCACGGTTGGCGCCAACATCCCCAACGACGCCTACGGCAGCATCTGGTATAACAGCGCCTTCCATAACTTCGAGGACGGCGTGGAGGTGTTTTCGAATGGTGCGGTCAGCATCAGCAAGGTGAATGCCAGCGCCAACCAGCTGGTCAACATCGATATCAAAAATGAGCTTGTGCCTGATGCGGCACCGAAACCGGTAACGCTTAATTATATTGTGACGAAGGGCACCTATGCCGCTGCGATCTATAGCCAACGCGGGATCGATCTCGAAACCAAAGGCAACGTTACTGCCAGCAACATCACGGCTGATCAACATGCGAAAGACGGCGTGCGCATCGATACCTGCCAAGAGTCCGGGAGTAGTTGTTTAGGCAGCGGCAGTGTGAGCATCACCTCGACCGGCACATACAACAGCTTCAGTAAAAACTACCGCTCGGGAATCAGTGTGTACGCGCGCGGGGCGATCACGCTTAAGAACTTTGTGGCGCTCTCCAACGGCGACAGCAGCTCATACGATGGCGTATATCTCAGCAACAATTATACCAACGGCAGCGGTACGATCACTTTGGATGCCACCCTGCCGCAGCCGTTCAGGAACGAGGTCAGCGGCAACACCAACTACGGCATCCAGGTGAACAGCAAGGGCGCCATCATTCTGGGACGCACACTGGTCAAGGATAACACCAATAACAATGGCGCCTATCTGAATAACCCAGATGCACCCTTCCTACCTGTCACGGTGCGCTTCAGCGAGTTCAGCGGGAATGATAATTGCGGGCTGCATGTAGTCAGCAAGGGGCAGATCACGCTGACCAACGTGATCTCGGAAAAAAATACCAACTCTGCCACCGGAGCCTCCCTGAATAACAGTTACACCAATGGCGGCGGCGTGACCATCAACACCAGCGGAACGTTCACCAACCGCTTTGATTACAATGGGAATACCGGGCTCGACATCCAAACATACGGCGCTGTGCAGATCAGCAACACCCAGGCGAACGGCAACGGCAACTATAACATCTATATCAATAATTCAGGAGCATCGCCCGCCTCGCCGAAAACAGTGACGCTGACCAATGTAAGCGCCAGCGGGCTGGCGGATCTGATGGCGGTGAATAACACCGTAACCGGCGTGTACGTTGAATCACGCGGAACGGTGACGCTGACCAATGTGAAAGCCTATGATCATACCTATGACGGAATCTACGTGTATCTTTATCCGCCGGAGCCCCGCCTGACGCAGCCTGCGGTGGTGCTGAGCAACAGCATCAGCAGCAGAAACGGCGATGAGGGCATACACATCTACGGATTGGGCAGTGTGACGCTGAACAACACCAGCGCGGATAACAACGGTGCCTACGGCGCCTATATTGATAACTGCTATTTAGAGAGCAGCTACTGCACCGGTAAAGGCGGGGTGACCATTAAGGCTCCGTACGGCAAGTATGCCTCGTTCAGCCACAACGGCAGCAACGGGCTGATGATCTATACCAGCGGAGCTGCAGCGCTGACCAACATTAAAGCTGAAGGGAACGGCCAGTACGGCGCCAGCATCTATCAGCAGTACACCAAACTGGTCAGCGGGGCGGATGTGAAGGTCAGCGGCAACCTGACGGTAAGCGGATCAGGCGTGCCGGGCGTGTTCAACAGCAACGGCAACCAGGGATTGTACATCCTATCCTTCGGCACTGTGAACGTGAGCAATGTGGAGGCCAGATACAATCATTATTATGGAATGTCAATATTGAATGAAGGCGCGAGCGCGGCGCCCGGCGTCAACCTGACGGATATCAACGCCAACTATAACTGGGATTACGGCGGCGTTATTGTGCAATCCAAAGGACCAGTAACACTGAAAGGCATCGACGCCAGCGACAACAATGTGCTGGTGGGTGAGATCTGGGACGGGCGCAAAGTGGTGGACCACCTGTCGCATACTGCAGGCGAGGACCAGTGGTGGTTCAGTACCACCGGGCCTTACACGGTGGATGCCGCCCTCAACAGCGATAACTTTGATGCATATCTGTGCCTGTATGAAGCAAATGGCAGCCTGCTCATCTGCGCCGACGGCGGCGGCAGCGGTAGCAACGCAAAGATTATCACCTACGGGCTGGCGAACGCAGGAAAGTATTACCTGGCGGTGCACAGCGCAGACGGCAGAGCCGGCGGATACGACCTGACACTGGGCATCCTGAGCAACACCGATTATTTCAACACAACCGGCCTTTCCGTGGATAACAGCTATTCCGATACCAATACCGCTGTGACCATCAGCCCTTCAACCCGCGGCTACGGCGTGAAAGCCAACGACAACATCGGCAATGGCGTAGTCCTCACAAGCGATGGCCTGGTGAGCGTCAGCAAGGCCTGGGCGGGCTACAACGCCAATAGAGGTTTTGAGATCAGCAACTACACCAGCGGCACTGAAGCAGGTGTGACGCTCAATACGGTGTATGCTGATGAAAATGGTGATAGCGGCAGCAGCCTGGGCCTTTACCTGCGCAGCAAGGGCGCCATCAGCTGGACCACCGGCAGCGCCAGCGGAAACACCTATGGTGGTGCTGAGTTCTATAACAATGAATCGACCAAGGAATCGACCAAGTTCGCTGCAGTGAGCATCAGCGGGGTAACAGCGAGCTTTAATAAAAATTGGGGATCGGGACTCAACATTTACACCAAGGGTGCGGTGACGCTTGCCAATCTGACCGCCAACAAAAACGGCATCGGCAGCACCGGGGCAGGTGTAACTATAGACAACTGCCAGGTTATGGGCGGGACGTGCGCCATGAACGCCAACGTGACCATCACCGGCACGCGCAACCAATTCAACGAAAACACTGATAATGGGGTATATATTGACAGCGGCGGGCTGGTGACGCTCACCAACTTTACTGCCAACGATAACACCCATTGGGGTATTAGATTAATAAATGTTCACCCCGACGCGGGGGGCGTATCCATCAAACGCACCATCACAGGCATGAACGAAGCCATTGGCAATGATACCCACGGGGTGGATATCACATCAGATGGGGCAGTGCAGGTGGAAAAATTGAAAGCCACTGACAACGATTACTTCAACCTGTTCGTCAACAACCAGAATGATGACATCAGCCCCGCTCCCGGCGTGACGGTCAAGACCACCTGGGTGGAGGGATCGGGCAACGACGATGGCCTGTACATTGAAAGCTACGGCTCAATAATGCTGGATGGTGTTAAGGCGTTCAACAACTTAGGCCATGGGGCAGCGATTTATAACGATGAGGCACCTACCACACCCGCACCCGTCACAGTACTGCGCAGCGTTTTTGAAAACAATGACAAACGCGGCCTGTCCATCTACGCCAGCGGCAACATCCTGCTGGGCGGCCTGCGGGCGCGCAGCAATGGTTATGACGGTGTGAATGCCGCCACTACCGACGGCAATGTGGCGGTGTCGGATGCATACGGCGACAACATCCTCAGTTTTAACGGTACCAACGCTCCGGGTTCCGGCGCCGGGTTGAACCTGTATAATGTGTACGGCACCATCAGCATCAAACGCGTGATCGCGACAGACAACAGCTATGCCGGGATCTTTGTGGAAAACGAACAAAGCGCCAATCCCGGCGGTGCAGTGACCATCAATAACGTGACTGTGGCCAATAATCTGCGTTATGGTATCTGCGCATATGTGAAGGGTTCGCTGAGCGTCAGCGGCGCGAAGATCCTGGATAATGGCCGGGGCGGCAGTTATGCCGGGCTGTACGTGGAGGGCTTCAGCGCCAGCATGCCGCTGACTGTAACAAACAGCACCATCATGGGCAACCTGGGCTACGGCATTTACATGATAGGCGTTACCAGCAAATCCGTGACCAGCACGCTCAATATCGGCAACGCATTGGGACCTGAATTCCCGTAACTTTTCCACAGACCACACGGTTATAACAACAGCGGGGCGCTGCAAGCGCCCCGCTGTTTTGCTAAGCCCTGCCGGTCATTCCCTGTAAAATCGCTTTTACATGGCACTATTAGCGTTGCATTAAAATCCCAACCCGCAGGCATTACAAGGACGTTTTTCTTTTACAATTTTGGCAAGAGATAATCACTGGAGGTATTTTATGGCAAACCGAACAGCAACAGCACAATGGCAGGGCAGCTCGCGGGAAGGCAGCGGAAGGCTGCGCCTGGGCTCGGGTGTGTTTGAAGGACCCTACGACTGGCGCTCGCGCTTTGAGAGCGGCGCCACCACCAATCCGGAAGAGCTGATCGCCGCGGCTCACGCGGGCTGTTTTTCAATGGCGCTGGCTTCAGAGCTGACGAGGGCCGGGCATGTGCCGACCAAAATTGAGACCAGTGCGGAGGTGCTGATGGATGACAGCAAAACCATCACGGGTGTGGCGCTTGCTACTTTTGGGGAGGTACCCGGGATCGACGAAAGGACTTTCATTGAATTTGCCGAGGGCGCCAAGAAGAACTGCCCGGTGTCGAAGGCGCTGAGGGCGCTGGAGATCACGCTGACAGCCAGGCTGGCGTAGAAATTGCCTGCAGGCGGGATCCGGGTTTCAGCCCGGCAGAAAAATGCCGGTTTATATCTGCCGCTGCGCTCCCGCAGTATGACAGATCGCTTGTATCGTCAGGCTGAAGCCTGACCTACAATGAATTTTTCAGGCGCGCCTGCATCTTGCTGCTCTCCAGTTCCCTGAGCGCGTCGCGCGCGATCC
>CAZBNE010000096.1:0-7677 GCA_964493155.1 uncultured Pelolinea sp.
GCGCGCTGATATGGATCGCTTTTGACCATTTACCCTATTATATAAAGTCTGCCATACTTTTTTGAAAGTTACAGATCCTTATGTTGCAGAGTCCGCTTCCCCCTTTTTCTGTAATTCCCGCGCGATCATCCTGTCCACCTTGCCCATTGGATACTCGCCCAGCCGTTTGACCTCCACCCACCCCACCTGCTCGGATTGTATGGGTTTCGGTTCACCATCCATGATCGTCGCACAAAATGTATGAACTGTCACCTTGAAATGCGTATAAGCGTGCCTGTAAATTCCCAGCGCATCACCCACCGCAATCCTCACGCCCATCTCTTCACGCAGTTCCCTGCTCAATGCTTCGGCCAGTGTCTCTCCGGCTTCAACCTTACCTCCGGGGAACTCCCACAGCCCACCCAGCAGCCCGCTGGAATTACGTTTATCGATTAAAACCTTCTCGTTATTTAGGATCACAGCGGCAGCGACAAGAAAATGCGGAACAGGTGCTTTTTTTACCTTAACCGGCAGGTTATCCTGCAGGTTTTTTTGGCAGGCTATACATTCTTTTTTAAGAGGACATATATCACAGAGAGGAGAACGCGGCAGGCAGATGGTCGCGCCCAGATCCATAAAGGCCTGGTTCACATCTCCTGAGTTCTTCTCCGGAAGAATCTCCATGAGCCTTCGGCTTAATTCTTTCGTGTGCTTGTCTTCATTGACCGCAAGCCGAAATTCGGTCAGGCGCGCCAGAACGCGTTTCAGGTTGCTATCCAGCGCGGGCGTCTTGATGCCGAAGGCAATGGATGCGATCGCTCCCGCTATATAAGCGCCAATACCCGGTAATGCTTCAAGCTGCCTGACTTCCCAGGGCAATTGCCCGTCATGTTCGTTAAGCAATACTTTGGCGCAGCGCAGCAGATTTCTGGCGCGGCCGTAATACCCCAGCCCTTCCCACATTTGCAGTACATCCTGCTCCTGAGCGGCAGCTAGGGATGCCAGGTCTGGAAAGCGCGATATCCAGCGCATGTAATAGGGGATGACTGTATCTACCCGGGTTTGCTGCAGCATTACCTCGGATATCCAAACCCGATAGGGATCAGTTGTTTCACGCCAGGGCAGGCTGCGCCTATTCTTGCGATACCAGGCCAGCAATTCTTTGCGGATCGCTACAGCATTCATGGGAATTTTGCAAAGGAAGGCAATTGGTTCAAAATTGAAAGCTGCCGGTGGATTTAACGATACGTGCTTTAAAATTAGCCACAAAACCAAGCAGCTTTTCTATCAATCCCTGCCAGCGCGCGGTATTGATCATATCCTGGATTCTGCCAATGGATGGCATCACTGCTCCCACCAGGATCTGCGGACGGTCGCCATACACGGTCATGTAGGCATCGCTCAGCGTAAATCCCAGCTTCTGGATCTCCGGGATGAACTCACGAACCACAAACTCGAAATATTCCTCCTGCTTTTCAGGTGAAATATCCCAGGTCATGATCAGTTTGCCCGCCATAAGCGCTTATTCGTGCGGATAATCCAAAATGACCACCTGTGTCTCATCAGGCAGGCCTTCTATGCTTGTAACCTTTAATGCCGGCAGGGTTTCTACACTTGAAAGTCCCATTTCTTTTAGAAACTTACCGACCGGTTCAAGCGTGACCGTTGTCGCGGGTGTCGCGTAGTGCATGGGGATAACGATATTGGGCTCAAAAAGGCTGATCACCTCAGAGGCTTTGGTAGCATTTAGACTTTCATTTCCGCCTACTGGTATCAGGGCAATATGCACCGGGCCGAGGGCTTCCACCTCCGCCTGGGTTGGCACCTGCTGCATGTCACCCAGGTGGATCAGGTTGATGCCGTTGTAATCGATCAGATATAGGGAATTGGGTATCTGAGTCGATCCGTTCTTTTTCTTATGGTCGGTGCGCAGGCCGGTAATGAAAACGGCGCCCACCTCATATTCACCCGGCCCAGTGATCACATAGGGGTCGCCCTTGACACCTTTGAGGTAACTGTGGCTGGGTGATTCATGACTGATGGTGACAATATCCGCCTTCAGTTTCAAAGGCTGATAACCCACATGCTCGCTGTCATACGGGTCGCAAACAACAGTCGCCTGACCGCGGTCAGTGATTCGAAAACATGAATGTCCATACCAGGTAATTTCCATCCAACCTCCGTTATAAAGTGGGATTATACAATAAGTAAGCACTCTCTGATCGCAGGAAAATAAGAAACGGTGCTGGCTCGACTCTCTTTAGAAAGATGGTTTGTAAAATCTGCTTGTTAATAAATAGAGCACATGCTGAGCAACGGCACAGTTCAATCATTACATCTAACATAAAGATATGTATAAAAGCCTCCCCTATGCTATATTAATGACAAGAAGTTGAATTCCTTCATGACCGAATTTATAAATCCGGGAATATTTATCATCTCAGGTGGTAGCGGTGCCAGCGGCGACCAGCTCGTTCAGACCGTTCTGGCTCAATTTCCTGATTTCCGTCCGATGGTCACCATCCATTCAAATGTTCGCACCAGGGAAAAGATCGATGAGATTGTTGACCTCGCGGTTTCCTCTGGCTCAATCATCACAGCGACACTGGTTGATAGTTCATTAAACCAATACCTGTCTGCCTGCGTTAATAAACAGGGTGTAATCTATTTTGATCTGATGGGACCCTTGTTGGAAAAAATCAGTGAAATATCAGGATTACAGCCTGTTGGCCACCCGGGCTTGTATCGAAAATTGCATAAAGAATATTTTGATCGTGTGGCTGCCATAGAATATACCTTTGCCCATGATGATGCCAAAGATCCCGACGGTTGGAAAGATGCGGAGATCATTCTGATCGGAGTATCCAGAGTCGGCAAAACCCCATTGAGTATTTACCTTTCTGTGCTTGGATGGAAGGTAGCAAATATTCCGTTAATTCTGGATCTGGATATAAACCGCTCTTTTTTTCAGCAGGATTTCCGGCGCGTGATTGGATTGACAATCCAACCTTCACAATTGCTCAAGCACAGGCAGCAGCGTTTTAAAAGAATGGGGGCAATGGGTTTATCCAGGTATATCGATCCTGAAGCGATCCTTGAAGAAATCTCGTTTTTTTCTGACTTCATGTCAAAATGTGCAATAACCTCGATTGATGTGACCAACAAACCGATTGAGTCCCTGGCAGATGAGGTTATCAGAATTATTGACCGGCGAGTTGGGAACCATCACCTCACGATTGATACAAATTAGACCTGGGAAAAGATTTTTAAAGTTGGTGAAAAATTCTTTTTGTGTTCACCACATCGGCATCATGAGAAACTTTTTCAAAAGGCGTGTCCTTAAAAATATAAATTCAAACTTGATTTTGAAACATTCAATGAAATCATACTTATTTGTTCATACGATGGTATTCATTCTTTTATTTATTTCCGCCTGCTCGGGAATCATCAGTGATGATTCTCTCATCAATGGGACAACCTGGCTGCTTACCTCATTAGATAATCAGCCTGTGCTTGAGAACACGAATGTAACCATCGACTTTGTTGACGGAAAAGTCAGCGGTTCAAGCGGCTGCAACTCGTACGGCGGCACTTACTCGGTCAGAAAAGAAAAGATCACCACCGATTCCATTGTGATGACATTGATGGCCTGCATGGACGCGGGTGTGATGGAGCAGGAAACGGCCTTTCTGGAAATTCTGCAAAACGCGCAGACTTATGAAGTCACGGATAGTCAGCTCCTGATCCATAGTTCTGAAGGGAAGAGTCTGACCTTCACCCAAAATCAATAATTTATCGGCTCTAATCCATTGGGGATTTATAAATATTCATCTTGTCAGATTAATTTACAACGTGTAAGTGATCCAAAAAATTGATTGAAGGTTTTTAGCAAAATCACTGATAACAGGTTAGGGTTTCTTTCCTGGTTATAAAAACTATTTGACCCTCAATGGATCACATATATCAACAGTACCATTTATTGGAAGAATTATCCGTAACGATGGATCACCATCAGCGTCAGGTCATCCGAGACCGGCGCCCCGCCTCGAAAATCCATGATCTTCTGATCGATCGCGTCGATCAACAATGAAGAAGGCCGGTTGCGGAACAGGTTAAGAATATTGAACAGCCGCTCTTCCCCGAACAGCGTCCCATCTGCCGCCCGGGCTTCTGTGACGCCATCTGTGTAAAAGACCAGCTGGTCGTGTGCTTTCATCTGCAGCTGTTGATCTGTCAGCTGCAATTGTTCGCTGACACCCAGCGGCATACCTCCCATTTCAAGCCAGGCTACATCCTTGTGCGACTTGCGCAGCCACAGCGGGCGATTATGCCCGGCATTGGTATAGGTCATCTCGCCCGAGTGAGTGTTCAGGATTGCATACAGGCAGGTGATGAACAAGCCCTTCTGTGAGTTTTGCAGCAGCGAACGGTTGACTCGCAATAAAGCCGCGGAAGGCAGGCCGCCTTCCAGCGCCTCAGAGTGAATCAGCGTTCTGGCAACCGTCATGTAAAGTGCCGCCGGCATACCCTTATCTGACACATCCGCGATCACCAGGCCTACGCGCTCTTCATCAAGCATAAAGGCGTCATAAAAGTCGCCGCCCACCTGCAATGCGGGGCGCCAGCGGGCATTCAACTCCCAGCCAGTGATGACGGGCAGTGATTCAGGCAGGAAGGTCCTCTGTATTTCCTGTGCCAGTTGAAATTCCTGGCTGATACGTTCGCGGTTGATCATCTCGTTTTTTAACTTTTCATTCTGCATGGACATGGAAAGATTACGCGCGATGCCTGAAATGATCTCCACCTTTTTCTCGCGGTATTCAAAGCCATTTTCTGATTCCAGCACGAACAGCAGCCCATAGCGCCCCTCATGTGTGAACAGGGGCATCACGATCAGCAGCGGTTCTGTGATCGAAGCTCGGGCGGATTCATTCAGGCTGCGGCTCGGATTAGCTTTAATCCAGTCATCGATCGGCTGTCCATTAACCTGAAAAAATAAGGGTGTATCGGAGTTCAGCATCATGCCCATATTGGTCTTGGCAAAATAACGTGTTGAAATTGGCAGGCGCTCAAGCTGACCTTTCCAGTGGTAGCTGAGTTTTGAGCCAAGGTGCAGCCGATTGTTTGCCTCATCCAGCAAATATACAAAAGCGGTATCCACACCGACAACCAGCGGCAGGAAATTGAAAATCGAGTCCATAGTCTCCTGCAGGTCAGCCGAAGTCGCCACCATCTCAGCCACCTGCAACAGCACGGCAGTAACATAAGCCTCATTCTCCTGCGCTTCTTGCAGGCGCCAGTTTTCTACCGCCAGAGCGGTCTGCCTGCCAACAGCCATTAAGGCATCACTGATAGAGATCTCGGAGCCCTCATTGGCTGTTTCTTTTCCCAAATCATCCACCAGAATAGCACCAAAGACTTTTCCGTGTACGGCTATCGGCACCAGCCCGCATTGCCGGGAAGTATGTGCTTTATTGCCCTTACCGCATTTCAACAGATCGCGGTTAAAGGGAACTGGTTCAGCCTCCGCGAGCAGCCGGGTGAACAAATCCAATCCTTGCATGGAGTATGGCAGCATAGCCAGGGATGGTTCTTCTTCCTTCTCAAAGCCATAATGGGTGTTGAGGATAAACTCACCTGAAGTAATATCGCGCAGGAAGATAGCGCAGTGCTCTACATTTGAGAAAAGCGGGATGAGCCTGGAAACCGCAGCTGAAAGGTCATCAACCGTCTCCTGTTGCTGTGCCGCATCAGATACCTGCAGCAGCATGGTTGAGAGCCAGGTCTGATCCAGCAGATTATCGATCAGGTCCAGATTGCGTATGGCAACCGCCACGCTGTCCGCCAGGATGCGCAGCACCAGAATATCGTTCTCATGCAGATGTCTGTGCTGGTCGGTCATGATCTCCAGCACGCCCAGTACATTCTCTCCGATCATCAGCGGCAGGCATAGCTTGGAACGGGCTTCTTCCAAACCCTTTACAACAATGTAGCGGTTATTCTTTGAAAGGTCCGGAGTGTAGATCTCCTGCCCGCTTTGGGCGCAGCCTCCCACCAATCCTGTGCCAAAAGCGATGCCGCCCGGTCCGGATAATTCTTGGATCTGCTCCTTATTCAACGCCTTTCCCGCGCTGGAACGATAGGTAACCTTGCCGGTTTTACTATCGGCTGTGTAGAGCGCGACAAAAAAGAAATTAAAGGTTGCCTGGATCAGCTGTGTAATCTTTGGGAAAAGTTCCTGCAGTTCTTGCAGCTGCACGATTTCGCTGTTCACCGAACGCACCAGGGTCAATTGCTCTTTGCGCCAATCCTTAAGATGATAAAGGCGGGTTAGTTCAAAGATCTTGGCAAAATACCCGCCAGCGCTCCGCAGGAATTCTTTAAGGCCATCCGAAATGTTGAAATCCTTTTCGAGGTCCAGGCGCAGATAACCGATCATGCCCTCAGATGTTCTGAGCGGAATTGCCAGGTATTGGGCATCCGTTCTGGAAGAAGCGCTAATGGTTGCCTTACACTCCAGCGAAGAAACGAATTCAACTCCGTTTGATTGATTCTGTCCGCTATGCGGGAGTGGTTCAAACTCATCAACCAGGCGAATCTTAACTGAATGGCCTCTTCCGATCAGGCGGCTAATTTCACGTTCAATATATTCAACCTGATCAGTTATCGAGGATAGGGACAGCAAATCCTCCCCCATTCCATAAAGCAGACGCCATCGTTCTGTCAGGGACCTTTCAGGTCCAGCGTCCAAAAATACCCCGCTTTCTTTATTTTCTAAGGCTCTACCGCCTTTTTCTGCAGTTTGGTCATTGTCAGCAGGTTGCCGCCATGCCCATTAAACGAGAAATTCACAGAATCCATCAATGATTTCATGAAATGCAATCCCAGCCCTCCGGGCTTTCTGCAGCAGATATCCGAAACCAGGTCGGGTTCTGCCACAGCTTCAGGGTCAAAGGGTTTGCCGTAGTCACGCAGGATGACTTCAAGCCCTTCAGGGATTACGCGGTAAGAACATTCGATTTCGCCTTTGTCCTCGCCTCCGTAGGCATGGTCAATAATATTAGATGCTGCTTCATCCACCGCCAGTTCAACATCTGCTATTGAATCCTCATCCAGCCCGGCTTGTTCGGCCGCACGAGCATAAAAATTCCTTATCGCATCCAGGCTGGAAAACCGCCCGGGAAAGGCCATCGTCCTCATACACAGCCCGCCTAAAAGCTGCCGACGGCTTGGGTGGGATCATCAAAGATCTTGAAATAGGGGATAAACCCGGCCAGTTCGAGGGCGTTATGCGTGCGTTTGGTCAGGCCTGTCAGCACAACCTCACCTCGGTTGAATCGCTTGCATTTCTTCTGGGCGTTAACCAACACCCACAAACCGGCGCTGGAAATGAATTCCACTTTGGTCAGGTCAAGCACCAACTTGTAATTTCCCTCATCGATCACTTCATTAATGACCCTTTGAAGCTTGGGAGCGGTGGAACTGTCAATTCTGCCATCAGCAGTGACCATAATGCATCTCTTTAATTTTGAAGTAATCGCTTCCATTTCATCCTCCACAGAATGATCATCTATTTTTTGGTTGGAATGAGATTATAACATGCCGGTTTTAGTAAGGGGCTTACTAATTCTCATCTGCCTTGTCTTTTAAAGGCATTATGGTAAAATGCTTATCTTGCCCTTCATCAGGGCTTTTGGT
>CAZBNE010000097.1:0-7407 GCA_964493155.1 uncultured Pelolinea sp.
TCGTGGGAGGGTAAATATTTACCCGCGAGCACCACAAAGGAGAAAAAATGGCAAAACATGGAAAGAAATATCTGGAAGTAAAAGCAAAGGTTGATGAAAATACATTCTATCAGCCGAAAGAAGCTCTGCAGCTGGTGAAGGATACCGCCTATACCAGTTTTGATTCAACTGTAGAAGTTCACATGCGCATGGGCCTCGACCCGCGCCAGGCTGACCAACAGCTGCGCGACGTCGTCATCCTCCCGCATGGGTTGGGCAAGAATGTGCGCGTGCTGGTTTTCGCGCAGGGTGAAGCCGCCGCCATTGCCAAGTCAGCCGGTGCTGATTTTGTGGCAGATGATGATGAATGGATCAAGAAGATCGAGGGCGGCTGGGCTGATTTTGATGTCGCCATCTCCACTCCCGATATGATGGGCAAAGCCGGTCGGCTGGGTAAGGTACTCGGTCCGCGTGGGCTGATGCCGAATCCCAAAGCCGGCACCGTTGTTTCCGCTGATAATCTGGCGCGCACCATTGAAGAATCAAAAGCAGGCCGCATCGAATTTCGCCTGGACAAGACCGCCAATGTGCATTGCGTCATCGGCAAGGCATCCTTTGATGTGGACAAGCTGCATGACAACTTCTCCGCCCTGATGAACGCCATCCGCAAAGCCAAACCGGCAGCTGCCAAAGGTACATATCTGAAAAAGATCTGCGTCGCGGCCACCATGGGTCCCGGCGTCAAGGTGGATCCCAACGCTGCCCTTGGCATGGATAAAGCCAAAGAAGCATGATACAATAAAAACTGAAATTTCACCCAAGACAGCCGGTGCCGCAAGGCTTAATATCCAGCCCAGGTGAAGACAACTGATTTCGCTTTTTAGCAGCAGCATAGTCTTTGCCCTGGAATTAACCGGCAAAGACTATTTTTTTGAAAGGAGGTTCACCCTTGGCCTTTACAAAACAGCATAAACAAGAACTTGTGGCCACTTACGAAAAGTGGCTCAAAGACAGCAAAGCGGCTTATGTGCTTTCATACCAGAAGATGGCAATGAAAGACATCGACGCACTGCGTTCAGAAGCGCGAGAGCTTGGCGGCGAATTTCATGTGGTTAAGAATACTCTCATGAATATCGCAATCAAGAACTGCGGTTTCGAAGATACCGGCCTTTTTGATAATACTTCTCTGGTGGCACTCGCCTTCACTGACGCAGCGTCCGTTGCAAAGGTGGTTGAAAAAGCCGGCGCTTCAGATCAATTCGAGATCAAAGGCGGATATTTGGACGGCGCCCCGGTAAATGCCGCTTCAGTGGCAATGCTGGCAAAACTGCCCGCCCTGCCCCAGATGCGCGCCCAGTTATTGGCGCTTATCCAGACGCCCGCTACAAAATTGGTTCGCACGCTTATGGAACCCGCCCGGCAGGTTGCCGCGGTTGTCAAAGCGTATTCAGAAAAAAACCCGGCTTCAGCCGCTGGTTGAAATTTATTAATAAACAATCATTTTTAGGAGATTTAAAATGGCAGATTTAAAGAAATTAGCAGAAGAACTCAGCAAGCTTACCGTTCTGGAAGCTGCTGAACTCGTCAAGACCCTGGAAGAGGAATGGGGTGTTTCCGCCGCTGCACCTGTCGCGGTAGCGGCAGTTGGTGGCGCCGGTCCCGCAGCCGCCGCTGAAGTTGAAGAGAAGACCGAATTCGATGTTGTCCTCAAGGAAACCGGCCCCAAGAAAATCGAAGTCATCAAGGTCATCCGCCAGCTCACCAACCTCGGCCTCGTAGAAGCCAAAACAATGGCTGAAACCGCCGGAAGCAAGGTCCTTACCCAGGTTGGCAAAGAAGCCGCCAATGACGCCAAGAAGAAACTGGAAGAAGCCGGCGCAGTTGTTGAGCTTGCCTAAGCTTTTCCATATACCTTTCAAAAAACCGCTGAGTGATCGGCGGTTTTTTTTATTCCTCAATTCCCCAGAACTTAAGGATGCCGTTCTCCCCCATGGTGAGCAGCCAGGTGCCATCGGGAGCGAGCGCCATACCAATGATATCGTCCAGATGCGCCTGGAACTTATGCAGCAGCAAACCATCGTCTGCGTTCAACAGCCAGACCTCGCCGCTCTTGCCCGCAAAAACCCACAGTCTGCCATCTGCCGACTCCAGGAAGGCAGTCGGCGAAACGACACCGGCTTCTCTGAGCGAGGTCCTACCATAGGATTTCCAGGTCATCGCGTCCAGAGTCTCCACTGAAAGGTCGCTGGCATTATTGAGATTCTGGATGACGTACAGGAAGGTCGAATCCCTGTTGGAGAAAAGTGAATTAACCGGATACCCGCGCGCCTGATAGGGGTATTTGCGTGTCAGTTTTTTTGCTGGCAGGTCAAACAGGAACAAGGCATTTTCCGCGCTGTCAAAGTATGCTGCTGTCGTGCCGTTATCCGAAAAACGCAGGTAGGAAATATCCTCCGGTGATTTCAGGATCTCAGCCAGCTCTGTATCGTAAATAAAACAGCCTGCCTGTCTGCGGTTCTCATCAACACAATAGAAAAGAATCTGCTGCTGCGGCGCATATCCCAGAATGCGTACGCGCGCCGTATCCGGATTTTCCATCTCCGGCATGGACAGGCTGCCAAGCGCGCTCTGCCCGGCGCTAACCTCCCGAATTGCATTGATCTTTCCGCCCTCAGACTTCAGCGTAATAACACCGCCCGCGGCGTCGGTGATGCCCTCGGAACAGGTGATAGCCCCTGGTTTGGTATTGATCTCGCAGGTAGAGCAAAACTGGCAGCCCTCTCTGCCATCAGCTGCCAGAGGCGTGAACAAGACCTTTCCATCTCTGCCGGTCAGTAATCCATTGAAATACTCTCTAAAGGTCCACCAGCCGTTATTTTCAGAGTCCAGAGCATTTGTACCACCTGTTAGATCCGTCCGAATCAGGTTGCCATCCTCTTTCACCTGCACGCTCTCCAGGTCGCGCAGGGCGCCTGATCCGCGAGCTGCCGCCTTGTTCTCAGTCAGATCCCATACGGTAAAGGATGAATTGAGGTGGTCATTTTTGTAAATGAACTGCCCGGCCGAGGGCTCCAGCACCACCGCCCAATGGCCATCCGCCGAGAAGCGCGTTTCACAGGGCGCGTCCCACTGGCAGCCAGCCATCGGAATTTGTCCTGTTGCTGCACCGCTGATCCGGCTGCGGACCTCAATCATGCCATCCTCCGCCCAGGTGAACAGCAGCCGTCCGGGTTTGAATTGCCGGGTAATAGCATAATCTGCGCCCTCAACTTCCTGCCAGGTCTCCAGCGACCAGAAGCGGAAAGCCCGCTGAAGCTCACCTTCGGAACGGATGAAGCGCGTTGGGTCAAAGGTTTGCAGCAGCCGCCCGTCATCCGAAAAGCCCAATCCATAGAAAGTATATAGATTGCCATGCGGTGAATCCTGTGTGCCGTCCCATTCAAAGACCGTTTCATTGGCGCGCACATCCACTACGCGGAAGTAGCGTCTGGAGGTAGTTTTCGCGTAAGCGATGCCGCTGATCGCCAGCAGACTGCCATCCGGCGAAAGCGCCAGCTCCGGCAGGTCCGCGCCGCAAGCCGGGGCATTGGATGAAAAATCGTTGCCGAGCGGATTGGTGTAAATCAGCCCTCCGCCCGCCTGCCATACCTCGATGTTTTGGTTGTTTACCAGCGCAATGAACGAGCCGTCCGCATTCAGACGGAAATAGCGATCGAAGCCAAAGTCGCAATCCGGCAGCACAGCCGGGATGGAGGAAAGCAGCGCTCCGCCCGCCGTTTCCCTGATCTCCACCGTCTGCATATCGCCGACAGCGAAGCGCGCACCGTCATCAGAGATATGAAAATACGGCGGAAAATACGGGTAAACACTGGCCAGTTCGCGCAGGGAGGGCGCGTTCTCGGGCGATATCGGCGCCAGATCGTGCGGCAAGGTGAAGGCAGGGGCAGGTTTCGGCACTTCAGTGGCTGCCGTTTCAGGCGCGCTCTCTACTGCGGCTGTTTCAGGTTCTCCCACCGCGGCAGGCTCGGCAGGCAGTCCGTTATTTGATGGAAAGCAGGCCGCAAACAGAGTAGAGAAAAAGAGCAGGCACGCAAGCGCCGAAAGTCTGTTGGAGCGTATTATTCTGTCGATCATATCAATGAGCGGATTATAACCAATGCTGATAAAAGCAGCCTATCCTTTGGCTTTTAGGATTAATTTTCCATTAGTTGGATAGAGCGCAAGCGACTGTGAATCATGCTTGCAGGGTAAGGCTCTCAGCCACGTTTCTTAAAAATATTTCTCACTTCGTTTGGGATTGCAGGGCGTTCTGAGTTTTACAGTTCGCTATTCAGAGTGACAAAAATTGTGTCAGGCTTCAGCCTGACCTACAGGATATTCGTTTTGCAGGTCGCCATTCAAGCTGGTCCCTCCTTTCAGGCGGTTTCTGTGTAACCGCCAGATAAGGATACATGACACTATCCTCGCTGAAATTGGATATAGTAAAATTAGTCAAGATTTTGTTCTTTATTCATCCAATTAATTTTCCTAATCAAGAAGGAGCGTTCAATGCCCTTAAGAGGTACGATTATTGTTGATGAAAACCTGTGCAAAGCGTGCGAGCTGTGTGTTGAAGCCTGTCCGCAGCACGTGATCTCCCTGGATACCGAAAAAATCACCCCGCGCGGCTTTCACCCCGCCCACCTGGCGCAGGATGGCTGCACCGGCTGCGGGATCTGCGCGCTGGTCTGCCCAGAAGCAGCCATCACGGTCTATCGCGAGAAACACGCTGTTTAGGAACAGGAGGCATTAATGGCAAAAGAACTCTGGGAAGGCAATCAGGCATTCGCTGAAGCAGCCGTTCGTGCGGGATTGAAGGCTTACTTTGGTTATCCCATCACCCCCCAAACAGAAGCGCTGGAGTACATGTCCGCCCGCATGCCGCAGCTCGGGCGCACCTTTTTACAGGCCGAGAGCGAGCTGGCCGCAATCAACATGGTTTACGGTGCAGCCTGCGCGGGTGTGCGCGTGATGTCCTCCACCTCCAGCCCCGGCACCAGCCTGATGATGGAAGGGCTTTCCTACATCGCCGGCACCGAAGTGCCCATGGTGCTGGTGGACGTGATGCGCGGCGGCCCCGGGCTGGGCAACATCGCTCCGTCGCAGGGCGACTACAACCAGATAGTGCACGGCGGCGGCCATGGGGATTACCACCCCATCGTGCTGGCGCCCGCCAGCATTCAGGAAACCGTGGATACCGTTTACGGCATCTTTGATATTGTTGAGAAATACAATGCCATCGGCGTTGTGCTGATTGACGGCAGCATCGGCCAGATGATGGAAGCTGTTGAAATGCCGCCCATGCTTGAGGTGCGCAAGACCTACCCTGACTGGGCAGCCAAAGGCGGCTTCGGCAAGGACCGCCGGGTGCTGACCTCCATCTATCTCAATCCTGCGGAAGAAGAAAAGACCAACTTGCGCCTTATGCGCCGCTGGCAGGAGATCGAGAAGAATGAAGTGCGCTACAAGGAATATTTCATGGATGGCGCCAAACTGGTGGTGATGGGCTTCGGCTCATCCGGCCGCATTGCGCTCTCAGCCGTCCGGGCTGCCCGCGCTGAAGGCCTGCCCGTTGGACTGCTGCGTCCCATCAGCCTGTCGCCCTTCCCCAGCCAGGCCGTCAGGGAAGCTGCCGAGCAGGCGGATGACGTTCTGGTGGTCGAAATGAACTCCGGCATGATGCTGGAAGATGTGCTCAAGGAAGCCAAAGGCCGTACCAATGTGGAATTCTACGGCCGCATGGGCGGTGTGATGCCCTTCCCGGATGAGATCCTTTCCGAGATCAAACGCATTCTAGCCGGCACAACCCGCTCAGACGCGCATCCGCGCGACCAGTGGCTGAAGCGCATGGAAAGCATCGCCTAACAAAGGAGAAAAATGGCAACTTTAGATATCAAAGATATGGAAGTTGTTTACGAACATCCCGACACGCTGACGGACGTCAGCACCCATTACTGCCCGGGCTGCACGCACGGCATCGCGCATCGCCTGGTGGCGGAAGTGATCGATGAGATGGGCTTGAACGAGACTACCATCGGTGTTGCGCCGGTAGGCTGCTCGGTTTTTGCCTACAACTATTTTAATTTTGACTTCATCCAGGCGCCGCATGGGCGCGCCCCGGCCATGGCTACCGGCATCAAACGCGTGCGCCCCGACCGGGTGGTGTTCTCTTACCAGGGTGATGGCGACATGCTGGCCATCGGCACCGGCGAAGTCGTGGCGGCTGCCGGACGCGGTGAAAACATCACCATCATTTTTATCAACAATGCCAACTTCGGCATGACCGGCGGCCAGATGGCTCCCACCACGCTGCCGGGCATGAAAACTTCTTCCTCGCCCAACGGGCGCGATGTTGAGCAGATGGGCTATCCCCTGCGTGCCAGCGAGCTGCTGGCCTCACAGGACGGCGCCAGCTATATTGTGCGCCGCAGCCTGCACGATCCCAAGAACATCCGTATGGCCAAAAAGGCCATCCGGCTGGCATTTGAGACACAGGTACGCGGGCTTGGCTTTTCTATGGTTGAACTGCTGTCCACCTGCCCCACCAACTGGCGCATGACGCCCGCCAATGCTCAAAAATGGCTGGAAGAAAAGATGGTGCCGTATTACCCGCTGGGAGATATGAAGGTCCTTCCTGCGATCAGCGAGCTGAAAGTTTAGGAGGAAAAGCATGCAGAACGAAACGATCATCGCCGGTTTCGGCGGGCAGGGTGTACTCTTTACCGGCAAGGTGCTGGCTTACGCCGGGCTGGAGGACGGGCGCGAAGTGACCTGGCTGCCCTCCTACGGCCCTGAAATGCGCGGCGGCACCGCCAACTGCACGGTGGTTATTTCCGATGAAGAAATCGGTTCCGCACAGGTGCTGAATCCGCGCGCCGCCATTGTCATGAACCAGCCCTCGCTGGACAAATACGAAGACCTGGTCGTTCCGGGCGGTTACCTGGCGGTCAACACCTCCATGGTCAATCGCAAAGTTGCGCGCAAGGACATCAACGTGATCGAGATCCCCGGCACCGAGCTTTCGGAAGAACTGGGTGACAGGCGCCTGGCCAATATCGTCATGCTGGGTGGGCTGGCTGCCAGGGCGGACTTTTTGAGCCTGGAGAGCATTGAAAAAGGCATCGCCAAAAGCCTTTCGGCGGGCAAAAAAGACCTGCTCGACCTGAATATCAAAGCCCTGCAAAAAGGCGCGGCCTGCGCGGGTTGAGGCAATTAACTTTACAGGCGGGAAAATGGTCTTGCCTTTGGCATGGCTTTATGGTAAACTAAATCGAAAATACATCCAAACCTTGTTCAGGCTACTTTAACGATCGCTCCCGCAGGAGTGTTTTTTTAAACCCCACACGCACTTGACAAGTGTGTTTGAATGTATAAATATCTTTACAAAAA
>CAZBNE010000098.1:0-7390 GCA_964493155.1 uncultured Pelolinea sp.
CTGTTTTCAAGACAGGCGCCATCAACCACTCGGCCATCCCTCCGGATCATAAACGCTCCAGAGTTAGAAATTTTAACACAAATCACTTCAGTTAATCGATTTAAGTTCAATCATTGAACTTATCCGGCAATCTAAGGGATCTTCATTAAGATAACTGACACATTATCAAGCCCGCCTTTTTCAAGCGCAAGCCGGATCAATTGCTGAACATCAATTTGCAGGTCCCTCCCCTGAACCGCCTGGTTTATTTCCCTGTCGGTTAACATATCAGTCAGCCCATCACTGCACAGGATGATATGGTCGCCTTTAATGAGATTAAGCGTTTCGGTTTGAGGAGCATTTGCCTTTATTTTTCTTTTTTCCGGCCGAAGGCGTGTATCCACCAAGGCCGGGTGAGTTGATCCCAAATATCGGCTGAGCACATGCGCCAAAGCATGGTCCCGTGAGTTTTTTTTATTTTCTTCATTTCTTTCAGCGACAGATTCAGCCAACCAGGTATGATCAAAACTGAGCCGCCGTATCGACCGCTTTCTTAATAGATAGGCACGAGAGTCACCAAGATTGCCAAGGTAAAGCTTCTTTTCAATAATCAGCGCACAAATACAAGTTGCACCCATACCTCTCAGATCCGGATTAACAGAAATTGCTTGTAAAACCGCCTGATTCGCTGCAATGATGCTTTCCCTTAAGATATTAATTGGATCGGCAATTGATTTTACTTTTTGAATAAACTCAATGATCGAGTCAACACCAATTTGCGCAGCAACTTCACCGGCACGGTTACCCCCAACCCCGTCAGACAAGACTGCGGCAAACACACGACGGGTTGGTTCTTCATCTGTGATAAATGCCTGAACAGCCAGCCTATCTTCATTATCAGGTCTGACCTTTCCCCGATGGCTTAAGGTTGCATATAAAACATGAGGTAAAGGATTATTTCTTAAGAACTGGATTTCTGACATCATGAGATGGCTTACTTCTTTAATCGGCTGATCCGGTAACGAAAGGTTAAAGATCCAATCTGAACCAGATCACCATCATTCAGTACCAATCCTTTGCTGGAGATCGGCGCATAATTTACCCAAGTGCCGTTCTCGGACCCGAGATCAGCTATTGTCACTGCTCCGCTTTCATGCCTGACCAGACAGGCATGCTGGGTACTCACACCTTCCGCCTGGATCGCAATATTACTTTGAGATGAGTCGCTGCCGATAATAATTTCTTTTTGATCAATACATATTTCATCACCTATTATTGGTGAGGGACGTTCACTATACCAAACCAGACAGGGGGGAATCTCATTAATCATTTCTGAGGAGGCAGGGGTGCTTTTTAGTAGATCTGAAGTTGCGAGAACATCCAGACCGCTTCCTAAGCCAGGGACAGACTGGGTTAATGGATCATTACTGCCCGTATTTAGAAACATATCTGTGTTTTCCATAGCCGCCAATCTGCGCCTCCTCATACGCAAACTGAAAATTATCGTGCTGCCAAGTGCCGTCACCGCCACCGGGATCCATCCTCCTGAACTGAGAAATTTCAATAATGTGGTCAGCCAGCCAGGGTAGAGCGATTCAATCACAATCATCACGGAGACTGGTGGGCTGATACTGCGAAAGCCCAGAATATCCTCCACTTCCACAGAAAGAAGGTGTTCGCCGCTGAACTGGTAAGTATCTAAAGGCCAGGCAAAAACACCAAAAGGTTCTTCCAAATTTTCTGAAATTAACATGCCATCAACATACAGGCGTGTAGCTTTTAACTGCCTTTCATAACCATCCGGAAAAAGGAATTCTGCCTGAATTGTTATAAAACCAGGTTGAAGTGTTCTTCCACCGCCTGAATTTATATATTCCCGTTTAACCTCATCCGGCAAACCAGTCAATACTGCGGTAGGAAGGTTCAGATCGATACCAAATTTCGTATCAGGGGTGACTGCCGTTTGTGAGCCATATGTCGCTTCAACACGAACAAAATGGGCACCACTTTGGCTGACCTCTGATGTATAACGCAACCTGTAGATGTTCCGCATCCTGTTTACATATTCCTCTACATTGGGTTGCTGAAGATTTTCCGGATAAAAAAGAAAGCGGCCACCAGTTGAGGAAGCAAGTGATGTAAGCTGCACAACAGCCGGAGCATTTGCTGCAGTCTCAGATGCAACCAGCCACACATTAATCGGTACACGCAATTCCTGCGCCCGTGCTTTGAGTTTTTCGAGTTCAACCAGGGAATTGTCAAGCGGCAAAGGTGTGATTAATAGAATCGCTTGTTTCCCTTGTGGATTTAAATTTGGACGTGAAGCAATATCAAGGGCAAGCGAGAGGCTGCTGAGATCGGGTTGAAAATTGAAAAGATTAGGTTTGTAATTTTGCAGGCGGTTAATATATGTTCCTTTTTCCTGAACACTATCAGCCAGAGTGCCTTCATTTGAAGTCAGACTGTAATTATTCGGCGCAGTGCTTGTCTGTTGATTAAGCCAGGAGACGATCGCAAATACTGTCTCTTCATAACGAGTGGGGATATCCGCATTGGCTCGGTTGCTGAGGGTGGGGCCCAGATTAAACGCAACAATGGTATGCAGGCCGGGTTCTAAGATCTGTGTTTCATTGAGAGTGCGTTCAAATCCATCCTCATAAATTTTAAAGCTGTTTAGATCCAACGATGGAATAAATTGGCCCTGTGCGTCGTAGGCATCCAAGTAGAGAGTAATCTTAGGAAAGAGGTCCAGATTTGGCGGATAAAGCACCAAATTGATGCTACCTTGTCCAAGAATTGGCAAAGGGGAGATAAGCAGCAGGCCGAGTACGAGGAAATAAATAACCTGTAGAGATTTCTTTTTTTGAAATGACATTTTTTTTATTGTAACGGAATTTGTTCTTTTCTTTTCGGATTCTTTAGATGTCAATTGTGAATGCTTTGTGAAATTACATTGGCAAAAACATAATAATAATCAGCCTTGCCACTGGTGAATCAATCATTATGCATATAATTCTTTTTTTATAAAGAGTTGAAGAAAAATTTTCGGCATTTCTACCTTATCTTTTTCTTTTGATAAAATTACCCCATCAGAATCCCATGAAAGCCTTCCAGACACCCCGAAAAACCATCACTCTCCTTGGATTGGGTACGGCAGTATCTCTCATTGGAGATTCTACTCTTTATACAGTCCTTCCAAACCCGAATGTCGCGGCGCAGATTGGTATCACAATAACAATGGTTGGTATTCTTCTGAGTACCAACCGCGCTGTCAGACTCGTAACAAATGGCCCGGTTGGACTGCTGTATGAGAGATTGCCGCGCCGACCTCTGCTGATCCTGTCTCTCTTGCTCGGTGCACTCTCAAGTGTACTTTACACACTTGGCGCAGGATTTTGGCCGTTGTTCATTGGCCGGGTTTTCTGGGGATTTGCCTGGTCGCTATTATGGATTGGCTGCAAAACAGTGGTACATGAAATTTCAACCAGTCAGGACCGCGGTCAATTGAATGGACGCTATAACATGTACTATTTGCTTGGTATTGGACTTGCTTCTTTGGTAGGTGCTATTCTTTCGGACATAGTCGGATTCTATAACAGCCAGCGCATCAGCGCCGTTATGATAATGCTGGCTGCGCTATCCTGGTTTTTCTTTCTTCCAGAAACGCGCGATGACAAACCTGTTACCAGGAAGGAAAAAGCAGTTCCTATGAATATTGAACCTCTCCCCTGGAAGATCATAATCCCAGCGGCATTCATAATTTTCACCGCGCGATTTATTGATCGCGGTTTACTGGCAGCCACGATCCCGCTTTGGATCAACAAAATTTTCAACCACGGACTGAATATTTTCAGGTTCGTGATACCGATCGCAACAATAACTGGTCTTTATAATGCTCTTAAAATTCTGCCTGGTATTGGCAGTACCATGGCTTTGGGGGCGCTTTCTGACCGGCTTGGTAAACGCTGGATCGTGGTAACAGGTGCGCTTCTGTCTGGTGCGGTTGGAGTTTGGCTCATGAGCACGCCATTGATCGCCCTGGCGTGGGCAGGTGCCCTGATTGTTCCTGTTATCGGGGCGGGTGTCGAGACACTTATCCCGGCAATTATTGGCGACCATACTTCCCGTGCGTTCAACGGACGCGCTCTGGGCATCATTTATATCTTTGCTGACCTTGGTTCAACCCTCGGTCCTATGGTCGGACTTGGTTTGTTAGATTCATCGCTCATGACCCTTGAGAGTCTCTACCGTGCCTGTGCATTACTGATATTAAGTGCGGTTGCCGTCTCAGTTTTGATCTCGCACAGAAAAGTCGCACCTTTTTTAGATGCCGGTTAATGAGGATTCATTTAAAAATTGATCACTGGTCGGAATTGATTTAGTGGTGCCTTTTAGAAAGGATTGTTGCTAAACCAATATTTTATCCTTTCCTTGATTTCTTTTCTTTCTTCAGTAGTCAAATCCCGGTCCAGTTCCATTGCCAACAATACTCCGCCGCAGACAGGTGGCAGATCTAAAATGTGAAAATTCGCATCGGGCGCTAACCGAAGCACTGATTTTTTCAATGGTTCAATAATAATGTTTCCAGCTTTAAAAAAACTTCCGGATAGAACGACCTCAAATGGCTGGCCAGCAAGCCCCAGCTGCCGAATAGCGCCCTTGGCCAAATTTGCCAAGCTTTCCGCCGCCCACTGTACGGCCTGCCTGGCTGCTTGATCTTCCTGCTGGGCGATTTCTATAATTTGCGGCGCCAGAGCGGCGGTCACGCGGTGCCTGCCAGTAACAATGCCCTCAACCAATTCAGCCAGGGAAGAAGACCTAAAGGTTCTCATGAAGAGTTTCGACAGCCGGGTTTCAGGTCCGCTCATGGTGTACTGCGCAATGACCGCCTGGGCAGATTTCATAGCCAGCTCAAGTGCACCAGCTCCCTCACCCCAACGCATGCCATCTCCAATTGCACCTGCTTCCCTGCCATCTGGACCGCGACCGCGGCAATTGAAACTGGTGCCCGCCGCCACGCACACTCCCCAGCCATCTTTTGTGCCGGCAAATATACCTAAACCCGCATCGTTGACCAATTCTGTTTGTTCAGGTAATCCGGCAGCCAATGCAATTTGGTAAAAACGTTCCTTTTGGGATGGCCAATCATATCCAGCCAATCCCAGCCCGGCAGAGCAGATATCAGCAATAGCGATCCCCGCCTGCTTGCATGCTCTTTTTAAAACTTCTGACAGAAGCCGTTCCAGAGCACCATATCCGCCAATGGATTGCGGATTTCCAGGCCCTCCCTCTAAAAAGGATTTGATATTTCCAAGGTGATCGGAGATGAGGACATGAGTTTTGGTTGCTCCGGTATCGACTCCCAGATAATAGTTATTAAACGAAGGATCAGCTTCAGATCCTGTCATTATGGTCTACCCACTTTCATGCGGGGGACTGAAAACACGGTCAATGGCATCCAGAACCTCGTCATTTAATTTATTTTCAAGCTCCATGCATGCCAGATTCTCATCCAGTTGTTCAAGCCGGTTTGCACCAGTAATGACGCTGCTTATGTCTTTACGACGCAGGGCCCAGGCGATCGCCAACTGAGCTGTTGTTGCGTCCAAACTCCTTGCGATTTTTGTAAGCGATTGGACCTTTTCAATCGCATCGGGAGTAATGCGATCCCGAAGCCACGCTGTTTCTTCGAGCGTTGCCCGGCTGTCAGCGGGGATTCCATCGTTATATTTTCCTGAAAGGATGCCATAGTTTAAAGGGCTGAAAGTGGTCAGGCCGATCCCGAACTCCTGGCAGAGTGGTGCCAGATCATTCTCAACATGTGATCGGCTCATCAGGTTGTACTTGGATTGTTCAACAACTGGGAGGATTAGACCATTATCACGGGCAAAGTTGATTGCTTGCGTTAAATGAAGCACATCCCACTCTGATGTGCCCCAATACAGGATTTTACCCTGGCGTACCAGTATATCCATGGTTTGCACCACCTCTTCAACCGTGGTATCCGGATCAAAGCGGTGGCAAAAGTAAATATCAAGGTAATCCAATCCATACCGCTTTAACGAAGCGTTTATGGATTCTGTGATATGTTTCCGTGATAGACCGCGCCCATTGACGCCTTCAAAACTCGGAAAGAAAACCTTGCTTGACAGGATAACTGTCTCTCGCGGAATATCTTTAACTGCAAGCCCCAGGACTATTTCTGCATGCCCTTTGGCATAAATATCCGCATTGTCAAAAAAATTTACTCCCGCATTATAAGCTTCCCTGATCAGTTCAATAGCAGTTTTGTCACTGATTTGCTCCCCAAATGTAAACCAGGCGCCCAGGGAAATTTCACTGACCTTTATACCCGTTCTTCCAAGCCTGCGGTAGTGCATTTTTATTCTTCTTCCTTGTCACCATCACCAATACCCAGCGGTTTCCACTTGTCACTATCCATACGCAGACGATGAGCCCCACTGCCGCGTGTGTGCAGCTGATCAAAGCCTTCAGGTTTGATGGTCATTTGCTTGCCATCCAGAAGACCAAACACGCCTGTCTGTCCAGATTCAGGACGTTTATTCTGGCAATATCGGCATGATTTGGGATCGTGCGGTTTATAGTCCAATGGTTCTTCGTAAGTGCTCACCATGCCTTCGTAATTACGTAGAACAACTTTGTGGTCGGAACTACTGATGACATAGTTGGGCATCACCGGCACCTTTCCTCCACCAGCAGGCGCATCGACGCAAAAGGTCGGAACAGCGAATCCGGATGTATGGCCGCGCAGCCCTTCGATGATCTCAATACCTTTGGATACCGGCGTACGGAAATGGCCGCCGCCTTCCACAAGATCGCAGATATACAGGTAATAGGGTCTTACCCGTATGCGCAGCAGTTCCTGCACCAGCTTGCGCTGAATATGGGCGCAATCATTGACACCCGCCAGAAGTACAGATTGGTTTCCAAGCGGTATGCCCGCACGCGTTAATCTGTCGCAGGCTTGTGCCAGCTCTTTGGTGATCTCGTTGGGATGATTGACATGGATGTTGAGCCACAACGGATGGAATCGCTGCAGCATCTCGCACAACTCATCCGTGACGCGCATGGGCATAAATACCGGTACGCGCGATCCGATGCGGATGATCTCAACATGCGGGATGGCACGCAAGCGGGTAAGAATTTCTTCAAGCAATTTGGGAGCCAGGACGAGGGGATCGCCGCCAGAAAGCAGCACATCGCGTACCTGTGGTGTCTTTTCGATATATCCGATCTGAGCATCCATTTCGGCTCTGGTGAAAGTGGCAGAAGGATCACCCACGATGCGTCCGCGGGTGCAATAACGGCAATAGGAAGCACATTGGGTGGTTAACAGCATCAGCACGCGGTCAGGATACCGGTGAACCAATCCAGGCACAGGGGAATGCGC
>CAZBNE010000099.1:0-7381 GCA_964493155.1 uncultured Pelolinea sp.
TAATCCCACCCTGTCTGACCTGATAGGTGGAATAGAATCAGTAACGCTCTCGGATGAAGAAGCGCGCCGGCGCGGCACCCAGAAAACAGTTCTTGAACGACGCTCGCCGCCGACCTTTGACGTGCTGATTGAGCTCCAGGAACGTGATCGTTTGGCAGTGCATGAAGATGTGGCTGCCGCGGTGGATAACCTGCTGCGCGGATTCGCGCTGCAGCCCGAGCTCCGCTACCGGGATGAAAATGATGAGATCCGTATTGAAAAACCCGAACGCCGCAGCGCTGCTAGCCCCGTTGGCTCGCAGGGACTGCGCCGCTCTTTTCCGAACGGCTACGCGGACGGCAAGGAATCCAAAAAAAAGGATCCTGACGCAAGTCCATTTGGGACAGAAGAATTATCCACCGGGTCGTTAGTATCGCTTAAACCCATCACTATTTATGCATATGGGGTGGCGCGTAACCGGCTTGAACAGGCAGCCCACCGGCTGGGTGTGCCTGCCAGGATCGCCCGTGATCTCAGCCAGGCGGATATGCTTATCACCCTGAAGTCGTATTATCGCAAGCGCCAGCACCCAATCCTGAACGCAGAGGAACGTGGAATACCCATTATGGTCCTTCGCTCCAATTCTGTCACCCAGATCGAACAGGTGCTGGCAGAGATCTTCAATCTTTCGGAAGCATCTGGCAGAACCACGGACCTGGAAGAGATCACCTTACAAACGCATTCAGCCATCGAGGCAGTGCGCAACGGTCAGCGCTGGGTGGATCTTCCGCCCTCATCACCGCGGGTGCGCCGTATGCAGCATGAAATCATCCGTGAAGCCGAATTGGTTTCTCATTCTTATGGCAAAGAACCCAACCGGCGCGTCAGGGTATTCAGGGATTAGCCGATGTTCATCACGCTAGAAGGTCCTGACGGCAGCGGTAAGACGAGACAAATCCAGCCTCTGGCGGATTTTCTGACTGGGAAGGGATTTTCGGTATTTACCGCCCGCGAACCTGGCGGAACATCCATTGGTGACCAGGTGCGCGCTATCCTGATGAATATGGAAAACACCAGCATGCGCCCCCGAACTGAAACGCTGCTTTTCTGTTCAGCCCGCGCCCAGTTGGTGGATGAGGTCATTCGCCCTCATTTGGATAATGGCGAGATTGTCCTGCTCGATCGCTACGCGGACTCCACCATGGCTTACCAGGGATATGGACATCAATATGATCTCAACCTCATTAAGAATTTACTTGACTTTGCAACCGGTGGATTGAAGCCCGATTTGACCTTGCTGCTGGACGTGGATGCCGAGGTCGGGCTGCGACGCCGCCAGGTTGGCGGCGGTGAGTGGAATCGGCTGGATGCCTACCAGCTCCAATACCATCAGCGGGTTCGGCTCGGCTACCTGAAAATGGCCGCCGCGGAACCATCACGCTGGCGGATCATCGATGCCAGCCAATCGCCGGATATGGTAAAATCCAAAATCCAGGAAGTTTTATTATTATTTTTATCAACATTATCCAAATAAATATCGTAAAGGTGCAAAAATGAAAAAATTTTTTCTGCCCATTTTGCTCGTAGCAGCTATCCTGCTATCCGCCTGTGCCGCTGCGGGGAAAGCCGCAGAGCCCACTGCCGCCCCAACGACTGCTCCAACCCAGGCTGCCGCAGGCGAGGGTGAACAGACTGCTGCCGATGGGATGATCACAAGCGATGAAAATCCTTGCATTCCTTTTAACCTTCTCAGTCAGACATTGACCACCCCGTATCCAGGCTTACCTGAAGTTACCGATGAAGATTACATAGTCGGGCCGAAAAACGCCCCGATCACCTTTATGGTTTACAGCGAACCTCAGTGCCCTTATTGCGCCCAGTTCGATTCTTTGATCGAAAGCTTTACTGCCCTTTATCCCAATGACGTGCGCTTTGTCTTCCGGCTGCGCCCCTTCCCTGAATCGTTCCACGATAAATCGATACTCGCTTCGCAGGCGATGGTCGCTGCCGGGCTTCAGGGCAAGTTCGATGAATTCCGCATCTGGCTCTTCGAGCGACAGAATAAAGACCAGAACAATCCGGACGTTGCTAATCTGGCAGATACTGAATTCTGGTCAGACCTTCCTCCTGCCGATCTGGCCGATTGGCTGAAAAAGAGGGTGCCAGATCTGGGTATTGATCCAGACCAGTTTGTGAAAGATATGCTTAGTGATGAAGTGGTAAAGAAAGTTCAGGATGCGAAAGACAAGGCAGATGAGATAGGTGTTACCGGTACACCCACACTCTTTGTGAATGGTTATGCCTGGCCTGAAAATCAACGTGGAAACGAGATCTTTTCCATCTACACCCGGCTGCTCTTAAATGGCAAAAATGAATATGAAACCTGTCCAACAATGGCGATCGATACCTCCAAATCATATTCCGCCACTATCTCCACCACCAAAGGTGATATCACTGTGGACCTGTTTGCCGATAAGGCACCTTTCGCAGTCAACAGCTTTGTGTTTCTCGCCCGTGAAGGCTGGTATGCCAATCTTCCAATCATCAGCACAGACCAGTTCATGCTTTCCGGCGACCCAACCGATACCGGTTATGGCGGGCCGGGCTACGCGTATAAAGACGAGGTCGACAGCACCCTTTCATTCAATGAACCAGGGATGCTCGCGACATTTGCCTTTAATGTTGGGGCAGGTACCAATGGCAGCACCTTTTTCATTAATAAGATCGCTCTGCCCGATCAGTCAGGGCGTACCATTTTTGGCAAGGTAACCTCTGGTTTGGATGTGCTCAATAGTATTACAATTCGCGACAACATCTTTAAACCTGCTGTTGATAATATTCTCAGCGTTACGATTACAGAAAAATAATGCCTTCAGCTAGTAAAAAACTGCCCGGCGTACTGATGCTTCTGCTCAGCGCGCTGGGCATTTTGTTTGGTTTGTTAATAGCTGCGGGTGTCCTTTTAAGCTTTCAGCATCAGCCGCATTCTGCGCCTTTATCGGTCGAACAGATGTCAGCCGCTTCATCCGGGGCGCTCGCCCTGCTAGTGGCGTTGCTGCAATTTCCAACTCTGATTATTGCGGTCAGATCCTTGCGCGGAAAAACAACACTGGTTAAATTCCCCTCCCTTTTCAAAGCGGCTTCGCTTACCGGCCTGGTCTGGCTGGGATTAATCGTCGCCGGAATTCTGGCTGTTCGCGCGCAGATTAACCAGTACATTTTCATACCGCTCAATCTAATGGTTGTGGCTATTCCTGTCTGGTGGCTGGTGGAATTCGGCCGCCGGGGGCTTTCGCGTTCCACGTCGTTACGCGAGTGGGGGACGCTTGCCATCGGTTTATCAGCCGCGCCGCTGCTCATAATGACCATCGAGATTGCCATGGCCGCGGCTGTTACTCTGGCAGTATTGGTGGTTTTCTTACGCCAACCGGATTATCTGAATCAATTGGGAAATATCACACAAAATTTTGGTCTGTATCAGGGCGGAATTGAGCAGCTTGAGCAGCTCATCATTGAGCTGGCACGCAACCCGGTGATAGCGTCTGCGCTTTTTCTCTTGATCGGCATATTTTCCCCGCTGGTTGAAGAGCTTATTAAACCCATGGCACTCTGGTTTCTGCTGAACCGCCCATTAAAAGAATCTGAAGGTTTTTCATTAGGTCTTATCAGCGGCGGCGCCTTTGCCTTGCTTGAAAGCGGCGGGCTGGTCGGCCAGGTTTCGCTGGAAACCTGGGCGCAGGTGGTCATTTTGCGCGCTGCCACCGGCTTGCTGCACATCAGCCTGAGCGGTTTTGTCGGCTACAAACTGGTCGCAAACTGGAACCGGAAAAGATATGGTTATGCCATACTGAATTTGGTTGGCGCAGCCGGCCTGCACGGCGCCTGGAATTCTCTCGCGCTGCTGAGCAGTTTTTCCGCTGTGGGAACAGCCGCTGCGGGTGCGGCCGATTTTCAGCCGACGCCGGGAAATATTCTCTCACTGGCGGGGATTTTCATTGTGTTTGGTGTTGTCTTTTTCCTTGTACTGCATATCAACCATGCCCTAAAGAAAGTCCAGGTCAGTTCGCCTGAAAAATCTGAGCCGCCAGCAGGCTTCGCTGCAATTAAATAACGAAAGGCATATTTCAGGGTTTATCACCTTATAATCCTAAAAACAGGGACTTTTTTATGAAACGTGAAACGCTTCAACGCCTGGTGCGCTTTTTAATCAAGGCTCTTACCAACACTGAATATTTTCATGCGGAAAACATTCCCGCAGTTGGACCGGTTATATTGGCGATCAATCACATGAGCCAAATTGATACGCCGGTTCTCTTTGTCAATCCGGTTCGCCCGGATATTACCGCACTTGTAACCACCAAATATCAGGAGAATGTGTTCGTAAAGTGGTTTACTGATATTGCTGATGGTATCTGGATCAACCGAGACATCGCTGACTTCACCGCCATCCGCAAAGCATCAGAAGTTCTGTCCAAAGGCTGGGCTCTGGGTATAGCTCCCGAAGGTACGCGCAGCAGGACAGGCCGGATGCAGGAAGGCAAACCCGGCACTATCATGCTGGCGTTAAAATCCGGTGCCCCCATCGTGCCCGTTGCCCTGACCGGCACTGAAGATGCCCTGAAAAAATTACTGCACCTGCGCCGCCCGCACATTACCGCCACTTTCGGCGAGCCTTTTACACTGCCGGAGTTTGCGCCTCATCACCGTTCCGAAGAGCTGCATAATTGGACCGAGATCCTGATGCTCAAAATTGCTGCATTGCTGCCAGAGAAGTATCGCGGCGTTTATTCCTGATTTTCCTCATATATACTTAACCCATGCCGCTTCTCTGGCTGGGTTTAGCCGTCACCATTGGCATCATTGTGTCTTCCCAAATCCCGGGCTATTGGGGTTTTTGGCAGATTTTCTTCTTCTCCGGATTAATACTCGCTTTTTTTGAATATTTATTTTCTAAAAAGTACTTCCATCCGCTGCTAACCAAAATAATCTTCAGTCTCCCCATCGGCCTGCTTGTTTCCGCTTTCGCGCTTGGCGGCTGGCGTTTTCAATCCTTTCTTCCCAACCCAACAGCAAATGACCTGGCTTTTTACCAACCGCTTGATAACGCCCTGGTTACCGGCACGATCTGCTCTTACCCTGAAATCTCACCCCAGTCATCTGTTGCCATTCTCGCTGCGGATACGTTAACGCTTCAGGGACAGGAAAGAACGGTATCCGGAAAACTGGAACTGCGCCTGCCGGGCGGCTTTCACCTGACCTATGGGGATCGATTAGCCCTGGAAGGGTCGTTAGACTCAGTACTGCCGGCAGGAGAACCGGTATATGCGTCCTACCTGGCGCGCAGGGGTATTATGACCCGCATGGCATACCCGCAGATCACAACTCTGGGCCGGGGTTTCGGTAAACCTCTGGCTGTTTTACTTTACCGCGCAAGGGAGAGCGCGTATGAATTTATCGGAAACCAGATGCCTTTTCAGGAGTCTTCTCTACTCTCCGGGATTCTTCTTGGAATGGATCAGGATATACCCGGATTTTTGGAAAGCGCCTATCGCATAACCGGTACAGTGCATATCATAGCTATTTCGGGTTTTAACATCGCTCTCATTTCTGCATTGGTAATCCGTTTTTTTCGTCGTGTTTTCAAACCGGTATGGGCGGGAATCATGGCAGTCTGCACGATCCTTTTATATACCTTCATGGTGGGTGCCGAGCCATCTGTGGTTCGTGCCGCGATCATGGGCAGCCTTTCTATCCCGGCATATTACATCGGCCGGCGAATTATTGGAGTCAACAGCCTCACCATTGCAGCAGCAGTCATGCTGCTGATAAATCCGCTGCTGTTGTGGGATCTCGGTTTTCAACTCTCTTTCCTGGCAACCTTGGGATTGATGGTCCTTTCAGATCCTGTACTCAGGTTTATTCACCTTAGGGTGGATCGGCATTTTTCCGAAAAGGCAGCCCAAACTGCCCTGCCTTTTTATACACTGCTGGTTTCCACGCTCTGCGCCCAGTTTGCGGTATCACCGGTTGTGCTTGGCTTGAATCCCGTGTTTCAGCCCTATTCGATCGCGGCCAATCTGATCATCCTGCCTCTTCAGCCGCCATTGATGGCTGTCGGAGGAGCTGCCGTGCTGCTCAATTTCCTCTTTCCGCCGATGGGTGCCTTAATGGCCAGATTTGCCTGGGTGCTGGCCTACTTCAGCAATCAGGTGGTGCTGCATCTTGCGAAACTCCGCATGGCTGAGATCAAACTGCCTGAATCAAGTTCCTGGTTTGCATTCGGTCTGGTATTGGTGATTTTGATCCTGTTTTCAATTCGAACGATCAAGGAGCTGTCAGCGCCAATCCCTCCGCTTAGGGATTAACGTTGAAAGAGAAACTGAAGACTCAGCCAATGACACTCCTGATTTATACCTGAATAAACCTAAAATTCTATTAATTTTTATCATCCCGAATTTTTGGCAAGTATTAGAGAATAAAAGGTGTTTATGGCAATAGATTGGTAAAATCAACAAATCTTTCTCGGAGCGCAGCATGGAATGGTTTAAGGATGTTCTGGAATACAAAACCAGTGGAAAAGGGATGACCAAGATCAACGCGGGTATTGAAGCGCTGGTTGAAAAGTATAAGGTCAATGAAGGCATGTGTTTCCTTTTCATCCCGCACGTCAGTGCGTCGCTGACCATCAGCGAAGGTTTTGATCCGTCTGCACGCACGGATGTGGTCAATTTTTATGAGCGCCTGGTGCCCGAAAATCAACCCTGGATTGACCATACGCTTGAAGGTCCTGACGACTCGCCCTCTCACATTCGATCCACGCTGACTCAATCCAGCTTGTCCATTCCCATTGATAATGGCAGTCTTACGCTTGGTATCTGGCAGGGAATCTATCTCTTTGAGCACCGCTCTGACCACGCGGAACAGAAGGGCAGGCCACGCAAGATTTATGTCCGCTTTTTGAAGGTCAGTTAACCTTTTTTTGTTTCAGCAATGATATTTTCAGGTTCAAATTAATCCCGAAAGGTGGTTTTTAAATTGAGATCTTCCAGAGTATTCACAGCCCAATTGAAGCTGTTCGCAGCCATTGCCGTGTGGGGCGGTTCTTTCATTGCCACCAAGCTTGCGGTGGGTGAAGTATCCCCCGTGGTCGTTGTCTGGTTGCGATTCCTGATCGGCTTCCTCATTCTGGGCTGGTTTGCCTGGCGGCAAGGTGAGTTGTCCATACCGACCTGGAAGGACGGGCTTGAGTTTGCGTCCCTGGGATTCATGGGCATCACGCTTCATCAGTGGCTGCAGACCAGCGGCCTGGTAACCTCCGAAGCCGCCACCACTGCCTGGATCGTTTCCACCTCTCCGGTCTTCATGGCTGTGCTTGGCTGGCTGTTCCTCAAGGAACACCTTG
>CAZBNE010000100.1:0-7130 GCA_964493155.1 uncultured Pelolinea sp.
GATGATCAGCAGCGCCGGCCACAGGTAGGCGGAGAAATCCCAGCTGAGCCAGGGGAAGCCGAAATTGCGCAGCAGGTAATATACGCCCCAGCCGATCAACCCTGCACCCGCGAAAGTAATCAGCTTCTGGTCGGGCTGGCGCAAAACGCCGCCCAGTTCACGTCCCATTAACCGGATGCGCTCGCCCAGTTCATCGGTTCTAAAGCCCCCGCCTTCATCCGAAAAAGACTGGTTGGGAATGACCACCCACAGAATGAAATATACCAGCACGGCCGCTTCACCCAGGATGGCCCAGATGATAAAAAAAATGCGGATGATGAGCGGGTCGATGCCGAGGAATTCGCCCAGGCCGCCGCACACGCCGGCGATGAAGCGCTTGCTTTCACTGCGATAGAGTCGATTTTTCATGCCTACCTCATGGATAATGGATTTGTTCATTACTTAATACGATGATTCGTCTGTTTGGTTTCAAAAAAAAGACCGGGTGTCAGCCGGTCTGCATAAATTTGGTCTGATTCTTATACTTCAACAAGCGTACCGCGCTCGGGGTAGCGCACCGCGCTGATGCCCTGCTCGTGCAGCTTGTCCATCAGGATGGCGGCAGGGGCTTCCTCGCCGTGCACCAGATAGATCTGCTTCAGGCCGTTGTGGCTGGCAGCCTGCGCGTACCGCACCAGCATATCCTGCCCGCCGTGCGCTGAAAGCCCGCCGATGGTAGCGATCTCGGCGCGCACGTCGTACTCCTCGCCGTAAATGCGCGCTTTGGGCTGCCTTTCAGCCAGGCGCCGGCCGAGCGTGTTGGGCGCCTGCCAGCCGACAATGCAGACTGTGCTGCGCGGATCCTCAATATTGTGCGCCAGGTGATGGAGAATGCGGCCGGCTTCGCACATGCCCGAGGCGGAAATGATGACCATGGGCTCATCCATGCTGTTGATGGCCTTGGATTCTTCCACTGAGCGCGTATAGGTCAGGTTGGGAAAATTCAGCGCCGGGTGCCTGCCTTCGTTTACAAACTGGTGCGTTTCCGCGTCAAAAAAATCCGGGAATCTCTGGAAGATGTCGCTGGCATTGACCGCCAGCGGGCTGTCGACGAATACCGGGATGCGCGGCAGTTCGCCCTCGCTGATCATGCGGTTCAGGCCATACACCAGTTCCTGCGTACGACCGACGGCGAAAGCCGGCACCACGATCTTTCCGCCGCGTTTTACTGTGCGCTTGACCACATCCCTGAATTCAACATAGGCATCTTCGGGATCATTATGCGTTTTGTCGCCATAGGTGCATTCCATCAGCACATAATCAGGGTGCTGCGGCAGAACCGGATCGCGCAGCAGGGGCAGCTTGAAACGCCCGATATCTCCCGAAAACCAGACGCGCGTCTTTTTGCCGCGCTCATCGATATCCAGCACCACCGCCGCCGAACCGAGGATGTGCCCGGCATCCACAAAAGTGGCGGTCACGCCGCTGAGCGGCTCAAAGGGCTGCTCATAGCCCTTTTTAACGATCAAAGGCAGCACTGCATCCGCATCAGCCTGGGTGTAAAGCGGCTCGATCATGGGTTCGCCGTGTTTGCGTTTCTTCTTGTTCAGGTACTCCGCATCCTCTTCATAGATATGCCCGGAATCGCGCAGCATGATGGCTGCCAGCTCGGCGGTGGGCGCTGTGGCGTATATGGGATTGCTATAACCCTGCTTGACCAGGTTGGGCAGGTTGCCGGAATGGTCGATATGCGCGTGCGATAGGATGACCGCATCCACTTCTTTGGGATCAAAAGCGAAGTCAGCGTTGCGGCTATAAAATTCGCTGCGCTTGCCCTGAAAAATGCCGCACTCCAGCAGAAGGCGTTTGCCATTAACCTCGATCAGGTGCTGCGAGCCGGTGACGGTGCGCGCCGCCCCGTAAAAATGGATCTTCATGACGATTTTCCTTTCGCGATAACCTTCAATATCTCACCGCCGTAGCGTTCAAAGCGCCAGGGAACATCCCGCATCAGCGCTTGTAAATCATTTAAAGTTCCCGGGCAGGCTGCCGCAATCGCTTCCAAAATATCGCGCGGCAGAATGATATCTGATTGTACCTTTATTTTCGCACCAGCCTCGCGGCGCCAATCCTGCAGCGCCTGCAGCCGGTTGAGATACGCCTGCGAAGGGCGCGGGTGCCTATCCAGGATAATGGGCGGCAGAGACAGGCCGTGCTTAACAGCAATTAAGAAACCTTCCCCATACCGCTCCAGGATTTTTGGCGGGATATCCGCAACCTTCTTCAGTTCAGCCAGCGAGCCCGGCCGGGCGAGCGCCACAGCCAGTAGCACACTGCTGCCCATGACCTTGAAATGCGGGCGGTCCAACCTGCGGGCCAGGCCGTCCCTGTAGCGGCACAACTCATCCAACACCCTGAGTGTCTGCCCGTCGAGCTTGTGGTAGCCGCCCACCTGGGTGTACAGCGCGTTTTCCTTATGATTGGGTTCAAGCAGGCACAGGCGCGCGAAGTCCTCATGCGCCAGCGCGAGCAGGTGCTTGTGCGCCAGCATTTCAGCCAGGGTGTCGCGCAGCCGCCCCAGGTAATGCGTATCCATGCGCCCGTACAGTCGCATTTCATCAGTCAGTGGACGCCTGCCCCAATCCGCTTTCTGCAGCCCCTTGGGATGCTGGATGCCGTACAGGTCCAGCAGTAGATTGCCCAGCCCGATCTTTTCCATGCCCAGGATGCGGGCCGCCTGCATGGTATCGAATAAGTTGGAAAATTTAAAGCCGTAATCACGCTTCAGGCACAGGATGTCATATTCCGCAGCGTGAAAGATTTTTTCGATCTGCGGGTCGGCGAAAACCGAATTCAGGCTGCTGATGTCAATGCCGGCCAGCGGATCCACCAGGTAGTCCGCCTGATGCGCGGAAAACTGGATCAGGCACACACGCTCGGCATACGCGTGCAGGCTGTTGGATTCGGTATCCACAGCCAGGCGGGTGGCCTTTTTCAGGCTATCGAGCATGCCCGCAAACGTGTCCGCGTTATCTACCAGAAGCAGTGCTGTGTCAAGTTCATTAAGCATTGCGCCATTATAGCGGTATTCACGCGGGTGCGGATAAAAAAACCAGCCGATGAAGCGGCTGGTTTTGCTATTGATCCAATCTCATTAACGATACCGGGTATTCTGCTGCGCCCGCGCCTGGTCGGGGATCGGGCGGTATCCGGCGGGGGCTGCTTGCGCGCCGGGGCGGAAGCCAAAGGGCTGTTGTTTGACTTGCGGCTGCCTGGATGGCTGTTTGCTGTAAAGCATTTTATTTAAGGAAGAGACCAGCATTCCAATGATCAGAATGCGGATGACCCACACCATCAGCGCCACCAGCACCGGTGCCATGGTAACAAAGGTCATTGGGTCAACAATCAGGGCGGTATCCACAGGCTGGTTGTAGACCGCCAGACTGATGCCCCACCAGGTCAGCCCGGCATTCATTGCCGCTGCCACCACCCAGGCACCCAGCAGAAACCAGCCATCGCGCGATTCGGATTCGTCCGTGCGCGGAGCCAGCAGGCGGGCGATGCCCGCGAAATCCATGCTGCAGAAGGCCAGCGCCAGGATGGTGGACCAGCTTATGCCGGCGACAGACTGGCTGCCGAACATGCCGCGCAGGGCAAAATCGGTGGTGCTGAAATTGAAAACCTCAAAGGCCGCCAGGGCAGCGATGATAATGATCATCGATACGCCGGCCGGGTTCTCGCGCAGGTTATCCAGCAGCTTGCCGGAAAAACGATTCACTTTTTGGGTCAGGGTCAGGTTCATGGCATCCTCCGCTTTAGTAATTTTGTTCTATTATAGAACAAGTATTCTATGTCTGTCAAGCGCCAGATATAGGCATGAATCAAGAGCAGGCTTACAGATGGGGGTATTTACGGGGGATGCGCTTTCCCGCCCAGGTGCAGCGGAAGAAAGCGCTAAAAATACGCAAGGCTATAATTAAGTCAGGCTGGTAATGATACTGGCGCGAGTGTTTTTTGGATAATGTGTGGAGGGATAAGTTATGCATAAAGGGATGAGATTGACCAAAATTTTGGCAGCAGCCGGCTGCGTGTTGCTCTGGCTGCCGCTGGCAGCGCCGCTGGTTTTTTCGATCATGCATTTTATCGGCAGCGGTGAGTTCCTGTTCGATTTTTTGATGCCCTTCGAGCTTTTCCCGCTGGTGCTGCTGGGCAGCGGGCTGCTCATTTGGGCAGCCGTCCGCAGCAAACTGCGCCGCAAGTTAATCATGGGCGGATTTGGCCTGGCAGTGGCATTGATGGTGCTGGGGCTGGTACTGGCTCAGGTAAGCGGGCTGGCCAGCGGCCGCATTGAACCGGACGGCACCTGGAACACCATCGTTATGGGTATGATTCTCGCATCTTTCGCGCTATTGGTCGTCACCGCTGTGGGCGGCATTCTGCTGCTGCGTGACCTGAACAAGCGGACCTGAACCGCTGCTAGCTGGCTTGAATTCAGTTTTCAGGCATGCTATAGTAACCAATATCAGAGATTAATAGAAGGCCAAAAACTCATTTAATTAAGGAAGGAAGGGAAAAATGGTTCGAGTGATCACCGCCTATCTGGAAAAGTTCAATTATCCCGCGCAATGCGTCTCCTGCGGCCAGCCCCCCGGGTCCGGCAGTCTGTCGGTAGGTAAAAGGAAATCTTCAGGCAAATACCAACACAGCAGCCTGTCTATGTCCTTCCCCCTGTGTGATACCGACGCCGGCATCCATGGGAGTTTTAGCAAGCGCCTTAAACCTTTGAGCTTGGCTAGTTCGCTGTCTTCCCTGGTATTTATCGTGGTGGTCGCACTGCTGTTGAAATTCATCAATGACAAGTCCAGCCTGAGGACACTGCTGATCGCCCTGGCGGCTCTTTCGGCGATCATCTTTCTCGCGGTCACTATCCTGCGCGTGCGCTTGATGAACGAGAACAAGGAAAGTTTTGCCGCGTACAAAAAGATCAGCCGCAGTGTTAAGATCGCCGGTTTTGCAGTACCCTCGCTCATTAATAAAAAAGGCGTTGTGAAACTTGACTTTGAAGACGCCGGCTACGCCAATGATTTCGCGCAGATGAACGAAGGAGTGCTGCCCGGCAAATAATTCGCGCAGCGGTTCCAGCCAGCAACCGGCGCCCGCGGATCATCAGATCTGCAGCACCAGATTGTCAAAAGAGAATACGGCGCTGGCGCCCTCTTTGGCGCTGACAGACAGGAAGACTTGCATGCCTTCCAGTAGCCCGCCGTAAATGTAAAAATATTTTTTGAGGTTGGTAACGATTTTTTGTAGATTTTTAATTTAATAATTCCAATGAACACTCAATTTGAGATTACACCTTCATAAAAACATTTTATTAAGCAATTAATTATCACTTTATAAGTGTTAGCCAAATGAGATTCTTTTTGATTTTTGTGCATGGTATAAGGACTTTCGTAATATTCAGAAAAAACATTAGCAAAATACCAATAAGGAAAATATGCTGCTATTTTTATTAATTCAATAGCCCTTTTGGGAATATTATTTATAGTGATTTGTTTATTTATTTTTAAATCTTCTTGAAGAGCACGATCCATTTTTGAAAATTCACGACCAATCATCCAACAGCATGAAGTTGCATACGTAGTTGCTGTTTTATAATGATCTTCAAACTCTTTTTTCTTTATGCTTTCACCAAAGAAGACTTCTTTTTCTAGGTAAAAAAATATTGATTCAAAATTAAATTCGAAGACATCATCTAAAGCTTTCTTAAAACAAACCCATTCAGGCTCTTTGGCGTTTTGTAAATTGATATTATTGTTTATGATTGATCTATATTTCTGCACAATAGGATCTAAAGTAACCAAATCTGGATCATCAATTATGGGAGGTGGGATTATTTCATAAATTAAATCATTATGTTTATTTTGGGTGTTTTGTGTTGTAGCAGCTTTTAAATAAAAGGGGGATTCATTATTCTTATCTGTATTTTGTTTGTAAGAGAATGGATTTTTTTTAGTATTTTCAAAATCAATTTGATCTTCAATATAGAAACTAATAATTGTAAAGATAATTAGTATTCCACCAAAAATATATTCTCTTGATGAAATAAGCGCAATACCAAAAATTATCCATATTATTGGATTTAAAGTAAAAAGGCTTAATACCGTGATGAAAATATTTTTGCTTTTTCGATATTGAATTCGGAATCCCATTTTATTCTCTATCGATTTCCAGATGTAATTATATAACTCAGATCTGCAGCACCAGATTGTCAAAAGAGAATACGGCGCTGGCGCCCTCTTTGGCGCTGACAGACAGGAAGACTTGCATGCCTTCCAGTAGCCCGCCGTAAAAGCCTTCCAGCGGCTGACCGTTGACCAGGAATTTAAAGGAGCGGCCTTCCGCTATCACGCTCAGCGTGTTATCTTCACCCGCCTGGATGCCGTTAAACACACGTCTGGAGACCAGCGCGATCCAGTTGTCATTCTCAAAGATCTCAAATGCGTAAGTGCCGTCATTATAGATCGAAAGCAGGAAGAAACTGTCCTTTTCCTCACTGCCGCGAAAGCCGATGCCCCAGCTGACATCCTTGTAAGGGCTGTCCATCTTGCCGGTCACCGTCAGCGCAAAATCCTGCGCCTGGGCGATGTCGAACCAGGTCAGGCTGCTGCGCTGGAACTGGGCAAAGCCTTTGGCGGTGTAATCCACCTCGTAGAACTGGCCGTCAGTGACACGCGCGCTGTAGCGTGCATAAGCGTTATCCTGGCTCTCGGCTGGAAAGGTCTCGTGCGCCTCGTTAAAAGTATCGCAGATATATACCGGCCATTCTTCGGGCCCCGGCAGCGGCAGGTCGCATTCCGGAATGCCAGTGGGCGGCTCGAGGGTCGCCTCGGCTGTGACGGCCGGCAGGGCGCCTGCTGCCACGGGCGCCTCGGGTGAAGCAGCTGCCTGAGGTGTGACTGTGCCGCAAGCGGACAGGATAAACGCCACCGCTGTCGCGGCAACCAGTATCATTTTTGTGTATTTTCTCATCGTTTAAAAATTATACGAGCATTTTTCACTTAAGAGAGACCATTACGAGGGGTATAGGACGCCTACCATACTTGGGTGCCGAATTTGTTCCCTATTATCCACTACGTATGCATCTTTTC
>CAZBNE010000101.1:0-7069 GCA_964493155.1 uncultured Pelolinea sp.
ACCACGAAAGCTGCTACGAACTGCTGGGGATCTACAAAAAGAAAGTAAGCAAGGTTGCTTGAGTCAACGAACGCCGGAGGGGTAAACCCTCCGGCTTTCTTAGCGAGAATTTAAGCATAATTAGGGACAGACTCTATTATTTACATTGGCGTAACTTACACTCATTCGTACATGCTGAAAATAGGGAATCCATTTTGTAAAACCCGTCCAATGATTCACTGTGAATCATCACTATTGAGACACTCTTTATGCAGCACTTTCTCTTTATACTTGTCTCACTTTTGGGGGCATATCACTCTTTATGCAGCACTTTCTCTTAATACTTGTCTCACTTTTGAGGGCATATCATTATTTCTTTCCTCGCCTATTTATTGGATACGGTCCTTTTTGTTTTCTTCCTTTCTATTAGCCGTTAAATGAACGTTTTTCGAGAGATCTGCTCAGTCATTTTTCAGTCATAAAAAATAAAGTACACAAGAGCACGGACCTGACGGTGAAACAGTGGAAAATCCTCCAAGCTTAAAATTGAAACCTCTCCGACTTACTTCGAAATCCATCTTAACACCTAGCGACACGCACACAATCTTCACAAACTCTATAACCCTTTCAGAGCAATGAACTCATTCATTTTGTTCACGTATCTCATGTCTAGCTCGCGAAGAAGCAACGCAGATCTTGCTATTGCTACCCATTTTGTGTTAGAATAACTTTCAATTGATATCGAAAGTAGGTGTGTATTAAATGAATATAGTAAATATACTGAGGATCCAGCATACTCTCGCCTACGAGTTTCTCACCAGTCTTTTTAGACTTGTCAATCACGAAGAACTGACTCTCTCCTACAAATCTGATCTTGAGGAGGTAGGTTTCTCTCCAGACGAACAGCTGCAGGCATGGGTGAACGAGACTAGGCAAAGGTTTTCGAAAGATGTTCTGAGCATTGCGGGGAAATACTTCTCCCTCAATGCACCTTTTGGAATGTCGCTGGCACTTCTTATCTCAAATCTCGATTTGAATGACCACAGAAGCTTCATTGAGACTGTGGCATCAACTTCAGATATTGAGATACTGAAAAGATTCATAATTCCACCTGCGCCCGACACCATTGAGATCGACGACAGGCTCGTCCGCTCGCTTATCAAGAATACCGAAAAGGCACTCGAGTTCATAGAAGAGAATATGAACATCTCCGCCAGCCACAGCTGGGATCTGCTACAGTTTATGAAGAAACCACAGGAAATGAAGAACGAACTTTTAAGCCTTTTCAGATGGTACTCCGACAACATTTTCGATGAACTGGCAATTTCGCTTGACGCTAAAATTATGGCTTTTGAAGAGGAAATGTTCAGGAACACAAATAGATACGGCGACGACTATTTCACGCTACTGGTTGGTTTCGATTACACAAGGGACGAAAAGATAAGGGAAATTACGCTTTCTGCTTCTTACTTCATGGAACTCAAAAGGCTCCAGCTTTCGCTGGACGATATCGGAAGAGATTCGTACGTAATCGGGTACAGAAGATCTCAAGTGATAGCCGATACAAAACACCCCGTGATATCTACCGGAAGGCTGCTGAAAATCCTTTCCGACGAAACGAGACTCATGATATTAAAGCTTCTCATGGGAAGAGATATGTACGGCCAGGAGCTAGCAAGGGAACTGGGGGTGGCTAATTCTAACATAACCCATCATCTCGCACTCCTTGAAAGTGCCGGTCTCGTGAGGGCTTACAGGATAGATCACAGAACATATTACAGTTTCAAACGCGACAGTTCAAGAAAATTAATCTATGAAACTCTGGACAGGTTCTTTCAATGATTGTTGATGGAGGTGGGAAAGTGGGAAAGACGAAAAAAGCAGTACCGATCGTAATAGTTGTGGCGCTCATAGCTCTGGCTCTTACTTCTTGCCTGCCCTGGGGAAAGCCTTCGGGGCCGATCTTGAAGTTCTCGCTGGTAGCTGCCAATGGCGGGTCGTCGGTGTCGGGTGCACAGGTTAATGTGTATGAGCACTCAACAATGAATTTAATCGGCAAATCGAAAAGCGATGAAAACGGTATTGCCGAAGTGACTCTGATTAGAGAAGTCGGGTATGTGGATGTTTATTTCTCTGGCTTCGAGTGCGCAGTAAGCAAAATTTCGGGTCTAAAGGTCGAGTACGCGACCGATGAAATGGTCGAAGTAATACTGAGAAAAGCACTTCTGGAGCTAGACCAGCCGACTAGATACGCCCCGGAAGTGTCAGTGGAATTCTTGGATCTGAGCGATCGACCTCTCCCCGACAGGTCTGTCTCTTCACACTTCAAGGCACATATAACGGTTACAGGTGCAAACCAGATCAAAGTGCTGTACGCCGATCTCGGCGAAGTGCCAGGTAGCGGCAGGTTGACACCCGAGAAACAGACTGCAATCGACACCAGCGAAGTTACCTTCGAGTTCGATCCGGCCGGCTATAACGGAGTGGTTCCCTTCCACGTGGTTGTTTACGATCACAACGACAACAGAACCGATCACATAGAGTACCTGAACCTTTCGACCCAGAGAGAAGCTATCAATTTCTACCAGCCTCTCCCCTTCACCTTTCTGCGGGAGCTGTGGGGGGACGAACCGACTTTCAAAAATCTCTTTTGCTATACCGGCAGCGTTGACGGAATTTCCTATTACAGAGAAGAGAACCCTTATTCGGTGAAAGTGGCAGCGGACAATTACGAACCAGGAGCGGCTCCTGCCTCTGGAACGCTTTGGATAGACATCCAGTGGCTCGATCACTCGAGTTACTCGTCATTCGGTATTGGAGAGCATGATGAGTTCGAAAGACCTGATGGCTACAATATTTACCGGTCCTTCGATGGTGCGAATTACAAAAAGCTCGCTTTCGTCTCTCAGACGCAGACCGATTGGAATTCGATCGGAGCTTACACCGATAAGTCGGCGCTCTTGGAGCCGCAAAAAAAAGTGTGGTACAGAGTGTCGTCGGTTTACGGAACGTTGGAATCCACACCGACTGATCTGGGTTCGGTCATCCCTCTGGAGGCTTTCCAGGTGTTGCAGACCTCTCCGGCCGACGGGACAACTGGAGTCTCGAGAAATCCATCATTCATCTGGAAACCGTCTAGGGAAATACTCTCGAGCGAGGGAGAGGTCACTTACAGGTATTTCATGGAGATCACGGACTTCGTACAATCGGATATCGAAATACTTCCCGGAACGGTCGATGAATACAACTACTTCCGTCCTTACGAGTTTGTAACCGCCAGCGCCGGGCCGGTGGAAGTGAAGTTTTTCGGAAATGTCGATCTCCCTTTCGATTACGACTGGTTCATCTTTGCCGGAGGGATTTACCCTTACCAGTACGACAAGCTCGAAGCCAACAAGACATACGAGTGGGTTGTCGCTTCGGCCGGTGCCTATGTAATCGATGACGACAGTGCCTCTTACTCGGTGGCTACGGGCAGTTTCATGGACGGTCCGGAAGTGCCGCTTACAGGCTTCAAAGTCTTCACTACCGGTGAATAAAATGAAAGGAGCACAAACGATGTTGCATAAATTTAGGCCGGTTCTGGTTGTTTCAATGGTCTTTTTAACCTTTCTCGTGGCAGGCTGTCTTAGATTGACGCCACCTAAAGAAGAGGATCAGGAGCGGAACAGTTTCGGACAACTCAAGGGATATGAAGTATTCGAAGATAGGATGATAGTGGGTTACGAAGATAGAGAGGCTCTCGAGGTTTTCGTGAAGAGCATTCGCGCTGAGATAGTCGTCGAGATACCTCAGTTGAAAGCGGCTTCGATAAAACTACCGGTGGAGATCTCGAAAATCTACGATCGGCTGAAAAAGATGGATCTGTGTGGAATACGCTACGTCGAGCCTGCCTATAGAAGGTATATAGTCCAGCCCGTAAAAAGGAACAATATAGGGGATATTTCCCTGGCCGGGCAAACAGGAGACCCGTTTATGCAGTATCAGTGGGCGCTCAAAAAACTGGGAGCAGAAACGGCCTGGGAGACGGCCAGCGGAACCGGAGTGGTGATAGCCGTTTTAGATTCCCCAATTGACGGCAGTCATCCCGATCTAGAGGGACAGTTCGTTACCGGATACGATACCTACAACGACTGTGAAATAGCACCCGGTACAGACGGTGACATTGCCTGGGAGACGAGCGATGATCATGGAACACACGTTTCCGGAATAATAGCCGCCAGAAGAGACAACGGAGTAGGGATTGCAGGACTCGCGTATAATGCCAAGATCATGCCGGTCAATATTTTTGTCTGGCAGTGGGGAATGATCGAATATGCCGGCGACGACTGTGTGGCGAGGGGAATCGTCTGGGCCGTAGACAACGGCGCAGATATTCTCTCAAACAGCTGGGGCGGTTCCGGATACTCCATGCTCCTCAAGGAGGCCGTCGACTACGCTCTATCTCGAGGAGTCGCCTTCATTGCCTCGTCGGGAAACGCCTCTTACAAAAGCAGCTCCAGTTATCCTGCCGGCTATCCTGGAGTTATCGCCGTTGGCGCATCGACCGTACGCGACAGTGTGGCCGACTTCTCCAACTGGGGTGAGTACATATCCGTGGTGGCACCCGGCCAGAATATCCTGTCATGTGTGCCGGAATATGAGGAACCTAATTACTTCGAAGAATCTGGAGTTGCCGGTCAACCCTACGAGTATTGGGACGGAACATCGATGGCCTGTCCGTATGTTTCGGCGCTGGCTGCTCTTTTGATCGAAAAATACCCCGGCATCACCCCCTTTCAACTCATGAAGACGCTTGAAAGCGGTGCCGTTGATTTAGGAACTCCCGGTCCAGACGAAAAATCCGGTTACGGAAGAATCGAAGCATCATCCACACTGGTACTGAATCCAGACCTCTACGATGAAGAAGGCTTTCTCCGTGTTCGGGTGAGCGACAGAAGCGGCAGACTTGGTATACCTGCCGTTTACGTTACGCTCGATCGGGAAGGGGGACTAAAATACTACGCCAAAACCAACAGCGAAGGAGAGGCTAGCTTCTACGCAATTGATCAGGGGATATACGACATATACCTTGGTGGTCCGGATTATCTCGATACAAACTCACCGAACTGGAGAATAGAAGAGGAGAGGAGCGAAACTATCCGCGGTGCTGTTCTGGGAGAGAACACGAAGATCGATGTGGCTTTCAAATCCACCTTTGGCGCCGACGTTAAAACTTCGGTCGAAGGCGATTTCGTGGTTAAGATAGTTGATATTGACGGAAAGGTTTACGCTTCAACTCCTTTCTCCAGGTCGGCCTTTATTCAGTTTCCTGATCTGGCAGAGGGAGGCCGGTACTATTTGATCGTCCAAGGAGATTCGCCGGCCTTCGATGAACTTGAACCCGATTATGCCGACGATTTCGAAAGTGGAAATTTCAACGGTGGAGATTTCGACTGGAGTCTTGGAGGCGACGAACTGCCCTATGTGCAGAGCGAAACGGCCAAAGACGGTTCCTTCAGTGCTAGATTCGGTGCAATCAGCGACATGGAGCAGAGGAGTTACTTCGAAACTACCGTGAGCGTGGCCGAACCTTCGAAACTCGAGTTCGATCTCAAGGTATCTAGCACTCCCTGGCTTTGTTCCTTCAGGCTCTTCATAGATGATTCGCTGGTTGCTGAATCCGACGGCGAGCTTGACTGGCAGAGAGTTAAGATTCCTCTCCGGGCCGGTCAACACTCGATAAGATTCGAGATGTACAGGCTTATGAGCTTCGGGGGATATGAAGAAACGGCCTGGATAGATAATGTAACCATCACCAGAGATCTTTCGGTCGTCACCGCCATCGTTAATATAAACGGGGACCGAATAACGGCCTACGGAACACTCGATGACGGATTGGCTGTGATCGATGAGCTGGGCGGTGGAGGTCTCTGGTACAGCATTTTCTAAAATAATTACCCGTCCCCGACAGAGTTCGGGGACGTTTTTAAAATAATAGGGACAAAAATAAAAATAATCAAAAATAATAGGGACAGACTCTATTATTTACATTTCCGTAACAATATTCTTCATTCTTGAGCTAGGAGCTTTGTTCTTGATTCAGTTGAGGAATTCAATGAATAACTCACGAAGTGTGTGTATGTAACAGCTAATAGAAAGGAAGAAGAGAAGGAGAACGAAAACTTAAGTCCCTACACTCTTCATTACTCTAAATGCATGAGCTTCGTGTTATTGATCTCTTTTTCTCTGCTCCTTATGGTAACATCTTTTTGGGTCTCCATTCTTTTTTTGCAGTAATTCAAAGGTATCATTTTCGATTTGCTTGGAGGCCTTTTTTATAAACGTCCAAATCTCTTTTGTCAAGTAATGTCTTACAAAAACAGCTATAGTGCAATTTTGAAAATGATTTTATGTTGCTGAAATCAGTTAATTTAGCGCACTTTGAAATTTATGGAGAGGAGAGCGATAGGAGAATTGACTTTATGAAGGTATTGCATGTTGCTATTGGAACATATCCTACAAGTGAAAACCCTATAGCTGGTATCTTTGTTAAGAAACTGGTTGAGATGCAGCGCTCCAAAGGACTTGACAGTAGAGTGATTAACGGCATAAACAGTTGGTTTGGCTTTTTAAAAAGTGGCTTCTCATTAAATGCAGAAAGGTTTACCTTCACTAATCAAAGAGGTATCTCAAGGTTACCTAAGTTAGTACAGGAAAGATATTTTTCAAGACTTTCTGCAGCATTCAAAAAGCAGTGTAATTTTATGCCGGATGTTATCCATTGCCATTTTGCAAATAATGCTCCCCTTGGACAGAAGCTTTCTTTAGAATTTGACTGTCCTTACGTAGTTACATTACACGAAAACCATTGGTGGTTTGAGGAGATAATTATTAACGATGCACAAAAGTATATGAGCGCTATCACTGGAAGCGATATTATTACAAGGCCAAATTCTATAGATCTGATTGATCTTTATAAATGGAATATTCCTTATGAGAAACTTATGTACCTTCCGAATTACGTTGATGAAGACTCTTTTAGAATTTCTTCAGAAGCAGAAAGAACAAGAGCCAGAAATGAACTTCGTATAAGAAGAGATAAAGTGAT
>CAZBNE010000102.1:0-7062 GCA_964493155.1 uncultured Pelolinea sp.
AGCGGGGAGTGGATTCGAACCACTGACCTCCGGGTTATGAGCCCGACGAGCTACCGCTGCTCTACCCCGCAATAATGAAACGCAATAATACCATGCCGAACGCGCTCTTGTCAAGCAGCTATGCAGCTCCTCTAATAAATTGCAGATACCGTTTCCTGTTTTTTACATATATGATACCAATATAAACAAGAAAGGAACTCAATGGCCTTGCCTGCTGGTTTAAAATGCACAGTTTGCCAGGCAGGTGACATCCGTTGGATGAAGTCACAATAAATCATAAGCTTTCGGAATTGCCAGGATGGTCGATAGCGGAAGATGGCGGCATTAAGAAACTGACACGCGTCTTCAAGTTCAAGAATTACCTCTCCGTTCTGGATTTCGCTCACAAGGTTGGTCTTCTGGCTGAGGAGCATGGTCATCATCCCATACTTATGGTTGAATGGGGCAAGGTAACCGTGATCTGGTGGACGCATAAGATTAATGGCCTGCATAATAACGATTTCATCATGGCCGCAAAAACAGATCTATTGTATAGCGCTTGATTAAGGAATTATTTCCAAAGAATCTAATCCAAATATGTTTGAGCCCATATCTTCGTAGGCCTCTTCAGGGGAAGATGCCGGAGATACCACACCCACATGTGTATCAAGCAAACGTGGGTGTGGTACATTGTTCTTAAATAAGTATTGCTTCAATCCAAATATGTTTGGGCCCACAACTCCAGGCATAGCAATCCCCATACGCTTCTGCCAAACGCGCGTTCTGTATCCAGCAGGGGGGTCACTTTTTCAGTATCGAACCAGCCGCGCTGGCGTGCTGCCTGGCTCATCAATGTATCGCGCACAAAGCCCCTTACCGGCTCGCGCAGGAACCATTCGTTCAGTGGCACGGGAAAGCCCATCTTGTCCTGCCGCTCAACGATACCCTTTGGCAGCAGCGGGCTGACTACCTTGCGAAAGATGTGTTTGCTACGTCCGCCCTCAAATTTCACCTTGGGCGGCATACTGGCAGCCAGTTCCACAATACGATGATCCAGCAGCGGCACGCGTGATTCTAATGATACTGCCATGCTGGTGCGATCTTCCACCTGCAGCAGCGCCGGCAGCAGTGTAAGCACATCAAAACGCGTCATTTTGTTGATGTAAGAACGCTGTCCGCCGGAATTGAAAACGTCCTTAAATGCATCAAAAGAGTTGTAATCTCGAACGACTCCGGCTGTATCGGCATGCAGCAGCCCGCGCAGTTCCGCACCCCTATCGATCAGCCTGAAGTAGCGACTGTCCTGCTCTCCAAACAGCCCCTGTTTCCAAAAATCACGCAGCATGGGTTCATAACCCTTCAACTGTGTCAGGTTGGGCAGAATGGTATCAAAGCGCACCACATATTTTTCATCTTCCTGCGTTCCCTGGATGCCCCCGCGGATACACTCTTCCAGATAAGCCACCAAATAGCGTGTGTACCCGCCAAACATTTCATCTGCACCCTGCCCGCCAAGTACAACTTTCACATTTTGCTTTGCCAGGCGCGAAACCATCAATTGCGGAAAAATGCCGGGGCCTGCAGCCGGTTCATCCATGGCTGCCATCAGACCGCTCATCTCGTCCACGAACTGATATTCATCCGGGTAAACTTCATGGTGGATGCTGCCTGCCTGCTCCGCGGCCATGCGCGCATAGCGTGTCTCGTCATATTTTTCGCCATCTTTAAAACCGCCCGAAAAAGTATGGATCGGCGTATCCAGCATGGAAGCTGCCAGGCAGGTTACAGATGATGAATCGAGTCCGCCGCTCAGGTGGGCGCCTACCGGCACGTCTGCCCTCAGCTGGATGCGCACCGCGTCCTCCAGCAGCTGTTTCAGTCTGGCTTCAAAATACTCGCTGGTATGGTTGGTATCCACCCTGAAGTCCAGGTCCCAATATTTTTGTATGTGAGTTACACCGCTTTGTCTTACGGTCATCCAACAGCCCGGCTCCAGTTTACGGATATCCCTGAACAGGGTTTTCTCCCTCAGACAGAACTGGAAGGTCAGATATTCCGCCAGTCCATCTGGATTCAGTTGAGGTTTTATGATCCCACTCATAAACAGGGCTTTGATCTCGGAGGCGAAAATGAGACTTTCCGAATTCTGGAAATAATAAAAAGGTTTGATCCCCAACCGGTCGCGTGCCGCAAACAGGGTGCGCTCTTTTTTATCCCAGATCACGAGCGCGAACATGCCGTTCAGTTTCTTCACCGCGTCAGGGCCTTCATCCATATAGAGCCGCAGGATCACTTCAGTATCAGACATTGAAAAGAAATTCGCACCATGCTGTGCCAGTTGTTCGCGCAGCTCCAGGTAGTTGTAGATTTCGCCGTTGTAGATGATGCTGTATCGTCCGGATTCATCAGACATCGGTTGGTGTGCTGCCTCAGAAAGATCAATAACGCTCAGGCGCAGATGCCCCAATCCCAGGTTCCTGTCAAACAGATAGCCCTCATCATCCGGTCCGCGGTGCTGGATGGAATTGGCCATACTGCGCACGCCAGCCTCATCTGCCAGGTGCGCTTCATCAAAGTGATATATTCCGCAAATGCCGCACATAGATCTACAGGTTAATCCGCGATGCCGTTCGGCGGTGTTTAAGCGCGGCCAGTTTGTATTGCGCCACAGCTTTGTCCGGATCTTCCCGATAAAGCTTGCGCAGTCCGTGGTACTGCCTCTTCCATCCACCCATCGGCCACCAATAAAGCAGCGCCATTAATAAATAACCAAGCATGGTAATGCTGCCTACCATTTTGCTGCCGCCCTCTTTCTGGTCATAGCGCAGCACGAACGGTACTTCCGCAAAACGGCAGCCGAGTATGTTCAGCTTAACAATTATCTCCAGAGTGGATGTAAATCCCATCCCACGCAGCTGGATGAAATTGTTGCCGTAAATATCTAAAGCATCTTTTATTACCTTCGCGCGATAGGCTCGGTAGCCGCAGGAATAGTCGCTCACACCGCGAATACCGAAAACGAGACGCATAAAAACATTAGCTGAGTGGCTGATGAAAGCCCGATAGGCATCTACGCCCATCTGCCCGCCTCCTGGCTGGAAGCGTGAGGTGTTAACCACATCATAGCCTTCTTTCAGCTTTTCAATCAGATCAAACAGGTATTTGGGTTCGTGGGTATCGTCGCCTTCAATGCGCACGATAAAGTCATCCGGTTTTGCTTTCCAGGCAATAAACTCAAAACCATCGCGTTCGGTCTCCCCCAGCCCACGGTTGATTGGATGGTCAACGATATCCAGTTTGAGATTGCCTGTTTTTCTTTCCAGAATCTCACCGGTCTTATCAGTGCTGCCATCATTTACCACCACCAGCCGGTAATCAACGCCAACCAGTGCCTTATCTAATTTTTCCAGCAGCCTGGGCAAATCATGTTGTTCATTAAATGCGGGTAACAAAATCCAGATCATTCATATTCCTGTTAACTGAAATCTCCCAAACGCACCAGTTCAAATCCGGCGGATTTTGGGGCATTCTTATCCCATAAATTGCGCCCGTCAATTATAAGCAATCTCTTCATTTTGGATTTTAGGCGCATAAAATCCAGGTCTTTATATTCCGAATGAGCTGTCATCAGAATAGCCGCATGGCTGTCCTTTGCCAGCATGTATAGATCACCGGAATATTGTGCTACAAAAGGATCATGCACCTCAGCTTCGGCACCTTCAGCATTCAATAAATGCATCAGGTGATCGCTGGGTGAATCGCGCGTATCATCGGAATTTTCCAGATATGCATAACCCAGAACCAGGATTTTCTTGCCGGTCAGATCACCCAGTTTGTCCTTCAACAACTTTAGAATATGGCGCGGCATTCCACTGTTCACTGCCCTCGCTGCTTCGATGAGGCGCACATCCACATCCTTCCCGCTTACGGAACTCGCCAACAGCCATGGATCTTTAGGGATGCAATGCCCGCCTACACCCGCACCGGGCAGCAGCATCTCCCGTCCGGGTGATTTGCGTACCAGGTCACGTACTCGCCAAACATCCGCTTCCAACGCTTCGCAGATCAACGCCATTTCATTTGCAAATGCTATCTGAACATCGCGGTAAGTATTCTCAACAGTTTTTACCAGTTCCGCAGTGATCCAGTCTGTTTCATCGATTTCTGCTTCCACTACCTGCTTATATAGTTCTTTCATTACTCCAGTTGTTTCTGGAGAATCTCCGCCAACCACGCGGCTCATCTTGCTGAGGTTACTGATCAACTTACCCGGCATTACACGTTCAGGGCAGTTGCCCAAATAAAAACCATCTCCGCATTTGCGTCTGCTATGTTCTTCTAACAGCGTCATAACGATAGTCTGCATGCTGCCTGGCATGATGGTAGATTCAATTATCACCAAAATGCCCGGTTTCATCACTCCAGCCAGAGATTTAAGAGCAGCTTTTAAAGCAAAATATTCAGGTATATGCGCGTCATTGACCGGGGTTTCTACATCGATCAGCACAATATCACAGTCCTTTAATAAATGGTAGTCGCTTCCAGCTTTTAATCTGCCTGAAGCAGTCACTTCCGAGATCAGCTCCGGCAAACCAGGCTCTTTGCCCTCGATCGGAGAAATGCCCCGGTTGATCTTGTCTACCCGTTCAGTCTTGATATCAATCCCGGTAACATTAAAGCCCTTTCTAGCAAAAAGCGCTGCAACCGGCAGTCCAACATAGCCAAGGCCAATAACACCGATTCTGGCACTGCGGTCAGTGATCTTTATCATTAAATCCGCAAGCTGCATTCTAGACCTCAACCACCTGGTGCTTAAGGCCAGATTCAACCAGCGCCAGCGACAGGCGCAGCGCTTCCAGACCATCTTCTCCAGAAACCGGTGATGGATTCCCGCTTTCAATTGCGTGTAAAAAGGCTTTCAATTCCGCCTTCAGCGGTTCCTGTTTTTGCAGTTCATAGCGCATCATGGGGCCTTCACTGACACCGCGTAATGTGTTCAGTGGTGACCAAAGTTCTCCACTAGCCTGCGCGTTTTCATAAAAGAAAAGGTCCTGCAGCAGGTCATCAACATAGAAAAGGCCTTTTTCGCCCAACACAAAGGTCTCACGGATCTTCTTGGGTGTCAGCCAGTTCAGTTCAAGCGCGCCGGATATTCCTCCTGAAAATCGCAAAAGACCAAAGAGCAGGTCTTCATGGTTGGTGTGGATCTGCTGTTCAGTCTCAGCATAAACCCTGATCGGGTTTAATCCGGTTAGGTATCGCATAATATCCACATCATGCGGTGCCAGGTCTATGACCACACCCACATCGCGGATACGCGCGGGAAAAGGGCCTACCCGACGGCAAAAAACCTGAAAGACCTTGCCCAGGTCGCCATTGTCAAGCTTTTTCTTTAAGGATTGGATAGCAGGATTAAACCGAATGACATGTCCTATCATCAATAGGTGTTTTGTCTCTCCTGCCAGCGCAATGATTCTTTTGCCTTCTTCCACCGAAGCAGCAATGGGCTTTTCCACGAGGATATTTGCTCCAGATCTAAGCGCGAATGAAGCAACTTCCTCATGAGTAGAGGTTGGCACCGTGATCGACACTGCTTCCGGTTTTTCCTTCTCTATAAGTTCACGATAATCTGTATAAGTGGGGATCGAATAACGGTCTGCAATAGCCTTGAGGCGTTCCGGATTCACATCTGAAACACCAGACAGATGTACGCCATCCAGCTCAGAATAGACACGCAGATGGTTAATACCCATCGAACCGACACCGATCACTGCCACGCGCATTTTTTACTTCCTTGCCATAAATTCGTTGATTGCGCCGGCTACCTTCTCCAGATCAGCCTGGCTTAGAGAGGGATGTACTGGGATCGAAAGCACATCCAGTGCGACTGCTTCGGCAGCTGGAAAAACCTGGTGACTTCCGTACATATCCATATAAAAATCCTGCTTGTGGATCGATACGGGATAATACACTTCTGTCCCGATCCCATTTTCCTTTAAATATTCACGCAGCGCGTCGCGTTTGCCATCTGGAACGCGAATGGTGTATTGATGATAAACATGTTTATATCCTTCCGGCACAAAGGGAATTGTTACGCCTTTGAGATGACTGTCATAAAAAGCTGCATTTTGGGCGCGCCTGGAATTAAGGTTATCCAGCTTGCCCAGTTGTGCAAGGCCAATTGCAGCGTGTACATCGGTCATGCGGAAGTTGTATCCCAGTTCATCATGATAATAGCGACGGTGCATGCCATGGTTTCGGAGAACCTTGCATTTTTCAGCGATCGCTTCGTCATCTGTGGTAATCATGCCGCCTTCAGCGCTGGTCATATTTTTTGTTGGATAAAGCGAGAAAGTGCCAGTCCCAAAGGATCCGGCGCGCTTACCTTTGAATTCTGCTGCATGCGATTGGCAGGCATCTTCAATAACAACTAAATGATATTTCTGCGCAATTGCCATAATCGCATCCATTTCACAGGTCAAGCCATATAAATGCACAGGGAGAATGGCCTTGGTTTTTGAAGTGATGGCTGCTTCAATTTTGGAAACATTCATATTGAATGTGCGTGGATCAATATCCACGAACACCGGCTTCCCTCCCGCAAACAACACCGAATTGGCTGAAGCAATAAAGGTAAAGGGTGAGGTGATGACCTCATCACCCTCGCCGATCTCATGCGCTAATAGTGCCAGGTGCAGGGCAGTTGTGCCAGAGGATGTTGCTGCAGCATATTTTACATTGCACAGCTTGGCAAAACCTTCCTCAAAAGCTGCCACACGCGGACCTTGCGCCAGAATGCCAGAATCCAGAACCTCCAGGACGGCTTTCTTTTCTTCGTCGCCGATTACCGGTTTTGCCATATTAATCATTTCGCGCCTGCCCACGAGCTTTTTAGAATTTCGATTTGACGTCCGCATGCCGTGCATTTCGCCAGCACCGAATTACCTAATTCTTTGATCTTTTCAAGCTTTTCACCGCAGGGGCATACGAATCCATGCAATTTGGCTGGGTTGCCAAATACCAAACCAAAATCCGGAACATCCTTGGTGACCACACTTCCAGAACCGATCATCGACCATTCAC
>CAZBNE010000103.1:0-6855 GCA_964493155.1 uncultured Pelolinea sp.
CCTTCGATATAGTCTTCGACCAGTGCCGGCTGCTTGTATTTGTTGATGATGAAACTGATCTGCTCGCGCAGTTCGTTTTCAGTATTGACGATTGATTTGGCGCTGATGCCCATGCTGGTGCCTTCACGGCTGGGCTTGACGAACAAGGGAAACTTCAGGTCATCATTCAAGGCTTCGTCGGCGCGGTCAAATTCCTGGAAGGCGGGTGTGGGTAGCTCGTGCCACCACAGGATGCGCTTGGTCATGGGCTTGTCCAGCGCCAGTGCCAGGGTAAGCACGCGTGAGCCGGTATAGGGTATGCGCAGCATTTCCAGCAAAGCGGGAATCTGCGCTTCGCGGGAATCGCCAAAATGGCCTTCGCTGAAATTGAAGCAGATATCCGGTTTATATTTGGCAATAGTGGTCGGCAGAGTGCTGTCGCCTTCCAAAAAGATACATTCATTTCCGTCAGAACGTATGGCTTCCATAATGGCGTTCACAGTTTTTTCTGAATCAAGATCATCCCATTGATCCTCGGACATGCCCTCAAATTTTGGGGCGTTGACCTTAAGATTGGCTAAAACCGCGACTTTAAATTTTTTCATCGAATTATTTCCTGTACTTCAATTTTAATCCGAAAACAATTTTTCCCAGTCCGACCAGCTGGAATCCAGTTCTTTTTTAAGATCAACATAGCGCCTGCCGAGTTCAGCAACCGATTCTGTAGCATCCAGCGGTTTTTCAAGCTTCTGGCTGACTTCCCTGATCTGCTCCTCAAGTTCGCTGATATGAGCCTCCAAATTGCGCAGCACGCGCGGGTTAAGGCGCCTGGCTGAACTACTGGGATTATCCGCTTTTTGGACTTTTTTCTTGGGGTGAGAAGCGGCTGTGCTGATAGAACTCCTGGCAAGCTGTTCTGTTTTCAACTGGCTGTAATTTCCCCTGAAGGTGATCAGCGTTCTTCCTTCCGGCTGAACTTCCCAGACCTGGGTTGCCACCGCGTCCACCAGATAGCGGTCATGCGAAACCAGCAGAACAGTACCGTTGAATTCAGCCAGAATGCGCTGCAGGATTTCCTGCGATGGCAGGTCGAGGTGGTTGGTAGGCTCGTCAAGCAGCAGCAGATTGGCACCCTGCAGCGCCAGGCAGGCCAGTGCCAGACGCCCGCGTTCACCGCCGGATAAGACGTTGACCTCCTTAAAGACGTCATCATCGGTAAACAGGAATTTCGCCAAATAATTACGCACTTCCGGCTCCTGCATGCGGGGGGACACATTCTGGATCTCTTTCACCAAGATCCAGTCAGGATGAAGCCCTTCGTGCGCCTGTGAGAAATAGCCCACTTTCACACTCGCCCCCAGTTCAACTTCACCGGCGATCGGTTGAAGATCACCCAGCAGTGTTTTCAGGAAGGTCGTCTTACCCGCTCCATTAGGGCCCATGACCGCCGCGATCTCACCGCGGACCAGCACCAGGTCGGGAACATGGATGAGCACTTTCTTGTTATCGTGATAGCCGATCTTTAAGCCAAACGTGCGGATCACCAGGTCGCCGGAGCGTTCAACCGAACCAAGATTGAAGTGGATACGACGGCTCTGCTGCGGAGGTGCCAGGCGGGCATCTTCAAGCAGCCTTTCAAGCCGCTTAAGGCGGCCCTGCGCCTGGCGGGTATTCTGCCCGGCCATATTACGCTTGATGAAATCCTCTTCCTTGGCAATGAATTCCTGCTGGGCTTCATACTCTTTCAAATGGCGTTCATAGCGCTCTTCGCGCTGCAGTAAATAGGCGCTGTAATTGCCTCGATAATGCTCCAATCCCGGCGTCATTTCCCAGATCAGCGTTGCAGCTTGATCCAGAAAATAACGGTCGTGCGAAACCATTACCGCCGCACCGTCCCAGGATTTCAGGTAGCTCTCCAGCCATTCCATGGCCTGGATATCGAGGTGGTTAGTCGGTTCATCCAACAGCAGCAGGTCAGGATTTGAAAGCAGCAGGCGCGCCAGCACCGCCCGGGTGCGCTGGCCTCCCGAAAGGATATTAAGGGACTTGCTGTATTCATCACTGCGGAATCCCAGGCCGGTAAGCGTTCGTTCGATCTCGTTCTCAAAGGTGAAACCGCCCAGACGGTCAAAACGATGCTGAAGCGCGCCATAGCGTTCGATCAGGTCAGCGTCTTGCGGATCAGCGGCCATGGCGTTTTCCATCTCGCGCAGCTTTTTCTGGATCTCGGTCAGGTCTTCCAGGGCGGATAGGCATTCGTCCCAGAGCGTGCGGTGTGAATCGGATACGGATTCCTGGGGAAGATAACCCATGCGCAGATTGCGGGCGCGATGGACCTTGCCTGTTGATGCTTCCTCTTCACCCAGCAGAATGCGCAGCAGGGTGGTCTTGCCGACGCCGTTCACGCCGACCAAACCGATGCGCGCATTGGCGGGAATACTTAAGCTGATCCCGCTGAAGATATCATCCGGACCGAAAGATTTGGATAAGTTAGTTGCAGTTATCAGAGGCATGCGGTTATTTCAACTTTCGGAAGCAGATTCATTTATGGGTAGGGATATCAGTACTTTATCACCCACTTTTGCATCCAGCTCCTTGCAGGCGCTGCCATTGATGACGCATATTGCCAGATAACCATCACTGTCAATGATCGCCGCCAATTTGCCCGACCTTCCTTCACCAAAAGTATTGAGCAGACCTCTGACAGTCTGCCCGCAGAGTATTATAGTGAATTTTGCGTTATGCGCCAGGTGTTCAGCCCGGATCGAGGTGCCCAGATTGCCAAATGCATCAATATACAAGATCTCGCCCTCCAGTCCGGACGGGGTTCTCACAGGCTCAGGAAGATCCATAAGCACCGGATCATTGATCTCGGCGCCAAAAGCTTCCAGCGGTGTGCCATTTAATAAATACGCCGCCGCGGGTGCGAAGATGTCACGACCGTGAAAAGTAAGGCTGACCGGTTCGTGCATGAAGGATCGGTTTTCAATGTTGAAAAAGCGGACTGGCGTATTCCCTTCCATCATCCGGCGATATACAAAAGTCATCAGGCCGTTATCCGGCCCAACAAAATACTGGTTTCCCAGTTGGGCGATGATGCCCCGCCTTTTGGTGCCCACCCCGGGATCGACCACGCAAATGAAAACCGTCCCTGCAGGGAAAAAGGAAAAACTGCGACCTAGCAGCAAGGCGGCATGTAAAATATCCTGAGGGGGGATGGTGTGGCTGAGGTCTATTATTTTGGTATCCGGGGCCAGGCCCAGAATAACGCCTTTCATGACCGCTGGGTATCCATCAGCGTCGGTGAAATCGGTCAATAATGCAGCAATTTTCATTTCAGCAATGATTTTAACAAACTCTCTTGATGAAAAAGAAATACTTTGAATTGTTTGAACATGGGAATACGCTAAAATTGGGATCATGAAAACACCGCCAGTTTGTGATTATGAAGGTTCGGATTACCAGGAAAAATTCTGGGGTGCAGGCGGCCGTGCTTATGAAGACGCGGCAGAAGCCCTGGCGCTTAAGAAACTGCTGCCAAAAGAAGGAAAGCATCTGCTGGAACTTGGCGCTGGCGCCGGGCGCAACACGTTGCGCTATACGGGTTTTGAGCGCGTCACGCTTTTGGATTATTCAAGCACCCAATTGGAGCAGGCGATCGAAAAGCTGGGCGCGGGGATGCAATACCGTTATATCGCGGCGGATATCTACCGGCTGCCCTTCGCGCCATCGACCTTTGATGCAGCGACCATGATCCGCACCCTGCATCATTTTTCCCAGCCGCAGCTCGCCCTTCAGCAGGTGCGCGCCTGCCTGGCAGGCGGGGCAGCTTTTATCCTTGAGTTTGCCAACAAAAGAAATTTAAAATCGGTCCTGCGCTACGCAGCTGGAAAACAGAAATGGGATCCTTTCAGCCGTGAAGCCGTTGAATTTGTGGAACTCAATTTTGACTTCCATCCTGCTGCGGTCAAGACATTACTTGAGGAGTGCGGCTTTGAAATTGAAAAGCAGATAAGCGTTTCATACCTGCGCGCTGCTTTCTTTAAAAAATTGTTTCCACAAAATGTACTGACCGTTTTGGAATCATTTCTGCAAACAGCAGCTTCCTGGACCGCCTACAGCCCCAGCATCTTTCTGAAAACAAAAACCGAAGGTGAAACCAGCTTGTTGAACAAGGAAGATTTTTTCCGCTGTCCTGTTTGCGGATATTTTCCACTGGCAGATACGCCACCGGAAATCACCTGCAGTGACTGCGGCCGCACCTACCCCGTAAGGGACGGAATTTATGATTTTCGGATCGATCCGAAATAAATCAAAATCGGAGGGGAAATGTCTGAGAATTGGAAGCTGAGCCCATCTGACCTGACTTTTTTATGGGATGAATGCAAACGCTGTTTTTATCTGAAGGTACGCCAAAACTTCAAGCGCCCCGCCGCGCCTTTTCCAAAAGTATTCAGCACGATCGACCTGCTGATGAAGGATATTTACCTGGGCGAATTGACAAAAAAGATTTCACCAGATCTGCCGGAAGGGAAGTCCTTCATGTCCGGACGCTGGGTGACCTCTGAACCAGCCACTTTTGGCGACCATACAAGCACTACATATTTATCAGGGATCTTTGATACACTGGTCATGTTCGCGGACGCAACGTATGGAATCGTGGATTTTAAAACGACCAAACCCAGTCCGGGGCAGATCGCTTTTTACAGCCGGCAGCTGCATGCTTATGCTTACGCCCTTGAACATCCCGCACCGGGCAAACTGAGTTTCAACCCGATTACGAGGCTTGGATTACTTTGTTTTAATCCATCTAAAATGGATGAAGCCCCGGCAGGTAAATTAAACCTGAGCGGACCGGCAACCTGGGTGGAATGCCCGCTTGATTACCCTGGATTTGAAAGCTTCATGGATGAGGTTCTGACGCTGCTTGAACAGCCAAACATCCCGGATGCCAACCCCGAATGTGCTTTTTGCGCATACAGGGATGCTGCCCGGATTACGGACTTCTAAGCCTTTTTTTCAATAATCCAAAAATGAGATAGACCGAAGAATTTCAGAGGGGTTTTTTCCAATATCTGTAATTTTGCGCGGATTAATTTTCCCAGAAATGGCAGGCGCTGGATGATATTGTCGTAGGCGCCAAAAATGATGGTGCGATACTCGATCATGACAGGAAGCCCCAGGAACAAGCGCTCCAGATCTTTGCGGTTGTAAGCGCGCACGTGCGGCGCAAGCCGTTCGCGCCATTTTTTGGGCAGGTAATTGACCAGGAATTTATTGCCAAAGCGATACTTGCCCCGGACATAGATGCCATGGGTTTCAAACGGATAACCGCGATTGGGGCAGAATAACACCAACCGACCACCCTCCGCGAGTACTGCTGTGCATTCAACGATCGCCAAGTGGTCATCCTGAACATGTTCAATGACTTCGTTGCTTAATACCACATCAAACAAATTTCGCTGGAAAGGCAAAGCCTCCCCTGCCGCGCACACCAGATTGCTGTTTTTTTTCTTTGCTTCAATTAAGCGTGGGAATTCAATATCCATCCCGACTGCGAAAGCCGCTTCTTCACCCAGCCGTGCAAGATATTCGCCCACACCGCAGCCGTTTTCGAGCACCTTTCCTTTTCTACGACTTTCGGACCAGTGCCGGATCAATTCCAGGCGCCGCTCCTGCCCGGCACGCCACACGTAGGATGGCTCGCCGCGCTGGGCAGCTTTTTCTGAGAAAGCTGGTGTTTTAATAATGTCCGTACTCAGGCTGGCCTCCTGACCGGCACCCAGGCCAGCAGGGTAGTGCCCTGCTTGCGGACTGAGACCACTTCGATACCGCCGCCCACGCCCTCGGCGCGTGCTTTCATGTTTGCCAGACCATGCCCCACTCGCCGCCCTGGCCTGGGTTGTTCGATGCCCTGCCCGTCGTCGTTGATGCGCAGCAGCAGCCGATCGTCCCGCCGCCACAGGCGCACCAAAACACGGGTGGCTTTGGCATGCTTGGCAGTGTTGGAAAGCGCTTCCTGGAAGATGTGATACAACGCATCAATCTGCTCCCCCTGCAGGTCTTTGACCTCTTCTGCTGAACCTTCCAGTTCAACATCCACCATGGTATTGGCACGGAATTCGCGGATCAGGCTTTGGATGCCGTCGAATAAATTGCTGTGGCGCAGCTGCCGCGGCCGCAGGTCCAAAATATACGCACGGATATCCGCAATTGCCGACTGTAGCGCTTCCAGTGACTTGTCAATTTGCATGACAGTCTCATCCCGGCCTTGTTCAACATTCAGGCGGACGTTTTCCATTGAAAGGCCGATCCCGTACAGCGACTGGATGATACCGTCATGCAGATCCATGCCGATGCGTTCACGTTCTTCGGTGATGATCTGTGTGCGCATCTGCTGGTTGCGGCGCTCAAACGCGGCAATACCTCCTATCCATCTGCTGATAGCACGTAAAAAGGACTGCTCATTTTCATTCAGTAAACTGCGGCGGGTATGCACGACGCTGAATATCCCGGCTGGGACAGCTTCGATGAGAATTGGAAAATTGGCAGCCTGGCCGTAGGCTTTATCCTGCAGCGCTGGACTTAACTCGGTCAGCCGGCGATTGGGCAGGTTGAAGGTACGAGCTTCTCCTTTGATAAAGGATTTATTCAAAACCCCATCTTCATCCATTTTTTCAAGCTGCCAAATTTCAGGCACTTTTCCCGTGTGAAAGACGCACTCAAGTGAACCGTTTTTGCGGCTGCGAAAATAGACCGCGCAGGCTTCCAAATTAAAAAGATTGGCAAGCGGAATAAGCAGCTGCTCAAGATTATAGAGAAGATATGAGGAATCCTGATCTTCAGCCGATATTTCTTCCTGAACAAGCGCTTCCA
>CAZBNE010000104.1:0-6841 GCA_964493155.1 uncultured Pelolinea sp.
CCGCTTCATCTGATGAATCAAGGGTGGTGCTTGATGACTAAAACTGAATCAACTAAAAGAAATATTTTGCTGAGTCTTATATCGAAATACGATAAGTATCTCATGCTACTCTTCTTCATCGTTATCTCGGCCGTGATGTCGGATAAGTTCTTCACTTCGGAAAACCTGACCAACCTACTCAAACAAAACGCTGCAATAGGAATAGTGGCGTTTGGAGAGCTTCTGGTGATATTGACCGGGGGGATAGATCTTTCCGTCGGAGCCATCGCGTCTCTCTCTGGAATAATGGTAGCTACTTTCTTGAAAGACGGAATGGCATGGCCGATCGCTTCGCTCCTGGCGATAGGAGTAGGTACACTTGCAGGTTTTGCTAACGGTCTTGCAGTAACGATAGCCAAAATAACACCTTTCATCGTTACCCTTGCAAGCATGACGGTTTATCAGGGAATCGGTTTACTCATGTCTAAGGGCAGGCAAGTCTTCTTCAAAAGCCCGGATTTTCTTGTGATGGGTCGTGAATACTTCTGGGGAATTCCAGTTGTTGCCTGGATATGGCTGGTTATAGCCTTAGTGGTAGCGCTGTTCCTCGGAAAGACTATAATGGGAAGATTTATAAGAGGAATCGGCGGAAACAAAGAAGCTGTAAGGCTCGCCGGCATTAGTACGGTGTTATACGAAACAATGTCATACACGCTCTCCGGCCTGTTGTGTGGAGTTGCCGGAGTTATAATGACATCCAGGCTTACTCTTGGAACAAACGTAATGGGTCAAGGCTGGGAACTAATAGCCATAGCTTCCGTTATGGTTGGCGGAGGCAACTTCAACGGCGGTATCGGATCGGTTGGCGGAACGGTTGTAGGAGTAATCATACTCGGCCTCATAGGCAATATTATGAATTTACTAGGTATTTCTATATACTGGCAGCAGATAATCAGAGGATTGATAATACTTCTTGCTGTTTTCAGCAGCAGCAGAAAGAAAGTAGGCGCTTCGGCATGAAAAGCGAAACCAGGAGCTCATCAACAGAAAAACGTTTGAGTGGAAAAGTGGCCCTCGTGACCGGGGCGGCTCAGGGTATCGGAAGAGCCATAGCAGAACGCTTTGTCAGTGAGGGAGCCGAGGTAATCTTAGCAGATCTCCTTTATGATAAAGCCAGTATACTATCCGCTGAGTTATCGAAAACGCAGAAGACAATTGCAGTCAAGGCTGACATTTCCTCGTCGAAAGATGTCGAGAACCTCTTCTCAGTTATAGATAAACAATTCGGAAAACTGGACATACTGGTGAACAACGCAGGGATTCTTCTGAAAGGTAAGTTTATGGACATATCCGAAGAAATGTGGGACAGAACGATGGCCATAAACCTGAAGGGCACTTTCCTTTGCAGCAAAGCGGCGGCGGCGATCATGATAGATAAAGGCGGGGGAAGAATCATAAACATCAGCTCTATAGATGGAGAAGTCGTCTATTATCACGGTCACCATGTCCCATACGGCGTATCGAAGGCCGGCCTCTTGATGCTAACCAAAATAATGGCTGTCGAGCTTGCTGAATTCAAAATCAACGTCAACGCCATCGCACCGGGCGTCGTAAGAACGGAGATTTCGGCCGGATCCATGAACGATCCAGAACACTTACAGAAGGTCGTAAACGAGATACCTTTGAAGAGACTCGCATCACCGGAAGAGATAGCCGGGGCGGCGGTGTTTCTCTCCTGCGAGGACTCCTCTTATATGACAGGCTCGACTTTGTTTGTTGACGGTGGTTGGACCACTCATTGAATTGTAAAGGAATACATGGAGGAGATGAGGATGTACATAGAACTTTCGCACCGTTTGATTGAATCACAGCTTCCCGATGAAGTCCTGAATCTTCCCGGACTCAACATCGAGTGGCGTTCGAAGTTTGGCGATGGCCGGAACAAGTCGAACCAGACAAGCATCATAAAGATCTTTTCCCACCACGGCACTCACATCGATGTACCTTTTCATGTATATGAAAACGGCTTTATGATGAGCGACTTCGATGCAGGTGATTTCATGCTTGAGAACCCTGCCTTCATAGAGTGCCCGAAAACCGACCTTCAAAATATAGAGGTTATCGACCTGCTCAAACATAGAGAAAAACTGGATAATTCGGACAGCCTCTTTGTTTATACAAAATTCAGCGAACACCGTAACGACAGAAAACGGTATGTTGAGAACTCTCCTTCCTTTTCAAAGGAGAGCCTTGAATACTTGCTGGATACATTCCCACGCATAAGGTGTCTTGGCATGGACCTATTCAGCGTAGAAAACATCCACGAAGGGCGGTCGTTGAAGTGGCCGGTACACAGGTCTTTTCTCAAACCCTTCGAACGAAGGTACATTATCGAAGACATGAACCTGAAGCCTTTACTGGGTAGAGAGCTAACCAAAGTAATCACGACACCTTTGTTTTTTGCAAATGAAGCATGTCCCGTGACCGTTGTTGCACAGGTAAGAGAGACTAGAGTTGAAAAAGGGGGGAATTGAGTTGCCCTATCTTTCGATGAGGGGAATAACGAAGACCTTTCCCGGCGTCAGGGCTCTGGACAAAGTCGATTTCGATTTGGAAATTGGGGAAATACATACTCTAGTTGGGGAAAACGGAGCAGGGAAGAGCACATTGATCAAGGTTCTTTCAGGGGCGCACAAAAGAGATAGTGGGATCATCGAAATCAATGGAAAAAATGTACATATAACCTCTCCAAGAGATGCAATACACTACGGTATATACACAGTTCAACAGCACTTCAGTCTTCAACCCAACATGACTGTTGCCGAAAATATCAGATTTGGCAAATATAACAGTTCTATCATCGGTCTAGTCAACTGGAAGCGGCTTTTTGAAGAGACCGACAGGTTTTTGAAAGATATAGGCTTCGACGATATAGATGCGACAAAAAACATTTGTGAACTCAGCGTTGCAGAAGGCCAGAAGGTCGAAATAGCCAAGGCTCTTTATAGAAAGCCAAAGATCCTGATAATGGACGAACCTTCGGCGGTACTACCTAAAAACGATCTTGAAAAGCTTCATTCTATACTGCAGAGAATAAAGAAGGATGTAGGGATAATCTACATATCGCACCATTTCGAGGAAATCTTCAAAATAAGCGACAGGATTTCGGTTCTCAAAGACGGTAAAAATGTCGATACCGTTTTCCCCTCAGAGATAAACAACGATAGTCTGGTCAAACTCATGGTCGGCAGAGAGATAGGTGATATGTATCCTTCCAGGACAGAGTTTCGCAACGAAAATGTGGTTCTTCAAGTAGGAAATCTTTCCACGACAAAGCTCCACGACATAAGCTTCGAACTCAGAGAAGGAGAGATACTCGGAATAGCCGGACTGATGGGGGCTGGAAGAACTGAGCTGTGCAAAGCTATTTTCGGACTCGATGCCCACAATGGAAATATAGAGTTTAAAGGACGTAAAGTTCACAACAGAACTCCCGGGAAAGCGATCTTGAACGGCTTCGGTTATGTCACCGAGGATAGGCATAAAACCGGTCTGGTTTTGCCTATGTCAGTAAAGAACAACATCTCTCTGGTCGGGCACCGAAAGATCTGCAACCTCTGCTTTGTCAACAGCAAGAAGGATAAGCAGGCAGCTCTCGAGTTCATAGAAAAACTCAAGATAGTTACTCCGGGTATGTCGCAGCTGGTGGAATTCTTGAGTGGAGGAAATCAACAGAAAGTGGTGCTGGCGAAATGGCTATTTAACGGAGCCGAGGTTCTCTTGCTGGATGAACCAACCCGTGGTATCGACGTAGGCACAAAAGCCGAGATCTATCGCCTTATGAAAAAGCTCACGAACGATGGAATGTCCATAATAATGGTCTCTTCAGAGCTTCCGGAGATAATAGGAATGAGCGATAGAATTCTCGTAATGTACAAAGGTAGGATCGCAGGAGAGTTATCGCCGGAAGAGACTTCGGAAGAAGAGATTCTGGCTTACGCGGCCGGCCTTAAAGTGCAGAACCTTTGATCAATTAATGGAGGGAACGATGAGATATATTCTTACACACGATCTGGGTACCACGAGCGACAAAGCCTGTGTTTTCGACGAGAAACTCAACCTTGTCGCTAGCAAGTTGGAAGGTTACCAGACCTTTTATCCACGTGATGGGAAGGCCGTTCAAAGGCCGGAGGATTGGTGGCGGGTCTTCTGCGATACAACGAAAGAATTGTTGAGAGAAAACGATATTTCTCCCGACGAAATTCTCACAATCGCTTGCAGCGGTCATTCTCCCAGTATGGTACCTCTTGGAAAAGACGGGCAACTCCTTCTGGCCGAAATTCCGATATATGCAGACTTGACGGCCAGAAAACAGGTGGAAAACCTCCTTAGCAATATAACGGCCGAAGAGTTCTACAATATTACAGGTGCAGGTCAGGTGCCTGAACAATACTCGCTTTTCAAAATGATGGCTTTCAGAGACGAAAAACCTTTTGAATTTAGAAAGACAGCAAAGATACTCAACACGGTGGATTATCTTGTTTATCGTCTTACGGGTGAGATCAAAACGGATTACTCACAGGCCTGCAATACAGGAGCGCTCGATATAAGAGAGAGAATATGGTCACGAAAGATACTTCAAGCTGCTGGAATACCCGAAGAGATTATGCCGGAACTTTCAGAAGCGTCCTCGATTGTTGCCGGATTGACCGGGGAAGCATCAATTCAAACAGGTCTGCGAAAAGGCATACCCGTTGTAACTGGTGGTGGAGATGTGGCCTGTGCGGCCGCCGGAGCCGGAACGGTAAAAGAAGGTGTTTCGTACATCTGTCTCGGGTCAGCGGCATGGATGGGTTTCTTCTCAAAAACCCCAGTTCTAGATTACCACTCCAAACTCGTTAACTACTGCCATATAGTACCGGATAGCTATGCGCTGCAATACCAGATGACCGGTGCTGGTATATGTTACCAGTGGCTTAGAGACAGCATCTACAGATATGGCAAATCAGAAGAATCCGGTGAAATACACTCTGACGAATTCGAGGCTATGAACCACGAAGCACTTTCAAGTATACCCGGCGCGCACAAGTTGATCTTTTTGCCTTTCATGAGGGGTATATGGGCGGGCGAGACGAATCCCGATGCGCGTGGTGTCCTTTTCGGTCTGAATTTAACTAACAACGTTGGCGATATTTACCGTGCAGCTATAGAAGGAATGGGATTTGGGTTGAAGGAGATCATGGACACATTCTCCGGCCAGGGTTACGACTCCAACCAGGTAAGGGTTATCGGAGGCTGTGCAAAATCACGTTTGTGGAGGCAGATAATCGCTGACATATCGGGTAAAGAAGTTCTTTGCCCATCTATAATACAGGAAGCCGGATCCTTTGGAGTTGCTGTGGCTGCGAGTGTGGGAATTGGACTTCTGGGAAACTTCAATGACCTCGATCACATAATTGAGATTTCGGATATCTCATATCCAGACAGGGAGAGACATGAAAAGTACGGAGAGTACTACGAGGTATTTCTGCAAATAAAGAAGGATCTTTCTGAGGCATTTGTAAAATTGGCTTCTATTGGATAAAATGAGATATATTCAGGACTAAGTAGAAAGGGAATAGGCCATGAGAGAGTATCAGAATAAATCGCTTGAAAAAGCTTTGAGTATTCTCGACTGCTTCACCAGAGAGCAGAGAGAACTCACGTCTTCAGAAATAGCCAAAAAGCTGAGGCTTAATCTCAGCAGTATTTATCCACTCCTTTCGACGCTTGAGAAATATAAGTACATTACCAGAAAGGAGAACGGCAAATACAGTCTGGGAATCAATCTCATCGTCAAAGGGAATCTCGTTCTTTCAGGCCTCAATTTGATCGAGATCGCCAGAGTTCCGTTGCAACGGTTGGCTCACGAATACCACGGCAACGTTCATCTTGCCATACTCAACAACTGGAAGGCTCTAATAGTCGACCGAAGTCTGGCCTCCGATAGAGTGTTTATCAACAGTATAATAGGTTATGAAATTCCCCTTTATTGTACTTCTTTAGGCAGAGCACTTCTTGCCTTTTTAGATTCCGAAGAGATCGAAGAATACTTCGAAACGGCCGAATTCAAGAAATTTACGCCCACGACGCTGACCGACAAAGAAAGGCTTCGCGAAGAACTCAAAGAGATTAAACTCAGAGGTTACGCAATAAATGATGAGGAATTCACCCCCGGGGAGATCTGTTTCGCTGCTCCCGTATTCAACTCACAGGGAAAGGTGGTCGCTTCCATAAATCTTGCGCTTAATAAGCTGAGCAAATTGCTGAACTATGAAACCTATTACCTGAGAGTCATACAGATCGCAAAAGAGATATCGAGCTTTCTCGGTTACATGGGAACGGTTGCCGGTTAGGCTGAAACATATCTGGCGCTTTCAAAGACTCACTTTCTATTTATGAGATCGTTATTACCAATAAATCAATCTCACGTACTTGTCTTACTTACCTTGCTAAAGATGGCTTCCTAATTTATGGTCATTCCATACTTCTATACATGATCTAGCTCTGATATAGGAAGCATCGTTTTTCAGGAACATATTGATCTTTTTTTCACAAACTTTGTTGATTTTGGCGTTATAATTTACTTTAAAAGGAGGTGTTAGCAGTCAACGACCCCCGGCTAAAGCCGGGAGCTAGTAGCTCAGGTTGACTAGCCTAAGTGTTTCGGACACTGTTACCGGCAAATGTATAGGCACCGTAGGATGCCCTCCCAAGTCTTACGCTCTGCGGTTAGTGGTTAAACAGTTCTAATGGGTAGGAACAGTACTGCTAACGAGAAACTGTCGGATAACATTGGCGATGGGAGAATTACTCCGTAAGG
>CAZBNE010000105.1:0-6815 GCA_964493155.1 uncultured Pelolinea sp.
CAGTAGTTCGTTTATCAGGTTGGCGGTTTATCCTTCCGATGGATTGGATTTTTTATGCGTTCTTTGGATTCGGTATGCTTGAAATATTGAAATGGATTTTTGGAAAATTATCTTGCTCGAGGATAACAGTGAAAACCGGCTGGTTAACCAATTATCTTGAAAGTAAAGAATCTATCTCGAGCAGCTGGAGATCAATGGTGATGTATGGATGTGTATTCATCATCATTGGCGCTGCGATTCCCTTGCGTGAAAATATTTTTCCTGTGCTTGTCCCTGAATTTTCAAAGGCCGAAGCATGCCACACAATTGAAACCGAGCTAAAGAAGTCGGAAAATAAGCATTTGGTAAATGGTTTTTATGATTATTGCTTTTCTGATCAATCGCAAATGCTTTATGGATACGGAATTTATCCACGGTTTTTTGAGAGCGGTGAAGGCTATTATGATCGCAAATCGGATCCCTGGTTTGGCCAGCAGCCTTACTCGCGATTAGTCTTTCGGCTTATTGGTCTCCAAAGCGAGAAAGTCTATATTCGTACAAATGAGAGCTCGATGAAATTTCCCAATGGTTCTTTGGTTTACGTAATGGGAAGCAGCGATCAAAAATTGGGCGCACAAGTTGTATTGGTTAATGGTTCTCAGCCTGAATTGATAGTATCATCCAGAATACTTACTGGAAAAGAATCCTTCTCCAGATAAATGGATCAATTTGTTTTTATTGAGAATGAGTAAAATCCTGATTAGTCGGAAAATCTTTTTCTTTGGTCCCCGATATGTTTTATTTTCAGTTTTTCGCAGGTATTCCCTTGATACTCATTGACAAAATTACATAATCCTTTCCAGCTATTCTGAACTCGCAGGTTTCCTTCCAGCTATTTTTTTCAAAGAATGATATCCAGGATTTGTTAGTTTTAAGAGTTTTTATTTTGATACCTTTGAGGTTTCTTGTCTTAACAAATTCAATCGATTTATTTACCAGCATCTGGCCAATACCCTGACTTCTATAGGTTTGATCCACTGCAATTATATAAATTTCGCTAAAGTCATTCTCGTCCTTTATGGAAAGACTTGACCAAAGGATGCCTAATGCCATTCTTAATTGGGTTAAGGAAAAAATCACAGAACTTATACTGAGGCATATAAACTTGAATGGCTGATAAAAAACGATTTCCTTTAGAAGTTTGCCGCTATTCAAAGAAAGGATAGCAAAACCGACTACCAAATCATTATGAAAAACGACAAAAATCCTGGCATTTTGACTTTTTGATACAGCCGGATAGAAAATATTTATTAGGAATTTGCTTCCAAGCAAAGGCAGAAAATCTTCAGGCAGGGATGATTTGTGAATTTCCACAACCCTTGATAAATCTGAAATCGAATATTCTCGAATGACAAATTCAGCCACTATCCCTGCCCAATCCTGTTAATTACTCCAACAATATCTTCTATGTCACTATTTGATAATCCAGGGTGAACAGGTAAATTGACCATTGAATGACTGCACAGCAGACTATTTGGATATTGATTTTGTAAGGCGTACTTTCTGTACATTGGTAGATGTGGCATGCTGTATTCGATCAATTGTCCCAATTGCACTCCGCGCTTGGCGGCTTGTTGCATGATCCGATCCCGATCTGGTACACGGATGGCAAAATGGGAATAAGTTGCCCCTTCGATCATTGGCGGCATTACCCAGGTTTTCGATACTTTGAGTTGATTCAAATAATACAAAGCAATTTCGCGTCGCCTTGTTTTTATTTGAGCATATTTTTTTATTTGCTCAAGTCCAACTCGTGCTTCTACAGCAGCCATGCGTTTCAAATAATCAGGCGGGAAGTTGATCTTCGGGTCCAGATGATAGGCGTCGGTGACACCTTTAAGCAATCTGGTATTGTTCTGCAACCAGTAAGTGATGCTGTAAACCAAATCGTTGAAAGCGACTACCGACATGGGTAAATAAATCATTCTTGTGAATTTTTCCAGCAATGATTTTTCCGAAAAATTCTCTTCCCGAAAAATTAATACCTTTGAGGCAACTTCATCATCGTTGGTGGTGAACATCCCGCCGAAAATGGATGTGATCTGCTTGCTGATATTCATTCCAAATAGAGCGCCGTCCCCCGCGTTGATTACAGATCTGCCCTGCCATTCTGCTTCAAAGGAATGTGCGCAGTCCTGGACAATGTAGATACGCTGTCCGAAACGGCTTTCTGCTTCGTGTACGATCTGATTGACTGAATCAATATCCATTGGATTTCCGAAAATGTGGGTGGGAATTACAGCGCGTGTCCTGGGAGTGATGGCTTTTCGAAAAAGGTCCAGATCCATGTTGTAGTTATTTAAATTGATATCAACAAAGATCGGAATATTGTTACTGAGCACAGTGGCATGCCCGACCACCGAACAGGTGTAAGCCGGCTGAACAACTTCAGCGCCTTCAATTCCCAGCGCCTTAAGAAAAGCCCATAGGGCACTGCGGCCGTAAGGAAAAGCTATAGCATGCCGGGTTGAAAATCTCGACGCAAAAGCTCTTTCAAATTTTTCCACCGCATTTCCATAAGGATGGATTAAGGATAAAAGCTCTTCTGAGCCAATAAAGGGTTTCAATCTTGGGATCATTTGTTGCTTATTAATTCCTCAGACCACTCTTGAAGAGTGATGAAATTAAAATCCGGTGCCATCAGGTCCATCATCTTTCCAAATATCTCCAATTTTTTTTCCAGAGGGGTGATCAATGCCTGAGGCACATACGAGCCCTGATTAGTCAATGGAATCTGACCATTTAATTCTGGCAGGCTGTAATCCACAAAGTCAGAGAGATGCATCTGAAAATGTATTGGAATTCCTGCCTTTAAAATATGCTTGTATAACATCTGGTAAAAACTTATCCCTGTCTTTAGCAGAAGCGTCGCAAAGAAGGGAACATGGAATACTGGCGTAACTGAAATGGGAAACTCGACCAAACCATCCTCACCCTTGGATGATAACGAACCTCTGCTCGTATGATAAGGTACTATAGGGGAAAGCATATTCCGCCAACCACCCATTGTGGTTCGATCGTATTTTGACTGGCCGGACATGCTTGCCCAATGTGCAAGTTTCATCAGAGGCATCAGGTAAGTTGGAAAAACTGATGAGTCATAACGATAACCCATTTCTAATAACAAAGGAACAATGTCATCATTGATATTCCATCCGGGTGAGCGAAAGCCTATTGGTTGGATACCCGTCACAGATTCGCAAATCTCTCCCATTGATTTAACTTCATTACGCTGCTGAGATTTTTCTAACCAGCGGAAACCCTGTGGATGTGTCATAGAATGGTTAGCCGGTTCGTGCCCGGTTTTTATTATCGATCGAATGGCTGATTGATTGGCTGGCAAAAGGAAATCATTTCCAACTAGAAAAAGTGTTGTCCTAATCTTGTATCTCTCAAAAAAAAGTTGGATATTTTCAAGCCCGGTGCGCAATTCAATAAAGGTATACCCACCTACGCGCTTTAATCCCCGGCCTTTATATATAGATGAGAGGGTATCAACGTCAATAGATACAGCGGCCGAATGCTTCATCATGATCGATTCTCAATAGAATGTTTTAAAAGGACCTTATGATCGAAAACAAGAATGCTCTGGTTATTTAATTCAGCGTGATCCAATATTTGTATCTCTGATTGATTGATCTGCGCTGGAGAAAAATATCGGGCGGAAGCCATATGGATCGATGTGAATTTAAATCCCTGAGACAGTTCTGCTAATTGATCATTTGATAATTTCTTGAAAGTGTCCGTTATCTCAATGCATTGAGGTTTTAATTTGATCCTTCGCGTCCTTATCAGATTCACTCGCTTGTTATTTTTTACCAGTACACTTACCATGATCTTCTTGATTATCTCGTTTAAAAATCCGATTCGCATCACAGACAAATTCATCAGTCGAAGCACCAGATAATTCAATGGATTCGGGAGATCATCCCTGATAGGATAAAAAAAGCTCTCGCATTCCAATTCGTTTTTTTCTGTTCTTAGCGCATTATTTAATTGAGTTGATTGTGTGGTGATTTTTTTTCTGTTTAAATTTACGCCCAAGGCCCCGCAGTCATCAAAAACTACAGCTCTACTTTTTTTATCATAAATCTTTAAAACACCGCCATTAGAGGAGCCCAGGATCAAATAAAAATTCTTTGTGGATCGTACTGCCAATCCTGAAAAAGGAAAATCTTTGATGACATCAGTATGATTAATGGGCAGATCTGATGATAATGATGCAGATTTTTCTACATCCAATGCCAGTATATAAGAATTCAGCAGCGGAGCTGAGTTGCCCATGTCTACATCTGCAGGTGTAATAGTAAGGCGAGATTCGATGGATGAGAGCATAAATTGGTGAAGACTTGCGGCATCAGGGAAATCACCAGCCAGAAGGGCAATTCCTCCGGGATAATAGATCTCGGTTCGGCGGCTGCCGTATTCGCCGCCAAAAGTGCCATCGGGATGGGCAAAATGTTTTAGAAATTCAAGTGATTTTATAAAAGCTTGCCTTAATTCAGGTGTTCTTTCAATTTTGTAAATTTGTGCCAGATAATGCATACATAGTGTCTGATAGCCTGGGTCTGCCCCGCCATATTCCGGGAACCAACCTTCGGGTGATTGATTTTTCAGTACCAGATTTAATAAGAAATGCGCTTTATTTAAATAACGATTTTCCTGGAAAAACTCACCAGCTTTAAAAAGTCCAAGCGCCGCGCCTGCCAGGTGATTGGAAATCAGACTGTGCTGTTCCGAACTCCTGACGAGGAAATCAGCGGCTTTGCGTATGCCCGCTTCGACAGATTCAAGTTCTTTTTCAGCGCATAGAGATCGGATCTCAAGATGGGCATTGATCAAGTCCGGCAGCAGGAATCCAGTTGCGCCAAAACTGTGCTCATGTGGATAAGCCTGATCGAAAGAGCCGTCTTGGTGTTGTATTTTGATCGTGAAAACAAGGCCGGATTTAATCGTCTCCACAAGAAATCGAACCTTGTTTTGATCTCGCTGCTGATGTAAATACCAACTTAAAGCAGACAAGTTACGCTGAAATGTGGCTTCAGGAAAATCGATGAGTTTCCAAGCCCAATAGCGCCTGTCAAAGCAGCCGTATGAGGATGTAGTCCGGTCGCGGTTTATTTCACTTAAAAGATGAATGCATGACCTGATGACTTGTTCTTTTATGGCAATTTTCATTAATGAAAATTATAACTTCCCAATTAATTTCACGAATGAGAAATCAAATAATTAGTCCAGATTAGTCTACATGAATTTTCATTGTGCCTGATAAAAAAAGAATGCAATATAATAGACGCTTGATACAAGTCCTAGAATTTATGGAGTTCATATGAGCAAGAAATCCAAAAAAGAGTACAAACAGATTATTAAATCTCAGGAATCAGGCGTGGTTCAAATGACGAGGACAAACGATTTTAATCCCGATTACACAGATGTAAAACGGGACCTTAAAAGAATTGGCATACTCGCAAGCACTTTTTTCGTTATTCTGATCGCATTGACATTCATTCTGAAGTAAAGCCCCGGGAGGAAATTATGGCACGCATGTTTGTTCCAGGTCCAGTAGATGTTGCTCCTGAAGTATTGCAGGCAAGTGCTAAACCAATGCTGCCGCATCGTAGTAAGGAGTATGAAGAAATTCATCGACGCGCAGCTGAAAAAGCACAGAAGGTTTTCCTCACTGATTACCGCGTATTCATTGGTACTCATAGTGGTTCAGGGATGCAGGAAACAGGTATCCGGAACCTGGTGAATGAAAATGTGCTTTGTTGTGTCAATGGCGCATTCTCAGAACGCTGGTTCAACGTGGCGGTTGCAAATGGAAAAAACGCGGAACGGATGGATGTGGAATGGGGAAGGGCGGTCAAACCTGCCCAGTTACGCGAGGCGTTAAAAAAGAAACATTATGAGGCTGTTACGATTGTTCATAATGAAACCTCAACTGGTGTTGAAAGCCCGGTAAATGAACTATCCAGGGTCATCAGGGAAGTCAGCCCGGATACGCTAATCCTGGTGGATGCAGTATCTTCCCTGGGCGGCACCAAGATTGAAATGGATGCCTGGGATATTGATTTTCTCCTCACTTCCTCCCAAAAATGCCTTGCGCTTCCTCCCGGTTTGTCACTCGCAGGCGTCAATGACCGGGCGATGTCCAAAGCCGCCACCGTTAAAAACCGAGGTTGGTATTTTGACTTGCTCATCATGGAAAAACACCGGCTCAAGAATTCCACTGCCATGACCCCCGTGATCCCGCTTGTTTACGCTCTTGATTATCAACTTGATCGAATTTTTGATGAAGGTCTCGAAAATCGCTTTGCAAGACACGCAGCCATGTCGCAAAAAGTATATGATTGGGCACTCACACATGGTATGCCTTCATTCGCTGAGGACGGAAGCCGATCCAAGACGGTTGCGACAATCTCAAACACTATGAATCTGGATGTTTCTGCTTTGAACAAATATCTTATGGAACATTACCAAATGCGCATTTCTGGTGGTTATGGCGATTTGAAAGACAAGACTTTCCGAATAGCCACAATGGGTGAGATCTCGCTTTCAGATGTAGATATGCTGCTTGAAGGAATGGATAAATTTATAGCTTTGAGCAAGTAAATTGGATAAATTAATAATAATGGCCAAAGGAGAATATACCCTTTGGCCTTTTCTTATGCCTTAACCAAGTATTTCATTAAGAAGGTATCAATTCTGTTATAAAAATCTTTCAACGTATCAGGCTTTCGAAAACCATGACCTTCACCTGCATAGACTTTTAATTC
>CAZBNE010000106.1:0-6600 GCA_964493155.1 uncultured Pelolinea sp.
GGCGGGAAGTACCTCTCGAGAATTTCGACGACTCCACGGCGGGGGCTCGAATAGTAAGGCCTGTCCCACCAGAAATCGTGGTTGTGCGAGATGAAGGGCTTACCGGAATCTCTGGCGTACATATAAAGGGCCAGTCCGGCGGGCAGGGACCAGCCGAGCGACCAGATGTTGTTGGGAACGAGCAGATCGAAGCGGGAGAGTTCCCTCTCGAAGTCGCGAAGAAGTCCTTCGCTTCGCTCACGAATTTCTTCAAGCAGTTCCCGCGTTTCTATTTCACCCTTTTCGTACAGTTTTTCGTTCAACGCGAGGTTTTGCCCGTCGTTGTATTCTATGCCTGGAATGGTCGTATCTACTCCCGGGCAGGAATTACCCGCTACGATCTCGACGGAGTGTCCCATGCCAGTGAGCACAGCCCGCCACTTCTCCATCTCGAGAGAGACTCCGTCCATGAGTCCGGCTCTGTAGTGAATCAATCCAATTCTTATAACTCTTACCCCCTCAGTGGATATGCAGCCAGACACACATGGGCGAGCTTCCCCGGTTGTTCCAGGCGTAGTACGGTATAAGGGTGAAGCGCACGTTTCTACCCCTGTTCTTGACGACAGCCAGCGGCTTGTAGAGCGCCCCTTCCCATTCATCGAGATCATAGGCGATCCCTTTTCCGGAGATAGTCACGTATCCGCCGGGCAACTCTTCATTCATCTGCACGTCGTAACCTCTTTTCACCGGTACGGACAGCGCCCAGACGCTGAACCCTTCGTGGTCTCTTCCTTCTGCGCAGTAAACCAGCGGGCCCCTTTCTATGGCGACTTTGTAGGTGTTCTCCCTGACCATCGGGTTGGAGGTGATCATGTTGATCTCCATGGGTAGATCGAGAAGTATCGAGGTCTTTCCCTTCCAGTTGTCGGTGAGTTTTATGAAGCCCTTTTCGACCTTCGCCTTCTGTTTTATACCGTCTATTTGAAGACCGAACTCGCCTTCCGTCCAGCCAGGTATCCTCAGCAGTATGGAAAGCTGCATATCCAGATCTGTCGAGACCGTGAGTTCGATTTCTCCATCGTGAGGATAGCCGGTTTTCTGAGATATGTTGATCTCTCCGTCTCTGAAGGGTATGACGGCTTCGCTCGTTTCGTAGAAGTTCACCCTTATCTCGTCAAGAGTGAGACCGTACATGTAACCCCCGAAAGAGGTAAGCAATCTGGCTATGTTCGGCGGACAGCAGGCACAGGAGTACCATTCCTTTCTCTCGTGGTTGCCTATATCTTCCAGGGGGTTCACGTAGAAGTACTTCAACCCGTCGAGGGATATCCCTGGAAGAACACCGTTGTAGAGAGTCCTCTCCATTACATCGAGGTATTTGCCATCTCCGGATATCATGTACATCCGCCAGTTCCAGAAAAAACTCGCGATGGCCGCGCAGGTTTCGGTGTACGCTCTCCTGTTGGGCAGCTCGAAGGCCTCCCCGAAAGATTCTCCTTCGTGTCTGGACCCGGCGCCACCGGTTATGTACATCTTTCTCCCGACCAGATCTGCCCATAGGCGGTCTATGACGGCCAGAAGTGTCTCGTCACCCGTTTCAAGGAAAACATCGGCGGCGCCGGCCACCAGATAAAGCATTCTCACCGCGTGGCCCGTCAACTCTTTCAATTGCCTGAACGGAACGTGATCGATCCTGTATTCATCGCCTCCGGCGAGACCCTTTCCCCTGTTGTCTATAAGTCTCGATGCGAGTTCCAGGTATTCCCTCGTTCCGGTTTCTCTGTAAAGCTCCACGAGCGCCATCTCCAGTTCCGGATGGCCCGTGGTTGTCTCGCGACCGTTTTTGCCGAACATTTTGACGATATGATCGACGAATTTCAGAGCGACGGCGAAGAGATCCTCACTTCCCGTGACCCGGCGATGCGCGATCGCGGCCTGTATAAGATGACCGGCACAGTACAATTCGTGCATGTTCTTGAAATCCGTCCAGCGCTCTGACTCTTTTTCGAAAGTGAAATAGGTATCCAGATAGCCGTCATTTCCGGCATTCTGTGCATCGCGAATAACATCGATCGTCAGGGCGATCTTCTCCCTCAGTTCGGGATCGTCGTTGTCTATGAGAGCATAAGAAGCGGCCTCGAGCCATTTGTAGACATCGGAATCGTTGAAAAAAAAGCCCTTGAAATCTCCTTCGATCTTACCTGCGGCCCTCCTGAAATTGTCGAGCCTGCCGGTAGATTCCAGCAGTTCGTACTGGGAGATTAGTGTTCTGGATCTCATAAGGTTATTGTACCTGCCCATGAAACCACCCAGTTTCACTCTCTCAAGTGCCAGTGGCCTGACCTGAGCTCTAGATGATCGAGACGTATCGTTTATAAAAGTCACCCTTCACACCTCCCACAAAAAAACGCTCTCCCTTCTAGAGTAGCAGAAAAGACTATAACTTATGTATGCTTTTGATGGAGGGGATAAAGATGTTTGAAAAGATAGATTACTGGGTCACCGCGGCAAGCTACGCGGACAGAAAGGGGACATGGTTTCTAGAAGCCGCGCTCATTCATCCAAATATTGGGGAATCACACGAGTTCGACGAAGAATGGACCCGGGAACAGATCCTCGAAAAATGCGATGTTTTCGTTTTCTGCACGATAGCTAAAAATGAAAAAGGCGAGTGGAAGAGGATGGAACAGGTCAGAAAGATAAAGATGGAACAGGGTGAGTTCCTGAGGGTGGACGGAAAGGAAAAGGCCGGAGATCAACTGGGCTTTTTGCCCACCATTGAAGAGGTTCTTTAAGAGCTCCGGGTGAGAATTCCGAGAAGAATCCTGCTTCAATGAGCTTTTTCTGGCGTTTGTGCAGGTCTTTTTCTCCTGAAGAACAGTGTTTTGGTTTTTTCGACCTGTGAAATATCCCGATCGTTCGCTGTTTTTGGATGGGGAGTTTGTGGTATTATTTTATCATCATTTTCTATTTCTGTATTTTGCGAGTCATAACAAGACTGACGGTTTGGGGGTTTCAAATGAGAGTAAAAGGACTTATCTTTCTTGTGGTTCTGGTTTTCCTTTGCACCGCTCTCGGTAACAGTTATGTTCGTTATCTCGTAAGGCCCGGCGACAAATTGTTCAACATTATCAGGGATTACAACATCAGAATCAGTACGGTTCTGGATTTCAACTGCATCGACGATCCCAGATGTCTCGAATCGGGTCAGGCGATCTACATTCCCGTAAGAGACGGTTTCTTCTACGATGTTCAGGACGGCGACTCTCCGGAGTATATCGCCAAGCTCTTTTTCGCTCTGGTTGAAGACATCATGAGCGCCAACAGATTGAGTTACTCTTCGAAGATCTACACGGGTCAGAGATTGTTCATTCCGCTGGAAATCGTGAGTGTCTGCAGTAACGTGAACATCAGCACCCAGTATTCCTGGCCGGTTTACGGGAAGATCTCCTCGGAGTTTGGCTGGAGAAAGGATCCCTTCACAGGCGCTTCAACTTTCCACTCCGGTATGGATATAGCCGTTCAGGAGGGTGCGCCGGTTTTCGCAGCCAGAGATGGGACGGTGATCGAGGCCGCCGACAACGGTGGTTACGGCCTGAACATAATCATTCTTCACGCCGATGGTTCGAAAGCACGTTACGCCCATCTGAGCCACATAAGTGTATATTCTGGACAGCGGGTCGCCAGAGGAGAGTTGATCGGCAGGGTAGGAGAGACCGGCAGGGCAACCGGTCCGCATCTGCATTTCGAGATAGTCGATTCCAAGAACCAGTGTAAAGATCCGAGGAGTTATCTGTCCAGCAGTCAGTACATGTACGTGAGAAAAGAGTCGGGCTCTCTCGGACTCGGAGGTAAATAAGAAACGTTGAAGACCGCTTACATAGAGTCGAATTCTTTCGACCCGTGGTTGAATCTTTCGATAGAAGAATATTTGCTCGACAATTACGCGCGCGATAACGCCGTGCTGTACCTCTGGCAGAACGCCCACACCGTGGTAATCGGGCGCAACCAGAACGCCTGGCGGGAGTGCCGTATAGAGAACTTAGAAAGGGACGGCGGTAAACTCGCCCGGCGTTTGTCGGGCGGTGGCGCCGTCTATCACGATCTGGGAAATCTCAACTTCACTTTCCTGCTTCCCCGGTTAGAGTACAATCTCCACAGGCAGCTCGCCGTAATAGTCGATGCGGTTAAAGGTCTCGGGATCGAAGCCAATTTCAGCGGGCGAAACGATATTCTGGCCGAGGGCAAGAAGTTTTCCGGCAACGCCTTCTATCATGGACGGCAGGCATCGTATCACCATGGAACGGTGCTTATAGACGTCGATATGAGCAGGCTTTCGATGTACCTGAACGTCTCGAAGGCGAAAATGGAATCTAAAGGCGTCAGATCCGTCGCATCGAGAGTGGTAAACCTGAAAGATCTTAAACCCGATCTAACGATAGAGATAATGAAAAGGGCCATGTACGATGGCTTTATAGAGGAGTACGGTCATATAGACAGGATTCTGGACTACGATGAAATCGCCTCCCGGGAAGAGGTCAAAACTCTTTACTCGAAGTATTCATCCAGGGAATGGCTGCTGGGAAAGAGTCCCGAGTTCGACTTCGAGATCGAAAACCGCTTCGTCTGGGGCGGAATAGAGATAGGATTGAACGTCAGAAAAGGAATAATCAGGGAAGCTGCGGTTTATTCCGATTCTATGGACGTAGATTTCATAGAATTGCTGAGAAGTTCCCTGAAGGGTATAGAGTTTTCCAGGGAGAGCCTGGCAGGAGCCCTTGCCAGCCTCCCGGAAAATAAGGAACGCGCCGATCTTATCGAGTGGTTCGACCAGGTGGAACTGTAAGACTCGAGATTCTTCTGCTCGATTTTTATTTGATTTCACGGATTTTATCCTCTCTCAGCAGTACGACGATCGTTATTATAGAACCTGCAAACATGACTATCCAGCTTATCCAGTTCAGAGAAATACCGACTGCAATCTCTTGTGTCATACTAATAACCCCGTCGAACTCGGGCGAAAACGGGCCTGGATTTATGCTGCTCTGAAGAGAGTTGAATTTCGAGATATCCGTGAGAAAGGTGACGAGCCTGAAGACGAGTATTCCCAGAGTCCCAACGGCGGCTATGAACGCCCACTGGAATTTCTTCACGATCGCCAGCGCCACCACGATCAACGAAAGCAAAAGAAGTATCACGCCGTAAGCCTGATCGGCCTGAATATAGTTGCTAGAACCGGCGATGTTAGCCAGAGGATTATTGGCCTTTAGAGAAATCGCCGGAAGAAAGAGACCCGTGAAGAGAAAGGCGGCCCCGATTATAATCGCTATCTGTTTCCTCGATAATGTCATGAAATCACTCCTTTGAATTTCGATAATATTTTTATATCATATATCAATTTATTTTGCAAGTCGGGAAAATATTTTGATATATAGTCATCTATGACTTCACTTTTACTCGTTGTATATTCTATTTTTTACTTAATGGTATTCTCGATTTTCCGGCAGGTTGTCTAATGCAATTCACAGGCTGAAAAAAATCTGTCCATGAAAGCTGGTGCAACTTGTTCTATAATGTAGATGACCAGTGACCGGAGCACTGAACTAAATTCATGTATATCGCGAACCATATAGATCAGCCAAAACTTCAAGGATTCCAGGAGGTAAAGAATGGCACGAGTAATGAAAACAATGGACGGTAATACGGCTGCCGCCCACGTCGCTTACGCTTTCACAGAGGTAGCGGCCATTTATCCCATCACCCCGTCTTCGACCATGGCGGAGCTCGCAGATGCCTGGGCGGCGAACGGGTTGAAGAACATTTTTGGTCAGGTCGTCGATGTTATAGAAATGCAATCGGAAGCCGGTGCGGCGGGGGCGGTTCATGGCTCTCTTGCGGCCGGAGCTTTAACCACAACCTTCACGGCATCGCAGGGACTTCTTCTCATGGTTCCCAACATGTACAAAATCGCCGGCGAACTTCTACCGGGAGTGTTTCACGTCAGCGCCCGCGCCATCGCCGGTCACGCTCTCTCGATATTCGGCGATCATTCCGACGTTATGGCCGTCAGGCAGACGGGGTTTGCCCTTCTGGCTTCCGGAAGCGTTCAGGAAATAATGGATCTCGGTTCGATCGCCCACCTTTCGGCGATCAACTCCAGGGTTCCCTTCCTGCATTTCTTCGATGGATTCAGAACTTCCAGCGAAGTCCAGAAAATCGAAGTGCTGGACTACGAAGAACTGGCGAAGCTGGTCGATTATGAAGCCGTCAAGCGTTTCAAAGACGACGCCCTGAACCCGGAGCATCCCAAAACTATGGGCACGGCCCAGAACCCGGATATCTTCTTTCAGGCGAAAGAAGCTTCCAACAGATTCTACGATGCCGTCCCGGACATAGTTGCCAAATACATGGATGAGATATCCAGGCTCACCGGACGCGAATACAAACCGTTCGTGTATTACGGCGATCGGGAAGCCGAAAATATAATAATTGCCATGGGTTCGGTAACGGAGACTGTCGAGGAGACCGTGGACTACCTTCTCAAGAAGGGAGAAAAGGTCGGCGTCCTCAAGGTTCATCTCTACAGACCCTTCTCGGCGAAGCACTTCTTCGACGTACTCC
>CAZBNE010000107.1:0-4539 GCA_964493155.1 uncultured Pelolinea sp.
GCATGCCATTGGTAATGAAGCAGCCAAAAAAAATCAGAATATCCTGTATGTTTCGTCTGAGGAGTTTACCAACGACCTGATCAACGCCATTCGCCGGCACGATACTTCAACCTTCCGCGATAAATATCGCACCATCGATGTGCTGCTGATTGATGACATCCAGTTCATTGCCGGCAAGGAATCGACACAGGAAGAATTCTTCCACACCTTCAACACCCTGCACGGGCAGGATAAACAGATCGTCATTTCTTCAGACCGCCCGCCCAAGGCCATGGTGACCCTGGAAGAACGTCTGCGTTCCCGTTTTGAATGGGGCCTGATCGTTGATATCCAGCCGCCGGAACTGGAAACGCGTATTGCTATCCTGCGCTTCAAATCCGAGCAGGCAGGTCGGATCGTGCCGGATGAGATCCTTGAAAGTATTGCCAAGAGTATCCAGTCCAACATTCGCGAACTCGAAGGCGCTCTGACGCGCATTCTGGCCTTTTCCGATCTCAGCGGCATGCCGCTCACCCTTGACCTCGTAAAACTGGCACTGGTGGATTTTCTGCCAAATGACAGCGAACCTGAACCAACGCAGGTGATCGACGCGGTTGCACGAGCGTTCAACCTTTCCAGTGATGAGCTGCTCAGCCGCAACCGCTCCAAAAAGATCGCCCTGCCCCGCCAGATCGCCATGTACCTGATGCGTGAGATGGGCAATGCCTCGCTGCCGCATATCGGCCAAACGCTGGGCGGGCGCGACCATACCACTGTGTTGTACGCCTGCGAAAAAGTAGCTGATATGATCGAGCGCGATGATCTCTTCCGGCGGCAGGTGCATCAGATCCGCGACCAGATCGTTAATACACAGGTCTATGCTTGAAGCGTGATCATAACAAAACTTTTATATTTACACCCTGACAGGCGGTGCAACTTATGATAGAATGCATTCAGGTAAAACCAGTTTCATTACCGGATTTGGAATGAATTATAGGAATCAGTACTTGTAACGTGTACGAATGCCCTGGCTGTGACTTTGCCGGGGCTTTTTTTTATAGAAATTATCCGCCTGAAAAGGCGGTTTAGAAAAGGAAAAATATGAAAGAAACGAATTTAAAGATAATCCCACTGGGAGGATTGGGTGAGGTCGGCCGCAACATGATGCTGTATGAATATGAAAATTCTGCCATCATTGTGGACTGCGGCAGCATGTTCCCGGATAATGACATGCTGGGTATCGATTACATCATCCCCGATTTCCAATACCTGCGCAGCCGTAAAGACAAGCTTTGCGGGATCATCATCACTCACGGGCATGAAGACCATATTGGCGCCATCCCGCATTTGCTGCAGGAGATCCAGGCGCCCATTTACGGCACCGCGCTGACACTCGGCCTGGTCAAGGTCAAACTGGCTCGCCGCGGCATGCTGGATAATGTAACGCTCAATACCGTCAAGGCCGGTGAACAGATCAAGATTGGCCACTTCAAGGTCGACTTCTTCCACGTCTGTCATTCCATTCCAGATGCGGTCGGGTTGGGCATCGACACGCCTGAAGGTCTGATCGTCCAGTCGGGTGATTACAAGTTTGACCATACGCCAGTGGATAACTGGCCGACCGATTATGCCAAGCTGGTGGAATTTTCACAGCGCGGTGTTCTGGCGCTCATCTCTGATTCCACCAACGCCACACGCCCCGGATGGACGCCCTCCGAAATGCTGGTCAGTGACGCTTTTGACAAGGTTTTCAACCAGGCCAAGGGGCGCATCATCATTGCCAGTTTTGCCTCGCTCATATCCAGGGTGCAGCAGGCCGTCAACGCCGCTGCAGCCCACGACCGCAAGATCGCTTTTGTGGGCACCAGCATGGTTGAGAATGTGGACATGGCCCAGAAGCTGGGCTATCTGACCATCCCCGAAGGTACAACCGTCAGTATTAATACCGCACTCGAATTGCCCGACCATGAGGTGGCCATTATGTGCACTGGCGCCCAGGGCGAACCGACTTCCATCCTCGGCCGTCTGGCACGCGGCACCCAGCGTCAGTTTGATACCAAGGCAGGCGATACCATCGTGCTGTCCTCCAAGACCATCCCCGGCAATGAGGAAGCGGTCTATTCGACCATCAATGAACTGTTCCGTCGCGGCGCGAACGTTATATACGAAGAGATCATGCCTGTGCATGTCTCGGGCCACGGCAGCCAGGAAGATATCAAGCTGCTCATTCACCTGGTCAAGCCCAAATATTTCATCCCCGCTTACGGCGAACTGCGGCATCTCAAACAGGCTTCCATCCTTGCGCAGCAGACCGGCATTCCCGAGAAACGCGTGCTGCTGGTTGAAAATGGCAACATCATTAACGTCAAAAAGGGCAAGATCAAGCTCAGCGGCCAGGTAGCTTATGAGACCATTTTTGTGGATGGATCTTGGGTTGGCGACCTGGGCCCGGATGAGATGCGCGACCGCACGCAGCTTTCTCAGGACGGCATCGTTCTGGTGCACGTCAACATCAAGGAACAGAGCGGAGAGATTTACGGCAAGCCTGAGATCACCAGCCGCGGCTTCGCAGCCCCGCAGGAAGCAGACGCCATCCACTCACGCCTCGAGCGCCAGGTGGTTAACACAGTCAATAATTCTAACGGAAAAACCGAGCGCGATGTGATCCGCACCGTCAAGGACTATATCTTCAAAGAGACCAAACGCAGCCCAACCGTGCTGGTGACCGTCAGCAAGATTTGAAAAAAAAAGCTCCAGGGATGATTGACCTGGAGCTTTTTCTTAAATCATATAGGATTAGTTTCAAAAGCAAATCAAGATATCAGGATAACACCTAAAAGCGGAAATAAACAAATTCCTGCGTAGTGGCTGCTCCATAATATCCAAAAATAGCGATTGACAGGATCAGTGCAAGATAAACAGACCATCGGAACCACAGGGGCTGCCTGTTCAGTCCTAATATCAGATTGTGCTTCCGGCTGGTGTACTCAACTATCACAAATATTAACAACGCATTGCCCATCATCCACATATCCTGACTATCCAATCCTAAAATGCCATTATTAAATATCCAGGCTTTTTCTGTACTGACACCGTCCAGCGTTGCCACAGATCTGATGATTGAGAGGGCATCGGAAACCGAATTCGCCCGGAAAAATATCCATGCGAAAGTGATCAACAAAAAGGTTAGGACTATCTGAAAAGTCTTGTGTGCGAAGGTGGTGCGATCGATGGAAAGGCGGTTCACGATCCTGTCGCGCAATTTTTGTGTATTGACCTCAAAAACCTGATAAAAGCCGTGTATTGCCCCCCAGATCAGGAAAGTCCAGTTTTCGCCATGCCACAATCCGCTGATCAGGAACGTCAGCAAGATGTCGTAGGTTATCCAAAGCTGCAGCGGTTTTTTTCTGCGATGCCGGATGTTTAAGGTCAGAAATACATAATCCCGCAGCCATGTGCTGAGCGAAATATGCCATCTTCTCCAGAAATCGACCACGGATTTCGCGAAATAGGGAAAATTAAAGTTCTCAACCAGGTTGATGCCCAGAATCCCGGCAACCCCGATGGCGATATCGCAGTATGCCGAAAAATCAATATAGATCTGGAAAGAAAAAGCGAAGATTGCGTAGATCAGGTGCGTGCTGTAAAAATCCTGGGGCGCATCAAAAACGGTATTCACGATAACTGCCAGCCGGTCCGCGACCACGATCTTCTTGAATAATCCCCATCCGATACGTACCAGGCTATCGAGCAGATCCTGGTAATTACATGGCTTTAAATTATCAAATTGCGGTTTAAGGTGGTCATAGCGTTCGATTGGTCCCATCAGCAGCTTGGGAAAAAAGGATACATACAAAGCATATTTGCCCAGGCTGCTTTCGGCTTTAATCTTTCCATAAAAAACATCCAGCAGATAACTAATGGTCTGCAGAGAAAAGAATGAAATCCCGATGGGAAAGAACAGGTCCGCCCTGCGCAATTCCCAGCGTAGACCTGCCGAGCTGATCAGGAAATTGAGGGGTTCGAAGAAATATTTAAAATATTTGAACAGAACTAACAGGGTGATCATACTGATCAAACCAGTCAGCAGCCAGTGTTGTTTTTTCCTGGCATCTGAGGCATTAACAATCTTTTGAGCGATTAGAAAGGTAAAGAGGGTCAGGATCAATAAAATGATGGAAAAACGCACGTCAATCAGGCTGTACAGGCCATAGCTGACCGCCAGCAGCCACAACCAGCGCCATTTTAAAGGCAGAAAATAAAAAATGATCGCAGCTGGGATGAAGTAGGGCAGAAAGTTAATGAATTGCATTGAGTGCTTGCCTTATTCTTTTATACAAATCAACCTTTGAATTTTCCAGCAATATTAATCCTGAGAAAACCTGTTGTTTTCCTGGGTTCTTATTCTTCAACCAATTCTGTTTGTCGGTTCATATCAAGAGAAAACTCCCCAACCAGTTCATAATCACCGGCTGGATTGTTGATCTTGACCATGATCAGATAATCCTGTTGTTCATCAGGCAGTCTGAACATAAATTCGCTGCTATTCTGAAATTCTTC
>CAZBNE010000107.1:4549-6593 GCA_964493155.1 uncultured Pelolinea sp.
TGTTGATCCTTTCGCCGTCCGAGTAGACTTCCCATTGGTAGGTCAGGATTTTTGATGCTGCCTGATCAAAGGGTATCAGTTCAATAAACACACTTTTCCCATCCCGGGAGAAAACATAATCCCTGAAGCGGAAGCTCTGAAAATATTCAAGCGCTTCGCTGTTCATTTTAATATCCAGTTCGTCGGCCAGTATGTGGGCGGTATCGATGGATGCGACCAACGCCCCAAATTGCGACATGTGTGTGCCGTCATGAAACCAGAGGTTCGGAAGGTCGTCAGCATTGAACAATTCATAATGGGGCACGCTATTTTGTTCTAAAACCTCGAAGGTTGGGCTTTGGCAAAGCCCATATCGGTTCCTGTATGCCGGGGCTTCAATAAATAATAGCTTTGAAGGGTCTGACGCGTCGAATTCTATGACTTCTCTGGCCGCTTCCAGGCGATCGTCGAGATCAGCTGCCGGACAAGTTTTTGGTTGTTGGAATTCATTATTCTGTATCCATTCTGAGGACAAGATATCAGTCAGTTGATAATAACCCTGGTCCTTTAATTCTGGAATTTGTTCATTTTGATTGAAGTAATTGAGTATTTTACCAATTGGTATATTAAGTGTTTTCCAGTCGGTGTGTTGCGCAAGGAAAGGGAACACATATTTGGTGAGATCATCAAATGAATACAGATCAAGCAGATATTTTACCTTTCTTAAACTAAAAGGCATGGAATCCAGAAATGAAAATTGTAATGGTTTCTCACCAGGCTGGTTCACACCTCCATATATCACCGTGCTTTCCATAACAACAATCGCAGGATCCTGGTAACGCAGGACTTCCAAATACTCATACTTCGTTTGATAGATCGCTTCACTGGGGGTGATCAGGTTAACAGAGCTGGTACCTAGGATCGCATCGATAACCTCGGGTATGAATGCACATTGGGCATGCGAATTTCCCATAAAGACGATATCGAGAGAGTTTTCAGGCAGCGCTTTATAAAAATAGCGCCAGTAATGATTTTTGTTTGCCCTTTCCTGCTTTGGGATGAGATTGATAAACTGAAAGATGCATATCAATATCAAGAGAAATACCATGAATCTCACCCAGCGGGGTCGTAATTTCTTAGTCATCAGTTCTTTTTTAGATACTTTCTGGAATTCATTCTTATTTTTAATAATTTACAATCGATTTATAGCGGTGTGCTGGGAAATCTGAAAAATTCACAGCCTCTATCCTTATCAGGGCAGATAAATTTTTTTGAATTTGAACCAACCCTGCCAGGATTTTTCCATTGTAACATGCCAGGTTTCAGGTGAAATTTATGCGGCGCAATAATCTGATCCATGCGCCTAACATCTGCTCAGCTTTGGCTTATTCCTTCCAACCCTTTTCACCGAGAAGAGGCACAAAGACCACTGGCAGAATATCGCGCTTTTCCAGGCCGGTATCGGTCTGTTCCCATTCTTCCAGTATCTGGCTCCAGCGTTCACCGACCGGGATCACCAAAAACCCGCCCGGTTTGAGCTGCATTGTAAATTCTTTTGGCACAGCGGGTGCCGCGGCTGTGACAAGAATACGATCATAGGGCGCAAACTCCGGCCAGCCCAGCGACCCATCCCCTGTATGCACCCGGACATTATTTATATTGAGCATTCTCAGTGTTTTGTTCGCGTTTTCTGCCAGCATCACAATACGCTCGACCGAGTGAACTTCAGCGGACAGTTTTGACAATATGGCCGCCTGGTATCCTGACCCTGTGCCAATCTCCAGAACCTTTTCCTTGCCGCTTAACCTCAGATGGCTGGTCATTAGTGCCACGATATAGGGCTGTGAAATGGTCTGTCCCTCTCCAACCGGCAGGGGATGGTCTTCGTAGGCCTCACTCGCATACTTTTCAGGGACAAAGACATGCCGCGGAAGCGAACGCATGGCAGCCAGCACGCGCGCGTCTGTAATCCCCCGGGCAATGATTTGATTCTCAACCATCGCCTCTCTTGCGCGCTGATATGGATCGCTTTTGACCATTTACCCTATTATATAAAGTCTGCCAT
>CAZBNE010000108.1:0-6589 GCA_964493155.1 uncultured Pelolinea sp.
GGTCGGGATCCATAACAGGATTCCCAACGCCAAGACAACTCCAATCCAGTCAAGATTGCCTATACCGAGGAATCTGCCGGCAAGAATCGGCATACCTCCTGATATTCCACCCCAAACGATGCTCCAACAGGTTCGTCGTTTCAGCCAGATGGTGTATACGACGACATCGAAAAACAAACCTGCAAAGATGATTATCCCGAATCCAATATTCATGAACAGCGCCAGGCCAACACCCAGGAAGGACACAATCAACCCGATCCATAAGGCTTCTTTCGGTTTGATCTTTCCAGATGCCAGAGGGCGTGCTTTGGTTCGTTCCATTATTGAATCAATATCACGGTCGAACCACATGTTGAGAATGGTGCTTCCGGCAATGGAGGCGAATAAACTGAAAAACAAACCGAGCATGGTGCTCAGATTATGCACAGGGCAGCGCGCCGACATGTACCCGGCCATGCCTGTGGCCACCAACAGGCCAGTCTGCAGGCTTTTGGTCAACGGCCAAAATAAACGGATTTTTTCAAACAGTCTTTTTATCATGTTTACTCACCAGATATCACGGCATCAACGATTGAGTGTATTTCGTTCAATCGTTGATGTTCCGCACACAGCGGAATCCAACACCGGGGCTGAAATAGGTGGGCGTGGCATTATTACGAGACCACACACGCAGGTCATTCTCGTAAGTATCCTTTGAACCTCCACGCATAAAGCGGTAATGCATGTCTTCGTAAACATCATTGGTCCATTGCCAAACGTTGCCTGCCATATCATACAAGCCGTAAGGCGATGCAGAGTCCAGAGTTTGATATCCTTCATAAGATTTTCCGTTGTAGAAACCAACTGGTGTTGTTCGAGAACCAAAGGTGCGCATATTCTCGAAAGGATCACGACTTGAGTAAAAATTAGCGTTCTCTCTCTTAATTTCCTCGCCCCATGGGAAGGGGCGTGTATCTGTTCCTCGGGCGGCTTTCTCCCATTCAATCTCGCTGGGTAAAGAACCGCCAAAATACTCGCAATAACCGCGTGCGCCAAACCATGAAACCATGGTCATGGGATGGTTTTCATAACCTGGTTGAACCGAAAACAGTTTCCCGTCATAAGTAATGCGTTGAGAGGGATCATCCAGAGTGAGGAATGACCAATCTCCTTCTTTGATCGGCTCCTCATGTTTGAAACCGCGGAAAACATCACCAGGGTAATACCCAACCACCTGATTTGCATCCATTTTTGCATAGCCGTCAGAAACAGCACGGTTTAAGAAATCAGCATATTGTGAGGTGGTGACCAGGGTCACCATAATCTCGTAAGCGTCAGTTTTTTGAGTCTCTTCATGTTGTCCAAAAAAGAACTCTCCGGCAGGTATCGTTGCCCATGATTTAGAATCAACGCCTGTATTAAAATCAGGCATGGGCGCATTTAGATCCACAGGTTTACAAGAAGTCAATAAAAAGATCACGACAATGAGAGTTGGAATCAACTTTTTCATTCCACCACCTCCTCTGAGAGTTCCTGGTCCTTTTCGGCGGTCCATTTACCCTTCTTTTTGAACAAATCTATCAGCCTCCAAACCATGACAATTGCTAGCAAGACCAACAAAGCGCCGAGCCCAAAGTCAATGGCATACATCAATCCATTAACCAACGGCTGCTGTTCAGCTTCTGTTATAAAAAGTCGTTTCATCTCAAAGGCGGTTACGCCAGCCAGCGCTATGTCTGAAAACAGGATGATTGCCCATCCATAAAGTTGACGTACTTTGCCTTTGAGACCGATGATGTCGCCATAATAGAGCAGAATGATTGTTGCGATAATGGCTGACAGTGCATGCCAGTGGCCGGTCAGTTCAATTCGCTCTTCGCGTGCAGGCCACACACGGAAGATCTCATCCAGCCGGACGGCCATGAAAATTCCAAGTCCGCTGGTAGTAAAGTTCATAAAAAGCATTTGCCAGGTGGGTCCAAACTTCAACGGATCCTTAACCAGTGCTTTTAGCTTGTCTCCGAATTTTGGCTTTTCCAAATGACGGGTGCCATTTTTGATCAGTTTATTCCAGCTCCAGATGAGTAAAAGCAAGGCCGCAACCATGGATGGCGTAGCACCAGTATAGATTACCTGGTGAGCGATTGGCTGGAGCGGTGTTGCTACCCCCCAAACGCCCAAGTTAAGCACAATTGTTCCTAAAATCATCAAGGGCATTGCAAGCTTGTGAAGAATACCTTTAAAATTCAACCACCGTCCAATTATCAAAGTGATCATAATTGCGATCAACGCTAACATAATATGGAGATGACCGATAACGGCATATTGCATGGTCGTTTTATGAGGAAATCGAATGACATTTTCAGCAAGAAAGACATCAAAGCCGTTGCCAAAGAAAGACCCTGGAACTGCACCAAATAAAGCTGAGAGTACAGTAGTCAGCGCGGTAGCAAAAAATGCCACACGCTCGATATCCACCCCTTTTTTTGTACGAGAGTAGGATTTGTCCGGTTGATAGTATTCTTTATTCCAAGGCCAGAGGGCGATCACCAGCAGCACTCCGGCGAAAAAGATTAACGAAAGACCGAAGATGTATACGCCATGGAATGCCCAATTATGGCCGAAGTAGGCGAATCCCATCCCGAAGATCATGGTCAAGATGTAGCCAACTGTAATGATGCCGTTAATGGCTGTCTTGAAGAAGGATTTCATCTTCAAAAGGCTAGTGATCATGTATGTCTCGATGGCAACAACTGCCATGGCAATTGAGTGGTACAGGATGATAATTCGTCCTTCTCGTTCTGCTTGCAGCATATCCATATTGAAAAGTTTGATGACAACTTCTCGCACGCCCATCTCTGCCATCGGCCCTGAAAGCATTCCCCAAATGGCAGTTGTAACAGCGATCATTGCGATTGCTACCAGGATTAACCCTTTTGTAGAATTAAAGAGGTAATTAATTCGGTCTTTGATGAATTGCATAGGAACACTCCATATTTCGTTTTAAGATTCGGATTTATTCCAGTTTTCGAGCATCTTGCGCGTTCCTGGCAGGACCAGGTATATAACCAGGGCAGTACTGATCAAAGGTGCAGGCAGAAACATGGAAAAACGGTGTACTTCAAACAAAGCGTTATTTATCCCCATGGGATAGCCTGCTATCATGGACATAGCGCCTGCAAATACTCCCATTGGAATAGCCCACGATTTTTTGTCTAAAAGGGCAAAAATGAAAATCGCCCAGGCTGCAGCACCCCACCAACTTACTTGCTGTGAAATAGCATAAACCCCGTTCCAAAATGGATCAATACCTTTTGTAGACACATATTTTGATATTGGAGCAACACCGTCGATAAAGGTGAGTACATAAGCCAGACCGGCAATGAAAGCCAATAAAATAATATTTTTCTTTACTCCGTGAATGAGAAGCATCCCAAACCATAATACGGCTGCAATAATGAACACAATCATGGTTGAAGGTGGTAAGTCGCCATCCATGGCGGGGATCATGGGGAAAAATCCTGCCAGGAGTTGGATGGTTGAGGCTATTGTTCCCAACAACCAGGCCCACTTTTCTTTTCTAAGGAAACCATAAAAAGCTACCGCCCAGATTGCCCCGGCAGTGATTCCAATCCATCCGAGGACTGCAAAAGTGATACTGACAGATGTGCCTTCGTCTGAGCGACCAGCAATCACATGTGCATCAATGACCGGATTGTATTGAGCTGCAATCAAATAAAAGAACAGCAAACCAGTCAGAATGCCGAGAACCGCCAATGCAGCTCCCAATTTCGTGTTGTTTTTCATTGTTAATCTCCATTTATTTATATTATTTTTTCAATTCTCAAATTTTTGTTTCGGGTACCTTCAACTAGAAAACGGTTTGACAAGTGCAGAAACCAACCCACTGGAGAAAAGCACGGCAACGGCTAGAACTGCATTTATTAACAAGAGCTTAAAGCTTAACTGTTCTTTTTCAGGCGTCATCACAGCTTGCGGACGGCTTAAAATCAAGCTTCGATACAGCGTGATTCCAATCATAAGGATGACTAGAATATGCTTGATCGACAAGGCAACTGAGTACGCATTACCAAAGCTAAATAAGGAATCAAATTCCGGGTTTCGATTACTCAATAATAGGCCGGTAAGTATTAGCCCACCCATGCTGATATACACCCATATGCTTTGCTGTTTTTGAAAAGCGCTCATTACTTTTTTAACCTGCGGACCAGGTCCTAATGCTTTTTTAAGAGCAGGCAGGTAGCTGATCACAGTGACAACCAAACCACCCATCCAAATCACGGTAAACAAATCATGTAAGAATGTCACAAACGCAAAAACGAACATTTGTACAGTCATTTCAACCTCAACCTTCTACAACAATATTTGTGGGACTCGTTGGACGTGGGGCTTTAATATTTAATAATCGCAACTGAGAATCACTATCGTTAATCAAGCGGTGAGGCGTTTCTGGGGGCATTTCCACCAGCATATCAGCGGAAAGAGAGATGGTCTCTTCACCTGCTTCCAAAATCCCTGTGCCGTTCAATATATAAAGGTAAACGTTGGTATGAGCGATATGTTTTTTTTGCACTTGCCCGGGTTCAAGCGATAAATGTTCAAATTGCGCCGATTCACTAACAAGTAAAGCGCGTACACTGATGGAATGTGGATTTGGAATTTCGGCTGTATCAAAGGTTTTCACGATTTTCATAAAACGCCTTCCCTTTATCTTTATTTAGTTAAAAATTGGAGGATCAATAAATTCAGTTATCACTCTTCTTTCGTCTGGCTTCTTTTCTTGCGCTGTCCTTTGGCAATGTAGGGGATCAGAAATAAATACGCGCCACTCAAAGCCATGATCAACATCAAGAGGGACGGAATTTTTTCCAGCTTTTCCCAGATTTCCATTAATTCTTTGTTACCGACTAGTTTTAAAATGAGCACTGCCGGAATTGCAATGGCAGTCGGCACAGCGATCCAGCGATGAAATTTCCTCAACCATTTCGATAACCACTTTATCATGCTAAGCTACCTCTTCCTTAAAATTGTTTAAATCCAAATTAACTGCTCGAGATGGGCTGGGAGCGCCAGGTGCTTCAATACGGTTAACCACTCCTCGTATACCAACCACTTGTTTTGCGAGTTTTTCAGCAGTTTCGCGCTTCACCATTGAGTCAACCGCACCAGCCAAATGTGCAATACCATTGAGGACACCCACACGCAGGTTAGTAGAGGAAACTAGGCTGTCAGTTACAAAGTCAGTCAGTATGACCTCACGCAGTTTTTCATCCTTTTTGTTTACTTTTTGTTGCGTCATCGCAATACACCTCATTCACGAGAACAATCTTAAAAAGTGTACATATTCGAATGTTTCTTGTGTACGACTTTTATCGTGCTGCGTTTTATCTCTCTATAATGAAGGACTTTTCAAATACTGCATCTTTTTGTTCTTGTATGATTGTATAAACACCAATCCAAGAATTATTGCCCAAACGATCAACCGAATGGTCATAGCCCGGATGCTGTCTGGGGCAACAATATTACGATAAGTGATCTGCAGGATGAGCATAACGAGAGCATGAAGACTAAAAGTTCCAATAGCTGTTGGCAGTGCAAATCGGCTGTTTGTAAAGATAAAGATGGAGGTAATGAAAACGGTCAGAATTCCGATGGTGTAATTGTAGATTGGAAGCCAATTAATTACATAATATCCAGGATCATTACCCAGTAGAACTTGCGCACCTGCGAATACAGCCATTCCTCCAATGATGAAAGCAAGGATGGACGCAATTTTAGTAAATATTGTTTTCACGCTTTTTCTCCTCGGTTGTGGTGAAAGGAAGCAACCAATTTGAGTATAGGTTCTTTCTAATGGCAGGTGAATGACTTAAGTCGTGTTCGCAGGAACAATATCTTTCCCAATAAATCAAACGTCTGATTCGGGTTTTGATAAGAGACATACGGAAATATTCGGATTCGACAAAAGTCGTAGCAATTGCTGGATACGTGAGCTAAGGTTTAACTAAGTTCATAACTAGTATTTGGATTACTTTTCCATTTATTTTTCTGTTTGGCGAATATAGGAGAGTGGCGTCATGCAAATTGACAAAGATACGCGCATTTCAGCAATCTTATTGGAATACGGTGACATCGCTGAAGTTATGGAAGTATTCGGCGTTCATCGAGTAGGAAAATATTCCCTGCGAATGTTTCTAGCAAAAGCATTAACAGTGGAATGGGCAGCACGAGTACATCGCGTGCCACTTGATAATTTTCTTGAAATTTTGCACAAAGCAGTTGCAAAAAAGGAAAGTGAATCCCAAAATGGATAAATACAAGGTAACCGAGGGAATAAACAAAAGGAAAGTCATTGGCATATTCTTTTTCGGTTTACTCTTGATGGCCGTGGTCGAAATTGGGATTGGTTGGATTTGTGGTGATTGGGGACGAATAAAAATTGGTTGGCTGAATTATTTGCTTGGTCCCGCTTTAACTGCTGGTGGAATTGCTCTCGTAATTTGGTCGGTTCATACCCAATATAAGGTCGGGGATGGCACTCCCGCTCCAATGGTTGCCACTAAAAAACTTGTGACGCAAGGACCGTATT
>CAZBNE010000109.1:0-6444 GCA_964493155.1 uncultured Pelolinea sp.
CATGGCCGGCCGCGGTGTGGATATCAAACTGGGCGGCGAGATCCGCGAGGAGATCATCGCGGATGTACGCAAGGCGCTGGCTGCCGCGGGGCGCAGCCCCTATGGCATGACTCAATCTGAAATGGCAGTCACCCTGGCCGAGATCGGTGCGGAAGCTTACCCGCCTTTTGAAGAATCCATCCACACCTTCCTGAATTTCCTGGATGACATGAAGCGCGTACGCGAGGTTGGCGGATTGCACGTGGTAGGCTCCGAACGGCATGAAGCCCGCCGCATTGACAATCAGCTGCGCGGGCGCGCCGCCCGGCAGGGCGACCCGGGATCATCGCGCTTTTTCCTTTCACTGGAAGACGACCTGATGCGCATGTTCGGCGGCGAACGCGCGGAAAATATGATGCGCCTCTTTAACATCGATCCTTCTGTCCCGCTGGAGAGCAAGATGCTCGGCCGGCTGGTAGAGCAGGCGCAGGAGCGCGTGGAAGGCGCCAACTTTGACATCCGCAAACATCTGCTTGAATACGACGATGTGCTCAATGACCAGCGTGAACGCATATATAAGGAACGCGACCGCGTGCTTGTCAAAGAAGACATGGAAGAGGATGTTCTGGAAATGCTACGCAGCGAATTAAAGCGCCGCATACCGGAAGCGCTGGATGACCCTGAAGGGCCATGGAAACTGCTGGCCTATCTGGACGAGATCCAGCCGACCATCATTTTCGGCTCTCAAAATGAACGCGTAGTCTCTTACACGCTGCTCACCATCGCGGGCATGTTGGAGAAATTATGCGGCGATGCAAAAGATCGTACTTCTGTTAAGAACGCCGCGCTTGAACTGGCGCGACACACGCTGGAAGCGGAACATACGCACCTGGTCAGCCAGACCAAAGCCTTTGTGCAGCGCACCATTGAAAGTTATTCCACCCAGCTGGGTGAAAGAATGGACCTGCTGGACATCTTCCTCGATAACCTTTCGGACCAGCAGCCGTTGAATGCGCGCGACTTTTCCGCTGAACTGCAGAACCAGATAAAACTGAAAATCACCCTGACGGGCGAGACGGCTGCCGAGCTCCAGAACGGCTCGCGCGAAGCCCGCAAAACGATCGGCGCGGAGATCGAGAACCAGATAACCGCCCTGTTCCTGTCGCGCATGCTGATGACCCTGGAACGCCGTATCAACAGCCGCCTGAGCCTGGACATGGATTCCCTGGCAGGAGCGGACTGGCAGACTATTGAGGAAGCCATTTTGGGAGCCATTGACCAGGTTTATTCAGCCAGAATCAGCGGTCTGAACCAGTCAGGCAGCCAGATCCTGCAGAATATTGAATCCATCCTTAAACGCCAGGACGAAGCAGGCATGCAGGCCTATGACCTGACAGATCTGGCTACCGGGATGCCTATTGGAACGCAGGCTGTGATCGACGCACGCACCCATCAGCGCGTCAACCGTCGGGTAAACCTGTTGAATTATGTCTTTCTGGCAGCCAAAGCGCTGGAAGGCAGGGAAACGGACGATATCTCAGCAGACGTGCTCGCGCACCTGGAAAATGTGCAAAAACAGCTCCAGCCGATTTGGGGAAAAATGGAACTGCAGCGGCTGGCCCAAACCAACAAGAATGATTCCCTGCTGGAATGGGAGTATCTTGAAAAGCTCAGCCCCGACCTGGAGAAACAAGACCTGTCCGATTTAAGTTCAATGTCATATCAGGAGATCATCGATAAAAGCGATCCGCGCCACTTAAGCGCGTTCGGTAAACGCGTGCAGGGCGTTATCTACCGGCATATCCTGCTGCGTTCAATCTCGGAACTATGGATCGAGCACCTGACGCAGATGGAAGCCCTGCGCGTGTCAATCGGAATGGAAGCCTACGCACAGCGTGATCCGCTGGTGATGTACAAGAGCAAATCCACCGATACGTTCAAAGATCTGTTCGCAAGTATCCGCCTGGGAGTTATTTCACAGATGTTCCGCCTGCAGCCCGCCAGGCCGCAGGTGCTTGAACCGCAGGTTCAGCCGCAAGTTCAGGCTGCCGCCAGCCAGGCTTCCAAACCGGGGTCGGACGGCAAGAAACGCAAGCGGCATAAAAAGCATTGAGAAATATTATTACAGATTGACTGTTTCTGTTTTACGTAATTTTTATAGTGTTTTGTATTAGGGTTGTCAAGTTAATAAATAACCCTTATAATTCTTTACTATCCCAACATATTGGAGTATTTTACTCAAATGGATCAAAACGACACCACCCAGGCCTCAGGGGAAGAAAAAATTAATAGCGAAGAATATGAGAATATGGCTTCGCTGTTGAAAGAGGAGGGGCTGGACCTTGAATTACCTGTAGCTGGCGAAATCAAGACCGGCACCATAGCAAGCATTTCGCCAGGTCAGATCATGGTCAGCGTCGGTGCAAAATCCGAAGGAATCATCAACGGGCAGGAATTCGAACTGATTCCGCCGGATGTGTTTGCGTCACTTGAAGTAGGGCATGAAATTGCCGTCTATGTGGTTACCCCTGAAGATCAAAATGGCAACCTGATCCTCTCCTATGTCCGTGCCATCGAAGCGGAAACCTGGAAAGACGCCGATGAGATCATGAAGAGCAAGGCAACTTTCACTGGCAAGGTGATTGGTTTTAATCGCGGCGGTATCATTGTAGCTTTCCGCGAATTGCAGGGCTTTGTGCCTTCCTCGCTGCTCAGCTTTGGCCGGCGCAGCGAAATGGGCGGCGACAATATTGAGAAACACTTCGGTGAATTGATCGGTTCCGAGATCACCCTGCAGATCATTGAAGTTGACCAGGAACGCCGCAGATTGATCTTCTCAGAAAAAGCAGCCGTTCACGAAACACGCGATTCAATCCGCGATAAGGTGATCGAGAAACTGGAAATTGGTTCCGTTCTAAAAGGAAAGGTGACCAGTCTGGCTGATTTTGGCGCGTTCGTGAACGTTAGCGGCGCAGACGGCCTGGTGCATGTTTCCGAGATCTCCTGGGACAAGATCCGCCACCCCGGCGATGTACTGAAAATCGGGCAGGAAGTGGAAGTCAAGGTTATCAGTATTGACGAGGAAAAAAGGCATATCGGGCTTTCCATCCGCCGTATGAAAGAGGATCCCTGGACAAGCGAGGTTGGGGATTTGAAGGTCGGCCAGCTGGTGGAGGCCAAGATCACCCGTTTGACCAAGTTCGGTGCGTTCGCCATGCTCGAGAGCGGCGTTGAAGGCCTGATCCATATCTCCGAGATCAGCGAAGAACATATTGCCCATCCCAAAGAGGTTCTGCACGAAGGCGACAAAGTCACCCTGCGCATTATCAAGATCGAGCCTGATTCCCACCGCATCGGTTTAAGCCTGCGCCGCGTGGAATCATTAGCCTTCGCCGACATGGATATGAAAGTACTCGAAAAAGAACTGGAAGGGACTGATATTAAGGTCACCGGCGAGGTAGAAGCCAGAACAGAAGGCGCTGCTGAAAAGGCTGAATCTGTCAGCGAATCCGAACCGGTTGACGCAGAACCTGCTGCACAAGAAACGACTGCTGCCGAACCGGAAGCAGAAGACGCGCCTACTCCCGCGGATGACACCCCGTCCGCCTGATTTATTAACAGCAAGCAACAACAGGACTTATTACACAGCCGGGTTGGGCATTTGAGCCAAAGATCATAAAGGGATGCCGCCAGGTTGAACGCATTGACCATGCAAAAGAATAGGACTGCCATAAATCACTATCCGCTGCGCCGCATACAACTGGGGATAATCATTGCGGTAGGCGGATTTTTAATCCTGATGGTCGGTACGCGGCCTGATCTTTTCCTGCTTGACCGCAGCCCGGTGCTGGGCTTTGTTCAGATCGCGGTCATGCTGGTTGGCCTGGCTGCCATTTGCATAGGCGGATATATCTGCCTGGGCGGTTTGTGGAAGGGCTGCACACCGAGCATTGCCGCGGAACTTGGCGCGCGCATCATCAGCACCGGTTACATCATCATTGTCTTTGCCGGCTTGGCGGATATCTTTGGTTTGGGCAGCCACCCTTATCCGGAATTCATCCCGTATTTTGGTGAATGGCAGGCGCGCGGCGTTCAGATCGGTGAAGGCCTGATCGCCGTCGGTTTTCTATTAATGCTGCCCTATTCCCGCCATCCTTTCTTTCACAGCCGTCCGAATCCGCCCGAAATTGACCGTCCGGATTAGCTCCACACCCTGCCCTTTTTTAGAGTTCATAAATATCTCATCTAATGGAAATCTATGATTGGTTACACGAATCTTATTGTATACTCCTGCCATCTTAAAACAAAAGCCATAAAAAGGATTGAATGGATCCAAAAGTAAAAACTCACGTTCTGGATAACGGTTTGACCATCCTAACCAAGGAGCTGCACCATGTGCCGCTGGTCAGCCATTGGGTGTGGTACCGTGTTGGATCGCGCAACGAGGTGAAGGGCAAGACGGGCATCTCTCACTGGGTAGAGCATATGCAGTTTAAAGGCACACCCAAATATCCTGTTAATGTGCTCGACCAGGTCATCTCGCGCGATGGAGGTGTGTGGAATGCCATGACCTCGCTGGACTGGACGGCCTATTTTGAAACGCTGCCCTCCAACAAGCTGGATATTGCGCTGGAGCTGGAAGCCGACCGCATGCTTAACAGCCTGTTTGACAAAGAAGAGACCGAGCTGGAAAGGACCGTGATCATCTCTGAACGCGAAGGCAACGAGAATGAACCGCTTTTCCGCCTGGGCGAAGGTGTACAGCATGCCGCCTTTGAAGCCCACCCCTACCGCAACCAGGTCATCGGCGAAATGAAGGATCTGAAAAGCATCACCCGCGAGGGGCTGTATCAGCATTACCGCGACCATTACGCACCAAATCACGCGCTGATCGCGCTTGCTGGTGATTTTGATACAGGCCCTGTTCTGGAAAAGATCAGCGGCCTTTACGGCGGGATCAAACAGAGCGAAGCAGTTAGCCCAAGCCCCGTTCCTGAACCTGAATTAAAAAAAGCTCAAAAGATCGAAATTGAAGGTCCGGGAGATACCATCTACCTGCAGCTGAGCTATCGCTCGCCTGCGGCTAAAAGCGCTGACTTTTTCACTTTAACGGTAATTGACAGCCTGTTGAGCGGCCCATCGTCGCTTTCCATGATGGGCGGGGGCGGCGTATCCAACAAGACCAGCCGCCTGTACCAGGCGTTGGTCGAAAAAGACCTGGCTGTCAGCATCTCTGGCGGTGTGCAGGCGACCATTGATCCATACCTTTACGAACTGCTGGCAATATTGCCGCCGGACAAATCCCCCGACGCTGTTCTAAAGACCATTGACCGGGAAATCACCCGACTGCAGCAGGAAAAGGTCAGCCTGCAGGAACTGGCGCGCGCGGTAAAACAGGCCAAGGCGCTGTTTGCCTATGGCAGCGAGAGCATCACCAACCAGGCCTTCTGGCTGGGCTACTCCTCCATGTTTGCCGACCACATCTGGTTCGACACCTATATCCAGCACATCGAGCAAGTCAGCCCGGAGCAGATCCTCTCTTTTGCGCAGCAGTGGCTTGATCCGGATCACCGCGTCATTGGCATTTACCTCCCGAAGAATAACAGGAAATAATATGGGAAATCAACCCGCCTCTATTAAGAACATCCCCGGTCCGCAGAACATCGAGCGCTTCGGGCTTTCCAACGGCATCACCGCGCTGATTTTTAATAATACCAGCGCGCAGTCCGTGAATATCATCGGCCTGCTGGATATCGGCGCCCGGCTGGACCCTGCGGATAAACTTGGTACAGCCAATTTCACCGCAGCCATGCTTTCAAGAGGCACAAGCAGCAGGGGCTTTGCTGAATTTCACGAGATGCTAGAAAGCCGCGGAGCGAGCCTTTCTTTCTACAGCAGTATGCACGGAACCTCCTTTCACGGCAAGGCGCTGGCTGAAGACCTGCCGGTTTTGCTCAACCTGGCTGCCGATGGCCTGCGCCGGCCGGCCTTTCCAAAGGATTATGTGGAACGCATGCGCCAGCTGCTGCTGACCGGCCTGGCGATCCGCGAGCAGGATACAGTGGGAATCGCCTCGCTGCTCTTCGAGCAGGCCCTCTTTCCCGGACACCCCTATGGCAATCCGGCAGACGGCTATATTGAGACGGTGCAGGCCATTACCCGCCAGGACCTGCTGGATTTTCATGCACGCTGGTATCAGCCGCAGGATATGATCCTTGTCATTGCAGGTGCGGTCGAGGCCCTGGATGTGAAATCATTGATCGAAGAGCATTTTGCCGATTGGCAGAACGCTGCCAACCAGAAACCAGCATCACCCGTCTTGCCGGAAGCGCCAAAAGCGATCGTCCGCCGGCACCGCTTTATCGAAGACAAAAGCCAGACCGACCTGATACTGGGTACTTATGGTCCTTCGCGTAAATCTGAGGATTACCTTCCGGCATACCTGGGCAACAATATACTTGGGCA
>CAZBNE010000110.1:0-6369 GCA_964493155.1 uncultured Pelolinea sp.
TCGCTCTTCTTTTCGGTTTTTACTTCACTCTTTTTTTCCTCAGGCGCGGTACTTTCTTTCTTTTCTTCCTTTTTGCCTTTGCTGTAAGAAAGATTGCCGGAACTGGAGCGGTGGTCGGTGGAATAAAAGCCGGAGCCTTTATAGATCACACCGACAGGTGTGTATACCTTATGAAGCACTGGCTGCCCGCATTCAGGGCAGGTCTTGAGCGGTTTATCCGTAAATTTTTGCTGTTGTTCAAATTCAAATTCGCAATTACCGCAGTGATATACATACACGGGCATAATAAGAACCTCAAAATTCAATATTAAATTCAAGCATGATTGCTTACTGGGATATGATTATAAGATAAATATGTCACATTCTCGTAAGAAAGTTATAAAATTTAATTATCTCGCGAGATTGAAAAATTTGAAATTGGAACAAGGAGCGTACCAATGTCCGGACCACGAAAAGTGCAAGCCCCACGAGGGAATATTCTTACCTGCAAATCCTGGCTAACCGAAGCGCCCTACCGCATGATCCAGAATAACCTTGATCCCGAGGTTGCCCAAAGGCCGGATGACCTGGTAGTTTACGGTGGGCGCGGGCAGGCGGCGCGCAGCTGGGATTGCTTTGACGCCATTTTGGAATCACTTAAAAATATGGAAGATGACGAAACGCTGCTGGTGCAGTCTGGAAAGCCTGTGGGCATCTTTAGAACGCATCTTGACGCCCCGCGTGTGCTGATCGCCAATTCCAACCTGGTGCCGCACTGGGCTACGCAGGAGCATTTTGATAAACTGGTGGCCGAAGGGCTGATGATGTACGGGCAGATGACCGCGGGTTCGTGGATCTATATCGGCGCGCAGGGGATCCTGCAGGGTACATTTGAAACGCTGGCTTCACTGGCTGCCCAGCACGGATGGGATTCCTTGAAAGGCAAATTTGTCCTGACCGCCGGACTGGGTGGCATGGGCGCGGCACAGCCACTGGCTATCACCATGAATGAGGGTGTCGGCCTGATTGTTGAGGTCGACCCGGAACAGGCGCAGTGGCGCAAAAAGATCGGCTACCTGGATATGGTGGTGGATGACATTGAAGAAGCCCTGACGCTGGTTCTGGAAGCCAAGGAAAAGATGATCCCGCGGTCAGTGGGGCTGATCGGCAACGCGGCGGAGGTCTACCCGGCGCTGCTGAAAAGTAATACCCTGCCGGATGTGGTGACCGACCAGACACCCGCGCATGATTTTTTGATGTATGTGCCAGCAGGCTTAAGCCTGGCAGCCGCACAGGATCTACGCAGGAGCAGCCCGCAGGAATATACACGGCTTTCCATCAAATCTATGACGGAGCAGGTGCAGGCCATGCTGGATTTTCAAAAGCAGGGTGTGGAGGTCTTCGATTACGGCAACAATATCCGCCAGCGCGCGTTTGACAACGGGCTGGCAAATGCGTTCGATTTTCCGGGATTCGTGCCCGCTTATATCCGCCCGCTGTTCTGCGAAGGCAAAGGGCCTTTCCGCTGGGTGGCGCTTTCAGGCGAGAAAGAAGACATCTACCGAACGGATGAAACTATCATGCAGCTCTTCCCTGAAGACGCGCATCTTCAGCGCTGGTTGAAAATGGCCAGGGAACGCGTCCCCTTCCAGGGGCTGCCGTCGCGCATCTGCTGGCTGGGCTATGGAGAACGCGTGAAAGCTGGATTGAAGTTTAATGATATGGTCGCCAGCGGCGAACTGAAAGCGCCCATTGTGATCGGGCGCGACCACCTGGACAGTGGATCAGTGGCTTCACCCAACCGCGAGACTGAAGGCATGAAAGATGGGACGGATGCGGTCAGCGACTGGCCGATCCTCAACGCGCTCATCAACGCAGTGGGGGGCGCCACCTGGATCTCTTTCCATCATGGCGGGGGAGTCGGCATTGGCTTCAGCCAACACGCGGGCATGGTGATCGTGGCGGATGGCACGCCAGAAGCTGCCAAACGCCTGGAACGTGTGCTGACCACCGACCCTGGCATGGGCGTTATCCGGCACGCGGATGCGGGTTACCCTGAAGCAGTCGCCGCCGCCAGGCGGCACGGGATCAAGATCCCGATGATGGAATAATTATTGATTCGGTCTTTCCGCACTCTCGGAATAAAGCCGATATTTTTTTAGATTATGCCTGTCTTTCTGAACGAAGTGAAGAATATGCGAATTGTGATAGAAAATCCAGATTCTTGGGTCACTTCGACAAGCTCAATGCAGGCGCTGAGTTCTCTCAGTATGACAATAAAAAAGACAATCGGGCGGTTGAAAACCGCCCGATTTATAAGACCTACTCCAAAAGGAGGGATATGACTCTTCCTTACGCTCCAGTAACTATGGCAGCCCGTTATTCTGAGCCCAGTCTCCGCCCAAGGTAACACGCACATCCATTCCCTGTGAAGGATCGTAGGTATTCCAGATATTTGCCGAGGCGACACCCATGCGTTCTGCCAGGAAATTGACCGTATTGGGCTTGCCGTTGAAGATCTCAATCTTCGTTCCGGAAGCATATCCTCCGGCATAAACCACCTGGATGACATTGATGCCTTCGCTACGCAGGTATTCTGCTGTGCGCTCGCCCAGAGCCGTGCTGCCGCCGGGGTCACTGCCATCCCAGATAACTACCCGCGCTGCTTCGTCCTTAACCAGGGTTGAGCCAGGATTGGGAATCGCGATCGGGCTTTTGGACCCGGCGGTTGCGAATAATTTATCCCTGAGTTCACGGATCTTGTCTGGGATTGGTTTAAGAATGGCTTCACCTTCAGGTGATGTAGTCTGGATGACCATGTTGTAATCGATAACACCGCGCTTAATACTCTTTGAATCAAGTTGAACACCAAGCACACCCAGCTTCAAGGCATCAGTCAGGTTCAGGTTGGTTAGAATACCCGCTGAAATATCCTGATATAGCGCCGGTGCTTTGGCAAGCAATTCCGGCAGGCTTTCGAGCTGAAGAATACGTTTTCGAATTGCAAAGATCACTTCCTGCTGACGATTGGCGCGATCGACATCCCCACCTGAAGTGTGGCGCTCACGTGCGTATGCCAGTGCCAAACCACCGTCAAGCTCATAGGTCTTTCCGGGTTCAAGCACCTGTTCCTCGCCGCCGCCAAATTTCTCGATGGTTACGGGTTCATTTGGTTTGACTTTCACGCCGCCGATTTCATCAATGAATTTGATAAAAGCGCCAAAATCAATAACGGCGTAATACTGCACTGGAACACCGATAAACTGCTCTACGGTCTGACGTGCCAGCTCGGGCCCTCCGCCAGGCAGCTTGAATGCCGCACCGTTAAAATAGGACTCGTTGATGCGCCCGTAATCAAATCCGGGAATGTTAACCCACAGATCGCGGGGAATCGACAGCATCGATGCGGTTTTCTTGATCGGGTCAACACTCAACAGGATCATGGTATCGCTGTGCGGAGTATCACCGGACTGCCAGTCACGGTAATCCAGTCCCATGATCAGTACAGTCACGCGGCTGGTGCCATCCCAGGGTTCAGGGGTCACTGCGCTTGCCTGACTGCCCGAAGCCGCGGCAGCACCGGGTTGGACGGTTGTTTGGCCGTTTTCAAAGGCAACACCGGGCAGATCAAGCACGGTCATTGAAGTTGTCAGGTTGCGGGCAAGGTTAAATGCCACCACGCCGGTGGCCAGAGCAAGGACCAGAAAGACAGCAAATACGATCTTTGTCAGACGGTCCATGGCGCGGATGTTGCGGCCGATGCTTTTAAATATGTTCTTCATAGGGCAAATTTTAATTCCATTAAGAATCAATGAATTTATTGTTGCAAGAAAAAGACCAGAAATAGGCCTCTAAGACTGCGGTCTTGGCGGCGGGATGGGCAGATCCTCATTTTTCGTGCCAGCCCATTTGTCGCCTTCATCGATCAGCATTACCGGGATATCCTCGACGATGGGGTATTTTCGGCCGCAATCCTGGCAAATAAGCCAGGTTTCTTTAAAAAGGTCCAGCAGTCCTTCCTTTTCACGAACACAGGACGGGCAGCGCAAAATATCTAAAAGGTCTTGACTGACCATTGGATCTCCTTATTATGGTAGTGTCTCAATATATGAACTAAGATTTTACCACCGGGAGGCAGATTTTTATTGGGTTTCTTCAGGCTCGGGTATGCCCTCGGTTCCAGGGCCGTACTCGTAGATCGCCCGCCAGGGCTCATAGCGCGTCTGGAAGGTGTCTGAAAAATACAGGTTCCCGTCGCGATAAACAGACCTTTCCACGCGCACTTCTGCGCCATCCGCTTCAAAGTCAATCTGATTAATTTCGCCAGGATCCAGGTCTGGGTTGAGTTTGTAGAGGGGCTTTTTGGCTTTTTCGATGTTGATTGGTCCGGTTGTCAGCCATTCGACCGAGCGGCCATCGGAAGTTGAGTAGAACTTCCAGGTCAGGCGGTGCGCGCTGCGGCTGACGTATGTTTCCATCAAGAGCCAGTATGGCGTGTCGTTGGTAAATTTCAGATCCACCAGTGGAACGTAAACGGTTGCATCCAACCCGGCCAGGTTGGAATCGCGCTGGTTCGCCGCGGTTTTCTCATAATATGACACCCGATACGCATGCGGGTATCTTTCGCTTATCGGTAAACCCGCGAAGAAAGCGGTGCGAAAAAGGGTTGTGCTAACCTGGCAGACACCGCCGCCCACACCCTCAATCGTACGACCGTTAAAGATGATCAGCGCTTCAGAGTAGCCATTATCCAGGCTGATATCACCCATATTTGCGGCCATCGAGAAAGTGGCGCCGGGCGGGATGAGCAGACCATGGAACTCACTGGCAGCTTTTTCAATATTCTGGATGCGCGCCTCACTGGATCCAAAGAAATAGGAGCTTTCCATGTGAACCAGTTCCGTGATGCCCAGTTCTGCGCCTGTCTTGGAATTGTCAACCTCAGGCTCCGCGGCAGTGAAGGTTAAAACCGCGCCAGCCTGGTGCTGCGCCAGTGCACCTTGGGCAGAAGCCAGGCTGATCTGGACATCTAAAGATCTGCCCATAACCGCTGCCGCAAGCAGATCAAGCTGACGTGTTTCATCATTAAAAATAAAACGCGCGTTTTGCGGCCGGTAATTAACCTGTGAGGTCAGATCATTGAGATAAGCATTAAAAAGATCAGTCCTGAATTCCGGGATCAGAACCGCCTGCCCGTTCTGCTGCTGCCGGGTGAATATGAGCATGGGAGCCATGTCTTCCGGCTCGATGGTGAAATTGCGCCCGGCATCTGGCTGACCTTGCGGTACCTGAAGGATAAAAGGCTTGGAAAGGATTTCCTGAGCGGCTGCAGCGAATGGGCTGGCATCCATGATGTCAGGCTGCTGTTCGGTGAGCACCAGTGTGAGGGATGTGAAGTCGCCCTGCCGGGTTTGCACGGCCAGACGCTCAAGGCTGGCGGCAATGTCAAGTTTGCGTCCTGCCTGACCGGGGATAGCGATGATTTGAGTTCCATTCAATTCAAGTGCTGCTTCGCGCAGCGGCTGGTCATAAGCCTGGCTGACTTGAGCCAGGTAATCAAAAGCTTTTTGCTGGTCAAAAATAACAATAGCAGGCAAGTCATGCCGGGAGCGCCGGTTCATCAACTGATAAGCCAGGATACTCCCCAGCGAGCCCTGGCGCCCAAATTCATAAGCCTGCCTGGCGGAGTTGTGTGCATCAAGTGTTAGTCCCAATTGATCAGGTGCCGCCTGCCAAATGATGCCCGCGTAAGTAAGGGAAATAGCATCTGTGGCTGAAAAAGAGAAGTCGGAGCCAAGTTTTTGCACCGCCTGGTCAATGGTCAGCCCGGAAAGATCGATCCCTTGAATGGAAATACCAGGCATGATTTTCCCGGAATTCCAGACTTGATCCACAATGATGCTGCCCAGCCACAGAAAAATATAAAGAAAGAAACCAGCGAAAACGATAAAAAATGCCTGAAAAGCAAGGTGCTTGAAATCCGGCGCATCAGAAGATTGATCTGCCTGCATGGGAAGAATTATAGCATTCGGCAAGGAAAGTCTATTTCAGCAATAAATTGGATAGAAAAAGAATGAGTTTTGGAAAAAAACGGGGCTATTTTTTGAAAAAACCTTGACACAATACAATAATGCTTTAGAATACAGAAACACAGTTACCTCAAAGCATTTGCGGGAACGCAAAGCATTTACAAAAGAATATCGTTTGAGGCGTGCCCGAGAGGCCATTGCAAACCAGAAGCCGGTGTTTGCCATGAAAATTGGAAACATCGGTGGTTTTGTCTCCAAAACCCCTTGACATGGTAGAGTGATGTGGTAAAATCTGCCTCTCGATTCAATCGGAACCTTAACAACTGAAGAGTGAAAGGAAGTGCACCAATAGTTCTATTGA
>CAZBNE010000111.1:0-6354 GCA_964493155.1 uncultured Pelolinea sp.
GTCAGCATATCAGCAATAGGATCATTTATACTCATTTAATACCTCCGGATCGGTTCTTACCATGATGACTTTGTGATACCAGGAACTTTCCCATTTAAGGCTAGCTCCCGAAAGCAGATGCGGCAAATCCCGAATCTTCGAATAAATCCTCTAGGTCTTCCACAAATCTGGCAGCGGTTGCGAACCATATTAGGAAACCTTCTTCGTTTCTCACGATATTCCATACAAGTTTTTGCCATAGTTAAGCCTTCCTAAAAGGCATTCCAAAATGCCTTAATAATGCCAAAGCTTTTTCATCATTCTTTGCGCTGGTTACGAATGTGAATTCCATTCCGCGGATCTTGTCAATCTGATCATAATTAATTTCAGGAAAGATCAGTTGCTCGCGTACTCCAAGCGTGTAATTCCCGCGGCCATCAAAAGATTTTGGTGATACTCCTCTAAAGTCACGTACACGCGGCAATGCGATATTGACCAATCGATCAAGCATTGACCACATTCTTTCACCGCGCAGGGTTACCTTTACACCAATCAGGCGGCCTTCCCGCAGTTTAAAGTTCGCGATACTCTTTTTTGCTTTCACAACCACCGGCTTTTGCCCAGTAATCGCTGTAAGATCTTTGACTGCCGCATCCAGGGAATTTGGCGTATCCAAAGCCTCTCCCATACCAATATTGACAGTGATCTTTTCAAGGTTGGGCACCTGCATGATATTTTTTAAACCGAATTCTTTCATGAGGGCTGGGATAATCTCTTTTTTATATTTTTCTTTCAATGCATTCATTTATTACTCCCGATTTTGATCGAAAATCTAATCGATCAAACCTCCACATTTTTTACAAACCCGAACTGATTTATCACCATCGCGGGAGATACCAACTCGTGTGGGTTTATTACACTTGCCGCAGATAACCATTACATTGGACCCATGGAAGGGCCCTTCCAATTTAACAATACCAGGATTGATCGTTTTACCTTCTGATTGGACTTGTTTTTGATGTTTGGTGAGCAAATTGATACCCTGCACAACAACACGATTCTCTTTAGGTAAAACTTTTATCACTTCTCCACGTTTTCCCTTATTCTGTTCTTTACCGGCGATCACTTCAACCTGATCGCCCTTTCTAATTCGCATCTTCATGCTTGATACTCCTGAATTTCCCTATTTATATGACTTCCGGAGCAAGTGACACAATCTTCATGAAACCTTTTTCACGAAGTTCTCGCGCAACTGGACCGAATATTCGAGAACCAACCGGATTTTCTCCATCTGAAGCAAGGATCACTGCTGCATTATCATCAAATTTTATAGTTGAACCGTCTTTACGCCGCCATTCTTTGGCAGTCCTGACGATAACAGCCTTCACAACCTCGCTTTTTTTTATTGTTGCCTGAGGAGTAGCTGACTTAACTGTAGCAACAATGATGTCGCCAATATGGGCAAATTTTCTTCTTGATCCGCCCATAATATGGATAACTAGCAATTCTCGTGCGCCTGTATTATCTGCTACGGTCAACCTGGTTTCATGTTGGATCATCTATTTAGCCCTCAGCCGCTGCAGGCGTTTCTTCAGGTAAATCCTCCTGGGCTTCTTGCCTGCTGATAATTTTTTCAACTGTCCAGCGCTTTGTGCGTGAGATCGGCATTGATTCAATAATCTCAACCAAATTACCAACCTGGCAATTCATTTCATCATGCGCTTTCATCTTAGAAACAGTATGAATTACTTTTTGGTAGAGCGGGTGTCGAAAAGTACGTGAAATCTCAACGACAACCGTCTTTGTCATTTTATTGTTAATTACAACACCTCTTAATCTACGACGAGTGTTCATACTGCACCTTCCAAATCTGTTGCTATTTGCTTTTCCCGTAATATCGTTTCATAACGTGAAATCAATCTACGGACAATTTTCAACTTGCTAGTATCTGTCAATTGACCGCTAACTACCTGAAAGCGCAAGGTCATGTACTCATTGCGAGCTTCAAACAATTTGGATTTGATTTCATCAATTCCCATAAGTTTAATTTCAGACGTTTTCATATCTGGGCTCCAACAAGATCTTCACGCTTTAAAATCCGGGTTCGGATCGGTAACTTAAATGCCGCTTGTTTTAGAGCATGCATTGATGTTTCTGTATCAAGACCGCTGATCTCGATCATTATCCGCCCAGGTTTTACGACTGCAGCATAGAACTCAACAGCTCCCTTACCTTTGCCCATGCGGGATTCAGCAGCCCTATGCGTTACAGGATGATCCGGAAATATTCGAACCCAAACCTTTCCATGACGCTTCATTGCATGAACAATGGTTCGGCGTGCAGCTTCAATTTGCCGGGCATTAATCCAGGCGGGTTCCAACGCTTGCAATCCATAATCACCAAAATTAATTTCAGCACCACGCAGGGCTTTTCCTTTTCTGCGACCGCGGAATGCTTTGCGGTATTTAACTCGTTTTGGCATTAACATTTTCGTGTCCTCTTGGTTTATCGTTTCGTGAGCAAAGGTGCTTTACTCGCTAACGTATACACCCTCAGTTTTTTGTACTTCTTCTTCAGTTCCTGGCAAAATTTCACCTTTATAAACCCAGGTTTTGACACCGATCTTCCCATATGTTGTCGCAGCCTCAGCACGCGCAAAATCAATATCGGCACGCAGAGTTTGCAAAGGGACACGGCCTTCTCGAAGCCAAATGGTCCGGCACATTTCCGCTCCATTCAAGCGACCTGCAACCTGGATTTTCACACCCTGAGCGCCTTGGCGGATTGCTTGCTGGATAGCACGTTTCATTGCGCGGCGGTAACTGATACGTCTTTCAATTTGGGAGGCGATATTTTCAGAAATCAGTAAGGCATCGCAATCCGGATTCTTGATTTCGCGAATCTCGAGGTCAATTTTCTTGCCTGTCAAATCTTCCAGCCCTTTTCTCAGGATCTTGACCGTCTCACCTTTACGACCTATCAATATGCCGGGTTTTGCGGTATTGACCACGATGCGGATCTTTCCAGGAAATCTTTCGACTTCTACCTGAGACACACCTGCCCGATCGCCTAATTTGCGCACCAAGTCGTGAATCTTAATGTCCTGGTGAAGCTGGCTAATGTAATTCTGTCCTTCAGCAAACCATTTTCCTTCCCAGGTTTTAATGATTCCCAGACGCATTCCAAGGGGATGAACTTTTCGACCCATATAATTGCTCCTGTTTTCCTTATCTTTTTTGGCCTACGCTTTTTCACGCAAGACCACTTTGACGTGGGATGACCGTCTGAGAATCGGTTTAAACCGACCTCTGGCGCCAAATCTTCGCCACTTTCTCATTGGTTCAGCATCCGCAGTAATCTCATGAATATACAAATTTGCTGAATTCAATCCAAAATTATTTTCTGCATTCGCAACTGCTGAAGCAATTAATTTACTAAGAGGTAGAGCGGATTTTTTATTTGTGAACTTTAACCTCGAAATCGCTTCTTCCGCCATTTTTCCGCGAACGAGATCCAAGACAAGTCTCACCTTTTGTGGAGAGACATGACAATTGCTAAGTTCTGCTTTGACATCGATAGCCATTTGTTATTCCTTTGTAGCGGTTGATTTAGCACCCATATGACCGCGGAAATGGCGAGTTGGCGCAAATTCGCCTAATTTATGCCCAACCATGTTCTCGGTGATATAAATGGGAACGTGCCGGCGACCGTCATGTACAGCTATTGTGTGACCTACCATCTGTGGAAAGATAGTGCTGGCACGACTCCAGGTACGAATGACCTTTTTTTCGTTCTTGTCATTCATAAGCTCGATTCTCTTAATAAGCTTAGGCTCGATGAAGGGACCTTTTTTTAGCGATCTTGACATCTTACTGCTCCTATAAATCCATACACTACTTGCGTTTCACATTCTGTCGATGGCGCACAATATATTTTTCTGTTTTCTTGTTTGTGCGTGTTTTGTAACCCAAGGTCGGTTTTCCCCAGGGTGATTTCGGACCTGGCATACCAATGGAAGAACGCCCTTCACCACCACCATGTGGATGATCGCGCGGAGACATAGCACTGCCTCGGACTGTCGGTTTAATGCCTTTATGGCGCTTACGGCCGGCTTTACCCAGTTTAATCTGGCTATGCTCAAGGTTTCCTACCTGACCAATAACAGCAGAACAACTCTGCCGAATAAGGCGAACTTCGCCTGAAGGCATTCGTATTTGAGCATATTCGCCTTCTTTGGCAACAAGCTGCGCGGAAGATCCTGCTGATCGAACCAATTGGGCGCCACGACCTTCTTCCAATTCCAGGTTATGAACAAGGGTGCCCATTGGAATGTTAGAAATTGGCAAACAATTTCCTGGCTTGATCTCAGCATCCTTGCCCGACATTACCACATCGCCAACAGTTAAGCCTAAGGGGGCAATAATGTAACTTTTTTCACCATCCCCATAATGCAGTAAAGCTAATCGGGCGGATCGATTTGGATCATATTCGATCGCAGCCACTTTGGCTGGTATCCCAATTTTTAATCGTTTGAAATCCACAATCCGTACCATCTGCCGGCTTCCACCCCCACGATGGCGTATTGTGACACGTCCATAAGAATTTCTGCCTGCCTTATTCGATCGTGCAATCAGCAGCGATTTTTCCGGCTTAGATTTGGTGATTTCTTCAAAGCTATGGCCTGTCATTCCTCTCTGGCCGGGTGTGGTTGGCTTATAAACCTTTACGCTCATTGCTCAACTCCCTCGAAGACCGGAATTCTATCTTCTGGCCGGACTGTAACGATAGCTTTTTTATAAGCTGATTTTCTTATTTCCAATCGGCGGCTGCGTCCTCTCCGGTTCTTTTTTGCAATCACATTAATAGTATTGACGCTTAAAACTTTTACATCGAATGCCTTTTCTACAGCATCCTTTACCTGGGATCTGGTGACTTCAACCGGTACAGCAAAGGCATATTGATTAAGTTTTGAAGACATATATGCTGATTTTTCAGTAATTAACGGTCTTCGTAAAATATCAAATCCAGTAGTCATTACTTCGCCTTTCCGGGATCAAGATATGATTCGATGACATTTAATGATTCAGCATCAAAAATCAATTGATCAAAATTCAATAAATCCCTGATATTCAAATACTTCGCCAAGAGGACTTTTACGTTTTCCATATTTTCGGCGGAAATAAACACATTAATTTTGGATTCTTTTTCCGGAACAATAACCAAAGTCCGTTTATCACCAACCAGCGTTTTTACTGCCTGGGCAAGGAGTCTGGATTTGGGTTCCGGTATTCCAAAATTATCCACAACCATTACTGCATTTTCAGAAGCACGTACCGATAACGCTGAGCGAATCGCAGCCCGGCGCATTTTAAGCGGCATCTTTAAAGAGTAATCTCTCATATGCGGGGTGAAGATTTTTCCACCGCCAACCCACTGAGCCGAACGCGTTGAACCCTGCCTGGCACGGCCAGTGCCTTTTTGCTTCCAGGGTTTTTTCCCGCCACCAGAGACTTCACTGCGGATTTTTGTCTCATGCGTCCCAAGTCGCGCATTTGCCATCTGCCTTACAAATGACTGATGCATCAGGTCTACATTGATAGGCGCTTCAAAAATTGAAGTGGGCAATTGCAGTTCTTTCACTTTTTTCCCATTGATATCAACTATATCTACTTTCATGCTTTTTACTCCAAAAGCCGGTGTCTACCTCAGCCAGATTATTATTGTTTTCTTGCTTCCTTAATCATCACCAAACCACCGCGCGGTCCGGGTACAGAACCATTGACAGCCAGAAGGTTTTTTTCATGGTCAATGAGGATCACCTTTACATTCTGGGAAGAAACACGTTCACTTCCCATGTGCCCGGCCATACGCTTGCCAAGATAAACACGCCCAGGTGTGGTTGTAGAAGAATTTGAGCCAGGACCTCGAGCCCGGTCAGATTGGCCATGTGTCGCTGGGCCGCCATTAAAATGGTGGCGCTTCATACCGCCGGCAAAACCCTTGCCTTTGCTAATCCCAATCACATCCACGCGTTTCCCAATTTCAAATTGCGAAACATCCACTTTATCGCCTACTTTAACATCCGTATCTTTACTGCGGAATTCCCGGATAAATCTTAATGCGGGCAGGTTCTTTTTATGTAGATGCCCGAGCTCACCACCAGTCAGTTTTGTGTCTTTTACTTCGTCATAACCCAATTGAATAGCCGAATAGCCATCATTTTGGACCGTCCTCACCTGGGTAACAAAACATGGCCCGGCTTCGAGAAGTGTTACCGGATATGCGGCTCCATCTTCATCAAAAACCTGGGTCATGCCAAGCTTTTTTCCTAATAGCCCTTTGAACATCTCAATTTGCTCCTGTTAATATTTTTTT
>CAZBNE010000112.1:0-6093 GCA_964493155.1 uncultured Pelolinea sp.
CATTCAACGGCAATTGGGTGCTCAAGTCTGATACCGGTGTTGATGTGGGCAAATTCAATGTACAGATCGTCACCGGTGATAAACCTTTTGCAGTTACGAGGGTGGATTTCGGCGTTCAATCAATAACAAAGGGATGTCCATACGAATATTCAGTTCCAATCAGTATTACCACTGATGGTGCTGGAACAGTAAGATATGGCATATATGATCAAGTTGGTGGACCAATTACGAGTGGCGAATTGACATTTAGCGCTGCCGGAACTCAAACTGTCACCTATAAAGTTACATATAGCATTGATTCTGATATTAAGATCTGGGTTAATATCAAAGAACCAAATAATCAAGTCTTTTCAACCAAGGAATATAATTTCGTATGTAAATAAACCAAAACTTCAAATGGATAATCAATAAAGTAATTTGTTATTGAAGATCGTTTTGAGAAAACCGGTAAGAATTCCTTGAAATTCCTACCGGTTTGTTTTATACAAAATTTTCTAATGAAAATCCACAAATCGTGTAAGCTAATGCTGATGATTAATATACTGGAAATCCAGAGTAAAAATTTTTTCAATGAGGAAACAATACACAATATCTCAAAAACCTGATTTATTAGAGCAAGCCGCAAACCTGCTTTCTCATGCAAAACATGCGGTGGCTTTTACGGGGGCGGGTATTTCCACTCCCAGCGGCATCCCGGATTTTCGCTCACCGCAATCAGGGCTTTGGAATACAAGCGATCCGTACAAGGTCGCATCAATATGGGCATTCAGGAACAGCCCGGAAGACTTTTTCAACTGGATCAGACCTCTGGCGTTGAATTCAGGATCAGCCACACCCAATGCTGCTCATCGCGCCCTGGCGCAGCTGGAAGAGCTTGGGATGATTAAATCTGTCATCACCCAAAATATCGATGGTTTGCATCAAAAAGCCGGTTCCAGATACGTGCTTGAATTACATGGAAGCGCCCAAACCGCAACCTGCCCCGCCTGCGGAAGAAGACATGATAAAGATTATTTTCACCCAAAAATAACGGCAGGGAATGAAATTCCAAAATGCAAGGATTGCGGCCAGACCATAAAACCGGATGTGGTTTTGTTCGGCGAGGAGCTTCCGCAGGATATTTGGAATAATGCCTATAACGAATGCCTCCGTGCAGACCTTATGCTGGTCGCTGGTTCATCACTGGAAGTATCGCCTGCCAACACCCTGCCTGAGACCGCGCTGATGAACGGCGCCATATTGATCATCAATAACCTTGGAAATACTTTTTTAGACGAAAAAGCGAAAGTTTTACTCAGGATGAATGTTGAACTGGGAGTAGGAAAGCTAGTGGATTATTTTGTCTAGTTCATCTGCTTCCAAGCCTGCCAAACTGCCTTGCAAGCAGGTCAACAGAAATATGGATCATGGTCGGCCGGCCGTGCGGGCAGGTTCTGGGGGAAGCGCAATTCTCCAGATCGCGGATAAGCTGCTCCTGCTCCTGGACTGACAGGGTCTGCCCGCCTTTGATCGCCGCTTTTTTACAGATTCTTAATATAATTTTCTTTTCCTTTTCCGCTGTGATTAAACCTTCCTGAAATTCTTCAGGCTCAAGCGCGCCCAGTAATGCTGTTCCGGGATCCATTTTTTGAATTACAGCCGGGATCGCTGTAATGCGGATCGTGTCCGGCCCAAATTCCTCAAATCTAAAACCAATTTTTTCCAAAATGCTTTTTTGCCCGTTGAAATCTTCAGATAATCTGGCAGGGATCACAACGGTCTCGGGTGAAAGCAGGTATTGAGAACTTGTTTCTGCCTGCTGTGTATTCTGCATTCTTTCAAATAAAATGCGTTCATGTGCGGCATGCTGATCAATAAGATACAATCCATCGGGTCCTTCAGCGGCAAGATAAGTTTTTCCCAACTGTCCAATCAATCTCAGGATGGGGACTTTTACATCAGAAGGTTTTTCACTTCCTTCCAACGCTTCGCTTCTTGGTGAAAGCGGCTCCGGCAAAATATGATTTTCTTCCCTGGAGAATTCCCATCCTGGATCTATGGTTTGTTCGGAATTGGGGCGGGAATTCCAGGCAGGCATTTGAAAATCCGGCAAGGGCAGAATAGTTGATAATGTCCGGCGAACTGCAGAGTGAATTACACCGAATATATGCCCTGAATCGCGAAAACGGACCTCATCTTTTGTTGGATGCACATTAACATCAATTTCAGAAGGGGGCATATCAATGAAAAGAATAGTTGACGGGAATCTCCCGACCATCAAGTAACCCTGGTATGCGCGGATGATCGCTGTGGTCAGTGTCGCGTCTGATATCAGCCGGCCATTAACAAAACAGAAGATCTGCTTTCGATTTGAAAAAGTCATTTTCAACGGGCTGGCAAAGCCATAGATTTTCGCATAATCATCCTGAAAATCGATTTCCAGATAGCTTTGGGCTGCCTCGACATCGAATATCTTTGAGAGAATTTCTCTGCGATTCTCATTCCCAAAGGTCATGAAAATTGGGCGCCCTTCCTGGGTCAATTGAAACCGGATTCCCGCATAATAGAGGGCATATCGGGTGACCAGTTCAGTGATCAACTGACGTTCGGTAGCATCTTTCTTTAGGAACTTTTGCCGGGCGGGCACATTGAAAAAAAGGTTCTCGACCTTGATCAATGTGCCCTGCTTCATGCCTGTTGGTGAAAAAGCCTGCTCAGTTCCAGCCTCCACCACCAATCGCATGCCCTGATCTTCACCTTGAGGTCTGCTTTCAAGACTGAAATGGGAAACTGCGGCAATGGAAGCCAATGCTTCGCCGCGAAAACCAAGGGAGCCAATATCATCCAAATCTTCAACCGAGGTTATCTTGCTGGTCGCGTAGCGCTTTACGGCGATCCGCATTTCTTTGGCCGGGATGCCTGAACCATCATCACCGACTTCGATCAACCGGCGGCCTGCCTGTTCAATACGGATAATGATCTCGCTGGCACCCGCGTCAATGGCATTTTCAATCAGCTCTTTTACTACTGAAGCGGGCCTTTCAACCACTTCGCCTGCGGCGATTTTTGAAGCAACCTCTTTGGAAAGCTCATGAATTGGCATAGGTTTTGAAATTATACCCAGTGTTCAATTCTGTTTTAAAGATATACTTTCGTGATTATGTTTCATACCATTTTTTTTGACCTGGATAATACGATCTACTCAAAAAGCAGCGGTTTAATGGATGCTATTCGTGACCGCATAATCACCTATATGCAAGACCGTCTAAATCTTGAAATGCCTGAAATATTGGCATTGCGACAATACAGCATAAAGAAATATGGATCCACATTGATTGCCCTCAAGGAACGATTTGATATTGATGAATTTGAATATCTGGATTATGTGCATGATATCGATCTCTCCAATCATCTGAAGAAGAATACCGATCTCAGAAAACTGATTTCAGCATATCCGCAAAAAAAATTCATTTTCACCAACGCAGACAAGAATCACGTCAACCGGATATTAAGATTTTTAGATCTGGAGAATTTGTTTGAGGCGACCATCGATATCCATACCATGATGCCTGATCTAAAACCACACCCAAGAGCATTTGATAAAGCGCTCGAAGTCGCACATTTACCTTCTTGGGAAGGCTGCGCCTTTTTGGATGACTTTCCAGCCAATATCGAACAAGCAAGAAATTTGGGAATCTACAGTATTTTAATCGACGAAAGAATTGAGCACCATGATACTCTCTCGATCTCATCCCTATACGATCTCCCAAAACTGATCCCTGCAAATAATTGAGGAAGAGCTATGCAACAACCCTTTAGATTTAAAAATATTTATCTCATCTTACTGATAGCTTTAATCCTGTTCACCTTTTCAGCAGGTTTTATCTCCGGAACCTGGCTTTCAACATCCTCGCATACACTAATGGCAGATAAACTTCAGAAGGGGATCAATATTGACCAGCTTAATTTCGTCAATCAAGTCTGGGGCGTCATTCACAACCAGTTCATCCATCAACCGGTTGATGATGTCGCTTTAATTCAAGGAGCAATCCGCGGAATGATGGAAAGCCTGAAGGATCCATACTCGGCATATCTGACACCGGAAGAATTTCGCACTCAAAATGCCCCGATTAAAGGGGAGTACACCGGTATCGGCGCTTATGTCGATACCTCGGGAGAATATCTTGTGATCATCAGCCCAATGCCCGGCTCACCAGCCGAGTTGGCAGGCATAAAACCAGGAGACCGGGTAGTTGCGATCGATGGTGAAGATATGACCAAGCTCAAGCCTGTCCTGGTTTTGGAAAGGATTTATGGGCCAAAAGGAACGATAGTCAATATCGCAATTCAACGGGAAGGTATAACAGAGATATTAAATTTTGAAATTGAAAGAGCAATCATAAATTTGCCTTCTGTTGAAAGTGAAATGCTGGATGGGGGCATTGGCCTTATCAGGCTTTACACTTTTGGAGATGATACAACTGAAGAATTCACCAGCGCATTAAACGATCTGCTTACCCGGAAAGCTATCGGTTTGATTATTGACCTGAGAAATAATTCCGGCGGACTGGTGCAGACATCTATTGAAATAACATCACTTTTCATTCCGGAAAATGTTGTGATGATCGAGGAATGGGGAGATGGCACCCGAAAAGAATATCGATCAACCGGAAAGCCGGTAAATACCGAGATCCCGCTTGTTGTGGTTGTCAATGAAGGCTCGGCATCAGCATCGGAAATTATCGCAGGAGCGTTTCAGGATCTGGGGCGCGCCAGCATAGTCGGTACACCTACATTTGGAAAAGGCTCTATTCAAAATTGGATCACATTGAAGGATGACAATGGTGGTATAAGGATCACAACTGCCCGCTGGCTGACACCCAAAGGCAGGCAGATTCAGGATTTGGGATTAAAGCCGGATTTTTTGATCCAATTAACCGAAGATGATTATAATAATAAATTTGATGCACAGATTGATCTGGCGATGAAAGTGGTAAACCAGATAAGCAAATAATTAATTTCTATTAATTGACAGGGTGTTCTCCCAAGAGTATAATCGACGATTGCTTAACACCTATGACAGGAGATATTATTTAATGAATTCAGATGTAATTACTGGTATTAAATCTTCAAACCAGCTCGAACGAAAAATGCATTTAAAGGGGAAGATCATTAAGACCAGCAAAGCAGGAGCGATTGTAGATATCGGTGTGGAAAAACCCGCCTTACTTCATGTGTCACAGATCGTTTCCGAGAAGAATGAACCCATTTTACGAGTAGAAGACTCTTTAAAAGAGAATCAGGAAGTCGATGTTTATGTGCGCAACCTGCAGGATGATCGCATTGAAGTTACTATGCGCAAACCGCTTGCCCTGGAATGGCGAGAAATTGATAAGGACATGGTGCTTAAGGGCAAGGTGGTTGAACTTGAAAAGTTCGGCGCGCTGGTTGACATTGGTGCTGAAAAACCCGGATTGGTGCACATCAGCGAACTGACGCAGGGTTATGTCAAAAACGCTTCAGATATTGTCACGGTTGGCGATGAGGTTGATGTAAAAGTAATTGATTTTAACCGCCGCAGAAAACAGATCAAATTAAGTATGAAAGCACTTCAGCCGGGCCTGGATGATATTGAAGGCGTGAAAGTTACACCCGCCCGCCCGGTTCGCAGAAAAGGCAAGGAGAAAAAGAAACCGGTTGATGAACAAGCCGAACAGGCTCCCGCAGAACCTGATCCAACAATGATGGAAATTAGATTAAAAGAAGCCATGGAAAAAGCGGGGATGGAAGCAAAAAGGAGCACTTCGCACTCCAAAAAAGTAAAAGCGATCGCAGCTGATCAGGAAGATCTGCTCAGCAGAACTTTAAGCCGAAGAAATTAAGGATTAATTGTTAAATAAATATGGCCCTGCAAAATGCAGGGTCTTTTGGTGTGGTAAACTTTTCTCATTAAAAGGATGATCATTCGTGCCCAAGAAAAAAGAAATCATCCCCAACAATTTATCAGCTCGCCAACTCGGGGAGGGCTTATTAAACAGCCCCCCCCGCTTCAATTAAATAAGGATGACAACCATGAAAAATCTCAATCCAAAATATATATTCTTTACTGGAGGC
>CAZBNE010000113.1:0-5952 GCA_964493155.1 uncultured Pelolinea sp.
GTTAGCAGGGTGAAGAAACCGCCGTAGCCGGGATCGGGGAAGAAGACCATCAACCCGGCGGTTATAAGCGGGATCATGACGACCAGGTAATATACCACCACCTGGGCAGCCCACAGGGCCAGCGAAACGACCTTGTTATCCTTAAAGCGCCAGCTGAAATTCTTGTAGACCAGGCCGTTGTAGATCCCGCCGACGATATGCGCGATAACCGAAACAACCACGATACTGGGGTCAGCGATAGCTGCCAGCAAACCGATGACGATGCCACCAATGGGGCCGGTGAGCGAGGCGCCGATGGTGGTGAAGATCTCACGCGGATCCGAAACAGCAACCGTGCCGGGAATGGGGATGGTGAAGCCGGCCAGGATGATTGCCAGCGCGATACCGCCGAAAGCGGCCGCAATGCCAACCTGTTTGGCGGATAAAAGCGGTTTCTTCGTTGATTCAATATTGTTTTCCATGTCTTTTCCTTTGGTTTTTTAAATAAAATTAATAAAACGTGTTCAAAACATTTCTTCCTTTTGCTTATACTTACCACCTCCTTTATTGATCATGTTGACGTATCTTTGTTTTTTTGAGCTGTTAATAAAAAAAGCCACCCGTTGGTTGGGTGGCTCTTTATAAATTATGGGTTCTATCTCAAACCGCGTCCATCCTCAACCATGTTATGCCCTTGTCAGCAAGAAGGCCAAGGGCGCTGGTAATAGCGATGCTAAGCATGAGGCTGGATTTATTTATCATGATCGCAGGTTAATAATCTCGAATTTTTAATTCGCGCAATTATACACAAAATTACTATTTTTGGTTAAGCAATTTATTTTTGTTAATATTTTCTTGCCAAAATCCCAGCATATTAATTCTGCCCCAGAATGTGGATCGACTTGCTTTGAAAAATCCTTCTTACCATCGGGTATCATTTCCAGGCATGCAATGAAGTTAAAACAATAAAAATTCTTTGGTTCTCCCGATTAATTATCAAACTTTGGCGGGAAATTTTCAGGGAGCTCGAAACCATCCTGTGTTAACCGGTCTTTGATGATAGTTGCCACCTGGTCAAAATTAAGCAGATCCTCATCCGGACACTTGTCTGCATAGTCTTCAATCTCACCTGTAGACCACTTGAGTTTTTCGAGGTTTAACTGGTAGATCTTGTGGCAATCAATGACGGAGATCTCATCGAACTGATAAAATGGCGGTTTGATCTTTTTGGGATCCGCCTCCACATTTCGCTCGGTATTGATCGTGTGCGCCACTGCCTCATTAATCACCGGGTAGGGCTGATAGGTTTCACTGATCAGCGACTGGCCTGACATCCAATCCGGGATAGCAATATCCAGATAATCCAGCATTGTCGGTGCGATATCCAGGTTTTGAACATTGGGCCGGATGGTTTTTGAATAAGCGCCGCCCGGGAAGATCATGATCAGGGGCAGTCTTCTATTCGACCAATCCTGCCCGTGGTCGCTGGTCAGAATGAGCACAGTATCCTGATCCAATCCTCTTTTGGTTAATTCACCCAGAAGCCCGGCGATGGTTCTATCCAGCTCCAGGATGGCATCGTCGTAAAAATCCCTGTCCCACATCTCCTGGTTTTCCGGATCCCTCCCTGCAGAAAAAATCCGTTCCTTAGGAGAATACCTCGCACCATGCGTACCCATCCAGTGAATATGGACAAAGAGCGGTTGATTCAAATGGTCCAGCAAGTTCAGTGTGTTTGAAATTTTCTCGTCGTCATGGAAATTCTGCGGTTCAGTCGCCGTTACCTCTTCAAATGGATTCTGCATTGCTTTGATGAAAAAGATATGTCGCAAGCGATCCACCAGACGGTTGGCCACTTCGTAGGCGAAAAAAGCATAATTTTCGGGCAAGGCAGCGCTGATCTGCGCCAGAACCGGATTGTTGGAACTGCGGCTATTGACCTCGTCAAATCCATTCAGCATATTGAACTGGTAAGCATCCACAAAATATTTATGCCCGAATTGAGCTGTGTAATAGCCGGCATTTCTCAGCATCCCGGGCAAATGCTGATAAGCATCATCCCCCCGCAGGATATCCGGCGGGAACAGAACCCGGGTGGTGGAGGGGTACTTGCTGTTAAACAAGGAGGTGATCGATCCAGTGGTCTTCAAAGCGTTGGTAAAGTTATTTTCCGCGACCAGAGAGACAGACGCGATTGATTTCAAAAAAGGAGTGGTGTCTCGCTCATATCCATACAAAGATAAATGGCTGGCATCCAATCCGTCCGCCGTGATCAAAATAATATTCGGACGCTGGATCTTGTCAGGTGTCGCGGCGTTCTGATAGAAATTTCTGGCGAAACCAGCATCTGCAAAAACTAATGCCGACGGGATGATCAGGAGGATCATCAATGCCGCCATGATTGCTTTTTGTCTGTTGCCAGAGAATTTGTTTAATTGCTCGCTGACCTTTTGAGCTAGTTTGATGACTTCACCCCAGAAAAGGAGGATCGTAAAAAGAAAAAACAAACCATAGGCCGCTCTCATCAGGCCGGTTGTGTTGTAAATTCCAAAGCTAAACACAGTGTAGGTAAAATCATCAATCCGTAATAATGCCAGGCAGGCCAGGATTAGCGCGGGCAGCAGGGCGGTAAACCGATTAAGATCACGCTTTTTTTCTTTCAGGCCTGTCAGTGTACTCAGCAACAAGACCGGCACGATCGTCAACAAGGCTACTATGGCCACAAGCGAGCCAAATCCTAAAAAGAGCTTCACCTTTTCAAGGAACGGCAAAACCGACATGAAGGACGGTTTTGTCACCTGAAAAAGCCACTCAAAAAATATGAAAATAAAAGACACGCCAACACAAAGGATCACCAGGCCTTGCGATGAGAATTTTTGCTTTTGCATGTTCTGAAATAGGGTTTTCATTAACCTCTCACCAAAAAAAATACTTGCTTTAGGCACCTTTGACAAAGAGTTGGAATCGACGCCCGCATTGATTCCGGATGCGGTAAATATTAGCGATTATCGCCATGATTTCCATTTAACCGGAAGGTATTATAGCACCCGCTAAAAAACCCGGGCACTAAACCCCAACGAGTTAAGTCTATTTACATCACGCCCTGTGTACCGTCCGCCAGCGTGAAAACAGGCGCATTCCGCCCTGCTGTCCTGCACCGGTTCCAGGCATGAATGGGCAATGCCAGCTGCTCGCCCAGGTCGGCATGCATCTGCACGCGCAGGTCGTCCTCCGATACGCCGAAAGGCTGCAGCAGGGCTGAAGCGGCGCGCAGCAACAGCTCCTCGTAGTAATCCAGATCCAGTTCTGCAGGGTCGGGTGCACCGGGCAGGTTCCAAGCATGCACGCCCGGCTCACCGCGCGTGAAGAGCAGCTTAATGCGCTGTCCGGGGCGGGTGGCTTTGCCGGCTGCCAGCAGCTGCAGTGCAGCGCGTGCGCCCGGCGAGGGTACGCGGTAGCCGGCCAGTTCCTTGCTGAGCTTCTTGCCCACCAACAGCCTCTCCAGCGGCACGCGCCCGGCGCGCAGGGCAGACAGTTGAACACGCAGCACCTGCAGCGCCGCGCTGACCTGATCCGGCAGGACCTCAGGCGTCTCGGCGCGCGCCAGGCAGCGCAGCATCTCGCGCTGTGTATCGGCCACCCAGGGCGCCGAATCGCGCCGGCGCAGGTCGATGCCGCGCACCTTGGTGCTGCCGTCCTGAAAGACACCGAAGTAGCGGTTGGGCACCGGCAGGCGCTCATCGATACGCGAGGGAAGAAAGGCCACCCAGCGGTACACGCCGTCCAGCGCCACCGGCAGCGAGGTGCGCGAGGCGATCTCTTCGAGCAGCGCCTGAAAATCAGCCGGCTGGCGGCAGCCTTTTTTCTGCACCCACAGCCCGTCCACGTACATGTGCAGGACGGTGAAACCCAACGCCTCAGCCGCTTCCTTGGCGCGCAGCAGCGCCTCGCGCCCCCAGGTAGTCACAGCCTCATGCGCCTCAATGCGCCCGAAGCGCGCGTTCTTGTAGCCCAGATAGCCGAAGCAGGTTACCAGCAGCCACTTGTGCGCTTCCGAACGCGCCTTATCCATGCGCCGGCGCGGATCCCAGCTTGGCAGGCTGAGTGCGCGCTGCTTGAGCGCCACGCGTTTGTCCAGCAGCGGGCCCAGCGTCAGCGGCACCAGCCCGGGCGGATAGTCGGAGCTGCCCAGCCGGTCGGGAAAGGGCGTTTCGGGCGAGATGTTGCTGCGTACCATGATGGAGGGGTACATGGAGATGAAATCGAGCATGCCCACATCAAAGTGCAGCCCGGTGATAGGCTGGTACACCAGCCCGCCCTGGTCAAAACGGATCAGGTCGGCGGCGGTTTTGGGGCGTTCGGCCTGCTGCTTGCGCCACGGCACCAGTATGTCATTGCGCAGCGCAGTGGTGATCTGCATGGAGGAGATGCCCGTGCCGGGCGAGACGCGCGCGGCGGTCTGGATGGGCAGGGCGGTGATGCGCGCCGTCTCCAGCGCACCCTCCAGGTCGTAATCCTGCCATATCATGGCGTTGCGGCAGTCAATGTGGCAGCGCCCGTAGAGCAGCATCTGCTGGCCGCGGTAGATGATCTGGCCGTAAGAGAAGTAGCTGCCTTCTTTTTTGTGCAGCACACCGCGCAAGGGATCGCGGCTGAGCGGCAGCGGCAGGTTATGACGCTGCGCGGTTTCCAGCAGGCGCGGCAGCAGCCAGGTGTCGCCGTTACAGGTCAGCAGCAGGTCGGGGTCCAGGCGCGTCAACAGCGCGCGCAGGTTGACCAGCAGCGGGCGCTCATCTTCAAATGCAAAATGGTATTCGTGCCCGTCGTGGCTGGCGATCAGCGCCTGCGGTTCGGCATGTGCCGGGTCGCAGTCGGGGCGCAGCGCCAGTGTGCGCAGCGGCACAGCTGAAGGGTCCAAATCCCAGGGCGAATCCAGCACGCGTAGATCGCTGACCAGCCCGTCGACATCGGCGCGCATGTAGCAGCGCGCCAGCGGAAAGGTGCCGAAACGCGCCGCATGGCGCAGCCCGATGGCCAGGTCGGCATCGTAATAGTCCAGTTCCGGAAAAAGCTGTGTCATTTCGTGGAAAAGCTGCGGCTGGCGTAAAGCATGCTGCAGCTCGATGCGCAGTACAGCCACGGGCTGAGGCTGAAAGATGTCGCGGCGCTGGTCGCGCGACAGGCGCGGCTGCAGCGGGTGCACGCGCAGCCAGTGCCACAGATCTTTGAGCCGGGCGCGCTGGCCGGCGGCATAGAAGACAATGGGGAACTCTTGGTGCAGGCGGTGGCGTTCGCCGTCATCGCCGATCAGCCACAGCGCTGCGCCCCCGCGCTCATCCTCATACAGGTCCAGCAGCCAGCCGGTCAGGTCAGCCATGCAGCGCCCCGCGCAGTTCATCCAGCTCGCGGCGCAGGCGCAGGACCTCTTTGTGCTGTTCCAGCAGCATGGAGAGCAGGAAGGTTTCCATGGGCAGGGCATGCGCCGCGTAGGCCGCCGCCGAAAGGTGCTGCCGGGCGGAAGCGAACAGGTCGTCCAGCGCCAGCTGGTCGGCACGGCGCAGGGCGCGGCGGAAGCGCGCGAAGGCCTCCTGCTCCTGCATGAACTCCTGGGTGATGGATGGCAGGGTGCGTCCCATGCTCAGGCTCCCAGGTCCCACAGCGTGGCAGGTTTGGGCGCGGGCAGCGTTTCAAGCTGCCAGGCGCCCGCGGCGGCGGCGCGCAGGTCTTGCGTCAGCACAGCGCGTTCAGGGCTGATCGGGGCGGGCGGTTTGGCGCTGACCACTACCGGGGCGGCCTGGCTGAGGCGCTGCAGGTGCGGGAGGCAGCCCGCCAGCACGCGGCGACTTTCAGCCAGGTTTACGCTCTCGTCATAAAAGGTGGCCAGCAGGTCGATCACCAGCAGCGGGCGCGGCTCGGCAGGCATGTCGGCCAGCATGGCGGCGGCCTGGTAGCAGGTGAACGCCCGCGCCAGGC